>NZ_JBBBNY010000004.1:0-18477 GCF_037137055.1 Fulvimonas yonginensis
ACGCGATCTACGGGATGTATGGGTACAGGTTCACGGTGTTGGAAGCTATGTGTTGGTTAGGTGCTGGGGGCGCCTTGCGGGTGTGGGTGTGGCCTTCCGCGCCCGCTCCCACGGCGGCACCTCGCCGAAGCGCTCGGCGAGGAAATCGACGAACGCACGCACCCGCGGGGGTACCAGCCGCCGCTGCGGCATCAGCGCGTAGATGCCGGTATCGGCGATCGGGTAGGCGGGCAGCACCCGGACCAGCCGGCCCGCACACAGATCGTCCTGCACGTGCCACAGCGAGTGGTGGGAGATGCCCAGACCGGCCAGCGAGGCGTCGCGGATCACCTCGCCCAGCGTGGTCTCGAAGCGGCCGCCCACCTTCACCGCGTGTTCGCGGCCGTGGGCGTCGGTCAGGCGCCACACGTCCTGCCGCCCGCCGCTGCCGACCAGCACCAGGCACTCGTGCGCGGCGAGGTCTTCCGGTGTGCGCGGATGACCGTACCGGCGCAGGTAGGACGGCGCGGCGCACAGCACGCGCCGGTTCACCGCGAGCTTGCGCGCGACCAGGCTGGAGTCGACCAGTGCGCCGATGCGAATGGCCAGGTCGAAGCCGGCGCTGACCAGGTCCAGCATCTCGTCGCTTAGATGCACGCTCAGCCGCACGCGTGGATGGCGCTCGAGGAATTCGGGCAGCAGTGGCGAGATGTACTGGCGGCCGAACGAGGCCGACAGGGTCACCCGCAAGGTGCCGGAGACCTCGGTGGCGCTCTGGCGCAGGCCCGAGGTGAGCGCCTCCAGGTCCTCCACCAGCGGGCGGCCCTGTTCGGCCAGCGCCATGCCCTCGGGGGTCGGATGCAGGCGGCGGGTGGTCCGCTGCAGCAGCCGCACGCCGAGCGTGCGCTCCAGCCGCTTCAGGCGCTGGCTGGCCACCGCCACCGACAGGTCCAGGCTGCGCGCCGCGGCGCTGATCGAGCCCTGGTCGAGCACGCGCAGGAACAGGGCGAGGTCATCCAGGCGGTCCATCATTATCAACTTTTCGTTGAAAGCGATTCGTTATCCTGGCGGTTTTTGCTGAAAGTGCAAGCGACTAGCCTGCGCGCTCCCCACGGAGTTCCGTCATGAGCGCTGCTTCCCGAACCCCGCCGGCGCTGTATGCGCTGGCCGCCGGCGCCTTCGGCATCGGCACCACCGAATTCGTGATCATGGGCCTGCTGCTGCAGGTGGCGCGCGATCTCCACGTCGGCGTCGCGGCGGCCGGCCTGCTGATTTCCGGCTACGCGCTGGGCGTGTTCGTCGGCGCCCCGTTGCTCACCGCCGCGACCGGGCGGCTGTCGCGCAAGGCCGTGCTGCTCGGGCTGATGGCGATCTTCACCCTGGGTAACCTGGCCTGCGCACTGGCGCCCAGCTACGCCACGCTGATGGCGGCGCGGGTGGTCACCTCGCTGGCGCACGGCACCTTCTTCGGCGTCGGCTCGGTGGTCGCCACCGGGCTGGTCGTGGCGGAGCGGCGCGCCTCGGCGATATCGCTGATGTTCACCGGCCTGACGCTGGCCACCCTGCTGGGGGTTCCGGCCGGCACCTGGCTCGGCCACCTGGCCGGCTGGCGCGCCACGTTCTGGGCGGTCGCCGCCGTCGGCGTGGTCGCCCTGGCGGTGATCGCGGCGCGAGTGCCGGCGGACCACGGGCGGCACGCGACGCCCCCGCTGCGCGCGGAGCTGCGCGCGATCGCCCAGCCCTCCGTGCTGCTGGGCCTGGCCACGACCGTGCTGGGCTTCGGCGGCGTGTTCACCGTTTTCACCTACGTGCAGCCCCTGCTCACCCGCATGGCCGGCTTCCCTGACCGGGCGGTCCCGCCGATCCTGCTGCTGCTCGGCATGGGGCTGATCGTCGGCAACCTGCTCGGCGGGCGCCTGGCCGACCGTCGCCTGGGCGCGGCGCTGGTCGGCACGCTGCTGGCGCTCGCGGCGGTGCTCGCGTTCACCGGCCTGGCGCTGCACGCGCGGCTGCCGGCGCTGCTGGCGATGGGCCTGTTCGGCATCGCCGCCTTCGCCACCGTGGCGCCGTTGCAGCTGTGGGTGCTGCACGAGGCGGCCGGCGCGCCCAACCTCGCCTCCAGCCTGAACATCGGTGCGTTCAATCTCGGCAACGCCTTCGGCGCCTGGCTGGGCGGCGTGGTGATCGAGCACGGCACGGGCCTGGCCGCGGTGCCGTTCGCCGGCGCGCTGGTCACCCTCGGCGGCGCCGCGGTGGCGCTGGCCGGCCTGCGGGCCGCCCGTCCCGCGCCGGTGCGACTCGCCGCCTGCGAGCGCTGATCCTCCCCCCACTCAAGGAAACATCCCATGGAATACCGCTTTCTCGGCGCCTCCGGCTTCAAGGTGCCCGCGCTCGGCTTCGGCGCCGGCACCTTCGGCGGCAAGGGCCCGCTATTCGCCGCCTGGGGCGCCACCGACACGGCCGAGGCCCGCCGCCTGGTCGACATCTGCCTGGAGGCCGGCGCCAGCCTGTTCGACACGGCGGACGTCTATTCCGACGGCGCCTCGGAGGAGATCCTCGGCGCCGCGCTGAAGGGCAGGCGCGATCGGGCGATCCTCTCCACCAAGCTCACCCTGCGCGCCGGCGAGGGGCCGAACGACATCGGCGCCTCGCGCCCTCACCTGATCGGCGGGGTGGAGCGCGCGCTCAGGCGCCTGGGCACCGACTACATCGACCTGCTGCAGCTGCATCACTTCGACGCGATGACGCCGGTGGAGAGCGTGATGGCCGCGCTCGACGACCTGGTACGCGCGGGCAAGGTGCGCTACCTCGGCGCTTCCAACTTCTCCGGCTGGCAGCTGATGAAGTCGCAGGCGGCCGCGGACCGGCATGGTCGGACGCACTTCGTGGCGAACCAGGTGTACTACTCGCTGATCGGCCGCGACTACGAGTGGGAGCTGATGCCGCTGGGCCTGGACCAGGGCCTGGGCGCGGTGGTGTGGAGCCCGCTGGGATGGGGCCGCCTGACCGGCCGCATCCGGCGCGGCCAACCGCTGCCCTCCGGCAGCCGCCTGCACGACACCGCGCAGTACGCGCCGCCGGTGGACGAGGAACGCCTCTACCGCGTGGTCGACGCGCTCGATGCGGTCGCCGCCGAGACCGGCCGCAGCGTGCCGCAGGTCGCGATCCGCTGGCTGCTGCAGCGCCCGACCGTGTCCACCGTGCTGATCGGTGCGCGCAACGAGGCGCAGCTGCGCGACAACCTAGGCGCCATCGGCTGGTCGCTCGACGCTCATCAGATGGCCCGCCTCGATGCCGCCAGCGCGGTGATGCCGCCCTATCCCTACTACCCGTACTGGAACGGCATGTTCGCCGAGCGCAATCCGCCGCCGGTGCCCGCCGTGCTTCCCACCGCAGGAGGCGCCGCATGAAAGCCGTGCTCGCCCACCCGCTGCCGATCGACGCCGCCGACGCACTCGTGGACGCGGAACTGCCCGCGCCCGTGCCGGGCGACCACGACCTGCTGGTGCGCGTGGACGCCGTGTCGGTCAATCCCGTCGACACCAAGCTGCGGGCATCCGCCGCCGCACCGCGCGTGCTCGGCTTCGACGCGGCCGGCGCGGTCGAGGCGGTCGGTGCCGCCGTGCAGGGCTTCGCACCGGGCGACCGCGTCTACTACGCCGGCGACGTCACCCGCCCCGGCAGCCACGCGCAGTTGCAGGCGGTGGATGCGCGCCTGGTCGCCCTGGCGCCACGGACACTCGACGCCGCCCAGGCGGCGGCGCTGCCGCTGGTGTCGCTGACCGCCTGGGAACTCCTGTTCCAGCGCATGCCTTTCGACAGCGAGCACGGCGGCGAGGGCCGCACGCTGCTGGTGATCGGCGGCGCTGGCGGCGTGGGCTCGATGGCGATCCAGTTCGCGCGCCGCGCCGGCTTCCGGGTGATCGCCACCGCCTCGCGGCCGGAGACCGCCGCCTGGTGCCGCCAGCTCGGCGCCATCGAGGTGATCGACCACCGCCAGCCGCTTGCCCCGCAGCTGGCCGCGCTCGGGCTCGCGCAGGTCGACGCCGCAGCCAACCTGGCCGATACGGATCGCTACTGGGAGACGCTGGGCCAACTGCTCGCGCCGCAGGGGCACGTCGGCCTGATCGTCGAACCGCGGGGGCCGTTGCCGATCGGCGGCGCGTACAAGGCCAAGTCGATCGGGATCCACTGGGAGTCGATGTTCACCCGCTCGCGCGCCGGCACGGCGGATCTGGCCGAACAGGGCCGCATCCTCGCCCGCGTGGCGGCGCTGATCGATGCGGGCGAGCTGCGCGGGATCGCGCGCGAGACGCTCGGGCCGATCGACGCGGCCAACCTTCGCGAGGCGCACCGTCGCATCGAGTCCGGCCGCAGCATCGGCAAGCTGGTGCTCGCCGGCTGGTAGCGGGGGCTCAGTGCTGCCAGCCGGACCCGGGGTTCGGCTGGCTCGCCGGCGCGCCCTGCGCGGGCTGCGCCGGGCGGGCGGTTTCGGCCTGGCCGAGCTGGACCAGCAGGCTGGCCATGTCCTCGGCGTGCTCCTCCTCCTGCGCCAGCACCTCTTCCATGATGCGGCGGGTGGTCGGGTCGTCGGTGCCGATGTATTCGACGATCGCGCGATAGGTGTCGATGGCGATGCGTTCGGCGACCAGGTCCTCCCTGATCATCTCGACCAGGTCGGCACCCTCGGCGTAGTCCGCGTGCGCGCGGCTGAGCAGTCCGTCGGGGTTGAAGTTGGGCTTGCCGTCGAGTTGCGTGATGCGTTCGGCGATGCGGTCGGCGTGTTCCTGTTCCTGCTGCGCGTGCTCGAGGAACTCGGCCTTGACCGCCTGCGAGTGGATGCCCTGCGCCATGAAGTAGTGGTACTTGTAGCGCAGCGTGCAGACGATCTCGGTGGCCAGCGCCTCGTTGAGCAGCTTGATCACCGTCTCCCGATCGGCGCTGTAGCCGGCGGTGATGGCGCCCTGGTCGAGGTGCTCGCGGGCGCGCCTGCGGATGGCTTCGATGTCGGTCAGGAACGGCTTGCTGGCCATGGCTGTCCCTCGGATGGCGGATATCCGGGACAGGCTAGTGGCGCCGGCGCGAAACGCCGGTGAAGCGGACGCCTCAGCGCGGCAGGTAGGCGCGCAGGAACATCTTCACCCCGGCCCGCGCGGTCGCCTCGATCTCCTCGGCGTAGCTCTCCGGGCATTCGCAGCAGCCGAACATCTGCCGCATCATCAGGTTGCCCTTGATCAGGGTGAGGAACTGCACGCTGGCCCGCGGCACGTCGTCGATCTCCAGCTTGCCCGCGTCAACCGCCTGCTGCAGCAGGCGTTCCATCAAGCCATGCGTGCGCGTGGCGCCTTCCTCCCACATCAGCCGGCCGTAGCGGGGATTGCCCTGGCGGCAATCGGACAGGATCGCGCGGAAG
Source organism: Fulvimonas yonginensis (assembly GCF_037137055.1). Classification (NCBI taxonomy): domain Bacteria; kingdom Pseudomonadati; phylum Pseudomonadota; class Gammaproteobacteria; order Lysobacterales; family Rhodanobacteraceae; genus Fulvimonas; species Fulvimonas yonginensis. Next base: position 5,393 of record NZ_JBBBNY010000004.1, read on the forward strand.
GTGCCCACGGTCTCGGCGTTGCAATCGAGGCGGGCATGCGTCAGCGCCACGCGCAGCAGCGTGTCGGCGATGTCCTCGCGGGGATCGAAGTGGTAGGTCTCCTCCGGCAGCAGGTCCTGGATGCGCGCGCGGATGACCTCGCGGAACAGGTTGTCCTTGTCGCCGAAGTGGCTGTAGACGGTGAGCTTGGACACGCCCGCTTCGGCCGCGACTGCGTCCATGCTGGTGCCGGCGAAGGCATTGCGGATGAAAAGGCCCTTGGCAGCTTCCAGGATCGCCGCACGCTTCTCCATGTCCTTGGGACGGCCGGGACCGGGAGTCTTGGCATGGGCGGGACAGTTCATGGGCATACCTTGGGTACGAACAACTTCACAGGAAAGGAAAACAACTTTATTATACGGTTCAGTTTATTAATTTCCAGTTCCCTTGGACGCGACCATGTCATCGATCCTGCCGCAGCTCTCCTTGAGCCCAGTTTACCGCCATGCCCAGCGCCTGCTGGGCGCCTGGCTGGAACAGGGCCAGGCGAGCGCGCGCCTGCATGCGGTGCGCGTGCGAGCCGCGCTGGCCGCGCTCGATCCGGTCGAGCGCCACCGCTTCGCGCGCTGGCTGGCGTGGCTGTGCGTGGCGGCGGAGTACCGCCGGGTCGACCTCGGCACGCGCATCCGTCGGCTCGACGCGGCGCTTTCCCGCGCGGTGGAGGCGGCGCGCGCCACGCTGCCGCGCTCCGCGCGTCCCCTGCTGCCCGCCACGACGCCCAGGATCCGCCACGCCTAGTGCGGTGGTGTCCGCGGACACCGCGCCAGGCATGACTTCCGTCAACCGGCCGCGGTGACTTCCGGCACTTCGGGTGCCGTCGCAGAGGCCGCAGGCTAACGACAATTGTCGCGACGGCCTTCGAACGCTTATCCTTTTGATCTTTTTGATTCTTGCGGACGTTAGACCATGGCGATGAATTTCGAACAGGCACGGCAGAACATGGTCGAGAACCAGGTACGACCCTGGGACGTGCTCGACGTGCGCGTGCTCGATGCGCTGGCGCAGGTGCGCCGCGAGGATTTCGTGCCGCCGCAGCACCGCCAGCTGGCCTTCGCCGACCTCTGCCTGCCGCTGGGCCATGGCCAGGTGATGATGAAGCCGGTGATCGAGGGCCGCGTGCTGCAGGCGCTGAACCTGCAGCCGGGCGAGGCCGTGCTCGAAATCGGCACCGGCTCGGGCTTCCTCACCGCCTGCATGGCGCGGCTGGCCGCTCGGGTGACCAGCGTCGACGTGCAAGCTGAGTTCACCGCCGCCGCGCAGGCGCGCCTGGCCAGCGCCGGCGTCGCCAACGTGGAGCTGCTCACCGGCGACGCAGTGCACGGCTGGCAGCCGCAGGAAAAGTTCGACGCCATCGTGGTGACCGGGGCGGTCTGGCAGATCCCCCCGCGTTTCCTCGGCTGGCTCAAGCCGGGCGGGCGGCTGCTGGCGATCCGCGGCGAATCGCCCGCGCAGCAGGCGGTGCTGCTGACCCAGACCGGCGCCGGCGGCTACCGCGAGACCTACCTGTTCGAGACCGATCTGCCCTACCTCGCCGGCGCCGAGCCGCCGCGTCGTTTCGTCTTTTGATTTCCCATCGATTGCATGAGGCACCCCCGATGCGCTTGAAGCTTCTGACCCTGGCCCTGGCCCTGTCGGCGATCTCGCTGCCCGGTCACGGCGAGGACCTGATGGATGCCTACCGCCAAGCGCGCGCCAACGATCCGGTGCTGTCGCAGGCCGAGGCGACCCGCCTGTCCGTGGGCGAGAACGTCAACCAGGCCCGCGCCCTGCTGCTGCCGCAGCTCTCCGGACGCGCCACCCTCACCCAGGCCAGCGGCGCGGATGCCGCGTCGATCACGGAAGGCGGCGCACCGCTCAACGGCGGCCACCAGCGCACCCGCACCGAGGCGCTGGAACTGAGCCAGACCGTACTCGACCTCAGCAAGATCGCGGACCTGCACGCCGCGCGCTCGCAGGCCGACGCGCAGGATGCGCAGTACCAGGCCGCCCTGCAGGAACTGTTCGTGCGCGTCACCGCCGCCTACTTCGGCGTGCTCACCAGCCAGGACGAGCTGGCCTACGCCAAGGCCAACGAGGACGCCTTCCGCCAGTCCTACGAGCAGGCCGAGCAGCGCTTCAACGTGGGCCTGTCGGCGGTGACCGACGTGTACCAGGCCAAGTCCTACTACGAGCTGGCCAAGGCGCAGACGGTCGCCGCGCAGAACGCGCTGAACGACGCGCGCGAGGCGCTGGCGCAGATCACCGGCAAGCCGGTCGGCGAGCTGAAGAAGCTGCGCGACGACCTGCCGATGGTGCCGCCCAAGCCGGCCGATCCGAACGCCTGGGTGCAGGAAGCGCTCAAGACCAACCCGAACGTGATCGCCCAGCAGTACAGCGTGGAAGCCGCCTCGCACACGGTGAACGCCGCGCGCGCCGGCCACCTGCCGACCATCAACGCCTCGGTCAGCCGCGGCACCTCCTCCAGCTGGCTGGAGAACGTCGGCGGCGCCTTCGCCGACCGCAACGGCCGCTACGGCACCACGGTGGGCCTGACCCTGACCGTGCCGCTGTTCTCCGGCGGCGCGACCCAGTCGCAGGTGCGCAAGTCCATCTACGAGCGCGACGCCGCCGAGGATGCGCTGGAGGCGCAGCGCCGCCAGGTCACCCGCGACACGCTGAACTTCTACCGCTCGGTGATCGCCGGCATCAGCCAGGTCGAGGCCAACAAGGCCTCGGTGGAATCGGGCCAGAAGGCGCTGGAGGCGACCCGCGCCGGCTTCGACGTGGGCACGCAGACCATGCTCAACGTGCTCAACGCGATCCAGACCCTGACCCAGGCCGAGAGCAGCTACTCGCAGTCGCGCCACGCGCTGATCCTGGACCAGCTGCAGCTCAAGCAGGCCGCCGGCACCATCGACGTGAAGGACATCGAGGCGGTCAACGCCCTGCTCGAGTGACGCACCCGTAGGAGCGAGCTTGCTCGCGGTACGCTTGCTCGACCACCGGCCGGGCAGGAACAGCACCGCGAGCAGGCTCGCTCCTGCCGTTCTGCAGGGCGGTCATTCGCCCAGCACCCGGTCCACCAGCTCCATCACCCGGCCGACCGCCCCGCGCTCGCTGTCGAACACGTGCCGCGCACCGCGGCCCATGCGCTCGCGCAGGCGCGCGTCGCGCAGCAGGTCCAGCACGGCGTGTCCCAGTTCCTCGGCGTGCGGCACGCGACGGGCGCCGCCCTCGCGGATCAGGGTGAGCGTGATCTCCTCGAAATTGAAGGTGTGCGGGCCGACCAGCACCGGCCGCTCGAGCGCCGCCGGCTCCAGCACGTTGTGCCCGCCGATCGGCACCAGGCTGCCGCCGACGAAGGCCAGGTCCGAGGCCGCGTAGAAGGGCATCAGTTCGCCCATCGCGTCGATCACGAACACCTGGTGCGCGCCCGGCACGCGGTTCGCGCTGCGGGTGGCGACGGTGAAGCCCAGGCTGCGCGCCGACTGCTCGACCAGCTTGAAGCGCTCCGGGTGCCGCGGTGCGATCAGCAGCAGCGCATCGGGCAGGCGCCGCAGCACGTCCAGGTGCGCCTCCAGCACCGCCAGCTCTTCGCCTTCGTGGGTGCTGGCCGCGATCCAGACCGGACGGCGCGGCCCCCACTGCCGGCGCAGCGCGGCGCCGGCGTCCACCGCGCCTTCAGGCACCGGCATGTCGAACTTCAGGTTGCCGCTGACCACCAGCTGCGAAGGCTCGGCGCCGAGCAGGCGGTAGCGCGCCGCGTCCGTGCGCGACTGCGCCGCGATCTGGCGCACCGTGCGCAGCGCCGAACGCACCAGCGACCGCATCGGCCGGTAGCCGCGCATCGAGCGCTCGGACAGGCGCGCGTTGACGATCATCAGCGGCACCCCACGCCGCCGACAGGCGAAATACAGGTTGGGCCAGATCTCGGTTTCGACGATCAACGCCAGGCGCGGCCGGATCCGCTTGAGGAAACGATGCACCGCGAACGGCAGGTCGTAGGGCAGGTAGACGTGGAACACGCCGTCGCCGAACAGCTGGTGCACGCGCGCCGAACCGGTCGGGGTGACCGTGGTGACCACCAGCGGCGCGTGCGGATAATCACGCTTGAGCGCCTTGATCAGCGGTTCGGCCGCGTTGACCTCGCCGACCGACACCGCGTGCACCCACAGGCTGCCGCTGAAGTCCGGCCGCGGGAACAGGCCGAAACGCTCCGGCCAGCGCCGGTGGTAGTTGCCGTAGCGCACGCCGCGCGCGAGCAGCCGCAGCACGATCAGCGGCGTCGCCAGGTACATGACGAAGGTATAGAGGTAGCGCAACGGAAGGCCAGCCGGTGGGAGTGGCCGCGATTATAGGCGGCGCGGTCGCCGGACCGCCCGCCGACTCGCCCGGGGGAGCGGCTTGCGCACGCGCTTCCCCTACAATCGCACGGATGCCCGGCATGCCCCGTCCCTCCTTCGACCCGTCCCTGCTCGCACCGCGCCACTGGCCCGCCTGGCTGGGCGTCGGCGTGATCTGGCTGATCGCGCGCCTGCCCTACCCGCTGCTGCTGCGGCTCGGCGGCGCGCTCGGGGCGCTGATCCGCAACGTGCCCTCGCGGCGGCGGCCGATCGCCGAGACCAACGTCGCGCTGTGCTTCCCCGAGCTCGACGCGCGCGCGCAGGCCGCGCTGGTCGATGCCCACCTCACCGACATCGGCCTGATGCTGGTCGAGTTCGCGCTGGGCTGGATGGGCTCGGACCGCGCCATCGCGCGGATCCCCATGCGCATCGAAGGGCTCGAGCACCTGCAGGCGGCACGCGCGAACCGACAGGGCGTACTGCTGGTCGGCGGTCATTTCTCGCATCTGGAATTGTGCGCACGCCTGCTTGCGCGGCGCATCCCGATCGCCGGCATGTACCGGCGCATGGACTCGCCGGTGTTCGAGTGGGCCGTGCTGCGCGCCCGGCTGCGCTACGCCGCGGCGATGTTCGACAAGGACGACATCCGCGGCACGGTGAAGTACCTGCGCGGCGGCGGCACGCTGTGGTACGCGCCCGACCAGGACATGCGCAGCAAGGACAGCGTGTTCGTGCCGTTCTTCGGCGTGCCGGCCGCCACCATCACCGCCACCCACCACCTGGCCCGGATGGGCCAGGCGCAGGTGATCCCGTTCTTCCACCGGCGCCTGCCCGAAGGCGGCTACGCCATGCGGCTGGGCGCACCGCTGCCGCTGGGCGGCGACGCGGCCGCCGATACCGCGCAGGTCAACGCGAGCATCGAGCAGATGGTGCGGGCTGCGCCGGAGCAGTACCTGTGGGTGCACAAGCGCTTCAAGACGCGCCCCCCGGGCCAGCCCGACCCCTATGCGCGCAAGCGCTGAGCCACGCGCCCGGCCGCCGGGTCAACGGCCGCCGGCGCGGCCTCGCATGCGCGCCTCGTGCAGCTTGGCGTACTTGAGGAAGGCATAGAAGGCGTGCACGCGGGCGGCGATGAAGCCGGCCCAGCCCGCGCGCCAGTGCCCGCGCAGCAGGTAGTAGCGCAGGAATGCCACGCTCGGATAGGCGACCATGCGCCAGCCCAGCCAGGCCTGGCGGCGTGGCCGGCCCTCGGCCGCCTGCAGCGAGGAATAACGGTTGGCCTTGTCCACGCGCCCGGCGATGTCGGGTTCCCCATAGTGGTCCAGCACCACGTCCAGCACGCGGACCGGCCCATCGACCTGCACCGACTCGTGCACGCTGTGCCCGCTCATGCGCGCGCGCTCGCGGTCGAACAGGCGCACGTAGTGGTTGAGGCGCGCGCGCGGCGACTGCCAGCGCCAGAACACCCATTCGCGACGCCACAGCTGGAAGCCCGCGCAGGGCGGCGACTCCAGCGCGCGCCGCACCGGGTCGGCCGCGTCCGCCGGCAAGGCCTCGTCCGAATCCAGCAGCAGCACCCAGCGGTGCCGGGCCAGGTCGATCGCCGCCTGCTTCTGCGCGCTGTAGCCGGCGAAGGGCTGCACCTGCACGCGTGCGCCGTAGCGCTGCGCGATCGCCGCGGTGGCATCGGTGGAGCCCGAGTCCAGCACCACGATCTCGTCGGCCCAGGCGACCGAGGCGAGGCAGGCTTCGAGCGTGCCGGCGCTGTTGTAGGTGGTTACCACCACCGAGAGCGGCTCACGCATCGGCGTCCCCCACCAGGTACAGCGCGGCGCACCACAGGCCCAGCAGCCAGGCGAACAGCAGGCCCCACCAGGCCGAGTAGAAGGCGAGGTGGGTGTTGAGCGGGAACAGCATGGTGCCCAGCGCCACGGTGACGGGGAAGGCGCGGCCGCGCGCAGCCGCGCCCACGCGGCGCCACGCCCGCACCGCCAGTGCGGTCGCGGCCAGCCACAGCAGCAAGCCGATCGTGCCCGTTTCGGTCAGCACCTCCAGCACCAGCTGGTGCGCATGGCAGGCTCCCTCGCCCACGCCGCAGGCCTCCGCCACCAGGAAATGGTCGTCGGGCGGCGCATAGTCCGGATAGGCGTAGCGGAAGCCGCGCACGCCGACGCCGTTCCAGGGATGGTCGCCGATCATCCGTACGCTGGCCCGCCAGATCGCCGGACGGCCGGTCAGCGCCTCGTCGAGGCCCTGCTCGTCGCCAGCGAAGACCGCGAGCGTGCGTTCCATCCGTTGATGGAATCGGCTGGACGTCTCCCACGCCAGGCCGGCGGCCAGCGCCGCCAGCGCCAGGCCGGCGCCGCACCAGAGTGCGAAACGCCGCGGCGCACCCGCCTCGCGCCAGGCGAAGGCGAGCGCGACCAGCCCGTAGCACAGCCAGCCGGCGCGCGAACCGGCCAGCAGCACCGGCCCGAGCAGCAGCAGGAACGCCAGCACCAGGCCGGTGCGCCCCCAGCGCTCGCGGGCCGCCCACAAGGCGAAGGGGGCCAGCACCGCCAGGGTAGGGCCGAGCTTGAGGTCGTCCGCGCCGAAGATGCCGGAGATGCGCTCCGCCTCCGCGTGGCCGCCAAGGCTCCAGCCGGTAAGTGCCTGCACCCACGCGTCCGCCACCCAGAAGGCGATGAGCAGCGCGACGGCGGTGTACAGCGCACGCATGCGGTCCGGGCGACGGATCGCGAAGCAGGCGTACAGCCCCAGCGGCACGTAGCGCAGCAGGCCGGCCGTGCTGCTCCAGCTCTTGCCAGGCGCGACCGCGTCCGGTGCCGAGAGCAGCGCCGCACCGACGTAGCAGGCCAGCAACAGCAGCAACAGCCGCGCCCCGGCATGCCCGCGCAACGCATCGGGATGGCGCACGAACAGCAGCACCACGCCGAGCAGGCACAGTGCCGTGCCCAGTTCGGACGTGCGCCCGACCGGCAGCAACGCGACCACCAGCCAGTACGGCAGCAACGGGGAACGCAGGGCGGCGGCGAGGGCGCGGGTCACGGGCATCGGGGGATTGTAGGGGACGGCCGCAGCCGCAGCCCAAGGCCCGGAGCCAGTCGCATGCCGCCACGACAGATGAAACGTGTCGCTCCGGGGCTCTCGCCGCCGGAGCGCAACGGTCAGGCCACCACTTCGTTGTACAGCGCCAGCACGGCCTGCTGCATGTCCGACAGGCGATAGCGCTGCAGCATCGGGATCGGCGGCGCCACGCGCAGCAGCTCGGCGGCGCGTTCGACCAGCTTTTCGCGGTCGCCCGGCGGTACGCGGCCGGCCGGGTACAGCTCGGCCAGCAGCTCGCCCACGCCACCGTGGGCGTAACCCAGCACGGGCCGGCACAACGACAGCGCCTCGACCACGGTGCGCCCGAACGACTCGGGCTTGGCCGACAGCTGCAGGACCAGGGTGGACACCGCGTAGATGTCGCGCACGTCGTTGCGCGGCGGGCTCAGCACCACCTGCGCCTCGATGCCGCGCGCACGGATCAGCCGCCGCAGCTCCTCGACGTAGGCCTCGCGGCCCGGCTCGATCACGCCCAGCAGGAGCAGGCGGGCCTCGATGCCGCGGCGCTTGAGTTCGGCGATCAGCTCGATCGCCTCGTGGTGGCCCTTCAGGCGCGTGCCGCGCCCCGGCAGGGTAAGCAACGGCGCCCCCGCCAGCTGCGGGAACTCGGCGAAGAAGGCCTTCTGCCAGGCATCGTCGGGACGGTGGCCGTAGGGGAAGGCGGCCGGGTCGATGCCGCGCGGGATCACCCGCACCCGTGCCGGATCCAGCCAGGGGTAATGGCTCAGCACGTAGTCGCGCATGGTCTGCGATACCGCGATCACGCGCTCGCCGCGCAGCAGGATCGAGCTGTAGCGCCCCGGCGTGTTGAGCCCGTGCACGGTCGTCACGAAGTGCGGCCGCGGCTGCATGCCGCGCAGCGCCCACCAGCCCATCCAGGCCGGCAGCCGCGAGCGGGCGTGCACGATGTCCGGCCGCAGCTCGCGCAGCCGCCGGCGCAAGGCGGGCAGGCAAAGCAGCGTGCGCAGCGACTTGGCGCCGATATCCAGGGTAACGTGCTCGCTTCCCTCCGCCTCCAGCTGCGCCACCAGGCGGCCGCCCTTGGAGATCACGATCGAGCGGTGGCCCGCCGCCACCAGCGCCCGCGCCACTTCCAGCGTGGAACGCTCCGCCCCGCCCGAATGCAGCGCCGGGATCAGCTGGACGACGACCAGACGCCGGGTGGTTGGGACGACGGCAGACATGAGGGGTTGTTGGGTGGCCTTCATCCAGCGCAGCAAGCAGCGATCATGCCTAATGCCGCCCCGGCGGGGCCGGCGCCGGCGCTCCGGCTCAGTCCTTCAGGACGTAATGCGCGCCACAGTAGGGGCAGACGGACTCGCCGCCATCCTCGACGATGGGCAGGTAGACCTTCGGATGGGAGTTCCAGAGCGACATCGCCGGCATCGGGCAGGACAGCGGCAGGTCCCTGCGCGTCACTTCGTAACGATTTTCGGCATTCGCCGGGATCGGCGCGGCCTCGGACAGGGGGCGCGACATGGCAGGCTCCAGGAAGGCTTCGAAACCGCGCATGGTAGCAGGGCGCGCGACGGCCGGGCGGCCCGGCGGCGCGGGCGCCGCGACTGGACATCGGCCGGCGGTTGGCCTCAACTGTGCGCACTGGCGCCGGCCCGGAGGGGCGGGCGGCGCCGAGGGAGGACGACCGTGGGAGCGCCGGCGAGGCCGACAGCCACGCGGGCACCGGGCGCCCTGTCGTCGCAACGTCACTGCGAGGGGAGAATCATGGACTTCGGAAAGCTCATCGCGCGCGTCAAGGCCATCCTTGGCACGCCCCGGACCGAGTGGCCGGTCGCCGCCGCCGAGCCGGCCACGGTCGGCAGCCTGTACACCGGCTACATCGTGTGGATCGCGGCGCTGCCGGTGATCGCCGGCTTCATCAAGGGCAGCCTGATCGGCTACGGCGCCTTTGGCGTCAGCTACCGCACGCCTGTCGGCGCCGGCATCGGCGCCATGCTCCTGCACTACGCCTTGTCGCTGGCGGTGACCTATGTCGTGGCGCTGATCATCAATGCCCTGGCCGGCACCTTCAACGGCCAGAAGGACATGGTGCAGGCGCTCAAGACGGTGGCCTACGCGTGGACGGCCGCCTGGGTGGCCGGCATCGCCGTGATCATCCCGTGGCTGGGCTGGCTGATCGGCCTGGCCGGCGTCGTCTATGCCATCTACCTGCTTTACCTGGGGTTGCCGTACACGATGAAGTGCCCGCCCGAGAAAGCCGGCGGCTACACCGCGCTCAGCGTGGTCGTGGCGATCGTGCTGAGCTGGATCGTCGCCATCGTGGTCACCGGCATCATCGGCACTGCGGCGCTGACCGGCGGCGCCCTCAGCGGCAACCGGGTGGGCAGCGCGGACGGCAGCGTGACGGTGGATCCGGATAGCGCACTGGGACGGCTGGCCGCGATGGGCGAACGCGCGGAACAGGCGAGCAAGGAGATGGAGGCCGCGCAGAAGTCCGGCGACAGCGCCACGCAGCAGGCCGCCATGGGCAAGATGATGAGCGCGGCGATGGGCAACGACGGGCAGGTGCAGGCGCTGTCCACCGAGCAGGTCAAGGCCTTCCTGCCCGGCAGCGTGCTCGGCCTCGAGCGCACCGGCAGCTCGGCCGAGCGCACCGGTGCGATGGGCATGCAGATCACCCAGGCCACCGCCGACTATGGCGACGGTCAGGGGCGGACGGTCTCGCTGGAGGTGGCCGACATGGGCACGGCCAAGGGCCTGATGGCGATGGCCGGGGCGATGGCGCCGGAGGAGGAGAAGACGACCGCGCACGGCTACGAGAAGACCTACACCGCCGACGGCCGCCTGACCCACGAGGCCTGGGACGACGAGACCCGCAGCGGCGAATACAGCGTGGTGGTCGGCCAGCGCTTCACCGTGAAGGCCCATGGCACTGCCGGCAGCATCGAGGACCTCAAGCGTGCGGTCGCCAGCGTGGACCTGGCGAAGCTGGAATCGCTCAAGGACGAGGGCGTGTCGCACCACTGAAGCGGCCGCCCGTCACGACAGGAAGCCCGCGCCGGCCGGCGCGGGCTTTTTCTCCGGCTACTGCGCGACGGAGCCTTCGGTGGTGATGCGCAGGCTGATCTCGTCGCTCACGTTCGGCACGTACATGGACACGCCGAAGTCCGAGCGCTTCAGGCTGCCGGTGGCATCGAAGCCGATCGAGGCCTTCTTGGTCATCGGATGCGGGCCGAGCTTGTTCAGGGTCGCCTCCAGCACCACCGGGCGGGTCGTGCCGTGCACGGTGAGGTCGCCGGTGACGCGGAAGCGGTTGCCGCCCAGCGGCTCGACCTTGGTGCTGCGGTAGGTCACCACCGGATACCTCGCCGCATCGAAGAAGTCGGGCTTCTTCAGGTGCTCGTCCAGCGCGGGCGCGTGCGTGTCCAGGCCATCCAGTGGCAGGCTCACCTCGACCCGCGCCTGCTCCGGATGCTGCGGATCGAAGGTCAGCGTGCCCTGTCCCAGGTGCAGGTCCGCGGTGGGATGGGAGAAGCCGAAGTGGCTCCAGCTGAACAGCACCATCGTATGGTTGGGATCGAGCCGGTAGGTGACCGGTGCGGCGTGCGCCGCCGCGGCCGCAGCGAACAGGCCGGCGAAGGCTAGGGTCTTCGTAACGCGCATGGCGTGGCTCCTCGGGATGGGGGTCGTACGGTCAGACGATGCGGCAGGCTTCGGCGAAGGCGAAGCGCTCCTCGCGCGGGCGCAGCACGGCGGGATTGCCGTAGCCGATGTTGATCAGGAAGTTGGACCGGATCTGCGTGCCGGCGAAGAACAGCTCGTCGACCATGGCGTTGTCGAAGCCGGACATCGGGCCGCAGTCCAGGCCGAGCGCGCGGGCGGCCATGATCAGGTAGGCACCCTGCAGGCTGGAATTGCGGAACGCGGTGGCCTCGATCGTCGCGGGCTTGCCGGCGAACCACTCGATCGCGTCGGGGGATTCCTTGTACAGGCGCGGCAGGTGCTCGTAGAAGGCGTGGTCGGCGGCGACGATCACGGTGACCGGCGCGGCCATGGTCTGCGCGCGATTGCCGCGGTCCAGCGCCGGCTCGAGCCTGGCCTTGGCCTCGGCCGAGCGCACGAACACGAAACGCGCCGGCGAGGAGTTGGCACTGGTCGGTGCCAGCTTGGCCAGGTCGTAGATCGCGTGCAACTGCTCGTCGGTCACCGGCTTGTCCAGCCAGGCCTCGGCGGAGCGGCGATAGGTGCGCGCCGAGCGGAACAGCTGGTCAAGGGCGGCCTCGGAAAGCACTTCGCTCATGGGTATCCTTCTGGCGTGATGGCGCGCCGTCCGGCGCGATCGATCCGCTAGTGTATCGCCAAGGTGCCGGGCGAACCGGTCAGGAACGGGGAACCGAGCGTGCAGATTCCGTCAACAATCGCCGGAACGCCCGTCGCGTGAGTGCGCCGCGCGAGGAGTGCTGGGCGATCACCGACGCGGCCGCCGGCAACCAGCGTCAGGCCCTGGCGCTGGCCGAGCGGCTCGGCCTGCCGGTGCGCCACCTGGTACTCGAACCGCGCGCGCCCTGGGCCTGGTTCGCGCCGCGATGGCTGCCCGGCGGGCTGTTCGCCCTGCCGGCCATCGAACGTGCGCGCCTGCTGCCGCCCTGGCCGCGCGTGGCGGTCGGTTGCGGCCGTACCGCGGCGCTGTTCACGCGGATGCTGCGCCGGCTCGCGGATGGCCGCTGCCACACCGTGCAGATCCTCGACCCGCGTATCGATCCGGCGCATTGGGACACGGTGATCGCGCCGCGCCACGACGGCCTGGCCGGGCCCAACGTGCTCAGCCCGCTGGGCTCGCTCAACCCGATCGACGAGCACTGGCTCGACGATGCGCGGGAAGCGTGGCAACACCTGGCCGGGCTGCCGGCGCCGCGGATCGGCGTGCTGCTGGGTGGCCCGCGCCGCGGCGTCCCGCTGGACGCGGGATGGACGTCCGCCTTCGTCGAGGGCCTGCGCGACCTGCAGCGTCGCCACGGCGGCAGCCTGCTCACGCTGGCCTCCCGCCGCACGCCCACCGTGCTGGCCGATGCGCTGCGCGGGGGCTTGTCCGGCCTCCCGGGCCTGCACTGGCGCGGCAGCGCCGACGGCCCCAACCCCTACCCCGGCGTGCTGGCCTGGGCCAACCGGCTGGTGGTGACGCCGGATTCGGTCAACATGCTCTCGGAGGCCTGCGCGGTGGGCTGCCCGGTGCAGACCTTCACTCCCGGACCGCTGCCGGGCAGGCTCGCGCGCTTCCACCGGGCGCTGCGCGACGCGGGGCTGCTGCACGACCTGCCGGCGGAGACCCCGGCGCGCCAGCCGCCCCTGCGCGAGACCGCGGCGATCGCGGCCGAGGTGCGCCGGCGGATGCGTGGTGCCTGAAGCCCGCGCCCGGGCCGCCTGCGTCCCGCTCAGCCGAACTCGAACCCCAGCGCGCCGGTGACTGCCCTGACGTCCGCGCACAGGCGCTCCAGCGCCGGCTCGCGCGGTGCGATGCGCGGGCGCAGGTCCAGCGTGCAGGCCAGCGCCCGTTGCAGCAGCCCGGCGTGGGCGCACGCACAGGGGGGGGGGCAAGAACCACGCACACACAAAAACAAACAGCGAGAAACACAACAAAACAACTTCTGCATGAAAGAC
>NZ_JBBBNY010000004.1:18487-322864 GCF_037137055.1 Fulvimonas yonginensis
ATGGGGGGTACGCGCGCGTGGAAGGGCCCGTCGTGCGGCCCATCGCGTTGTAAAGCCCTGTGGTTTTTCCTTCCGCCATGTCTTGGACCCCCTCCCCGTCGAGCAGGCCCGCACGCTGGCAGGCTTCGATCAGCCGGGCGTTGGCAGTGGCGGCCAGCAGCAGGGGATGGACCGCCGCGTGCGCCAGCACCAGGCCCTGCAGCGCGAACTCGATGTCCAGCAGCGCGCCGTGGCCCTGCTTGAGGTCCAGCCGGGCCGCGTCGGAGCGGTCGCGTTCGGCGCGCCAGCGCCGCCGCATGCGGCTCACGTCCGCCTGCACCGCAGCGGCCTCGCGTGGCACCGCCAGCACCTCGCGCCGCACCTCGGCGAGGGCGGTGCCGAGGGCCGCGTCGCCGGCGACCAGGCGGGCGCGCAGCAGGGCCTGGTGCTCCCAGGTCCAGGCCCTGCTGCGCTGGTAGGCCGCGAAAGCCTCCAGGCTGCTGACCAGCAGGCCCTTGGAGCCGTCGGGACGCAGCCGCGTATCCACTTCGTACAGCCGGCCGGCGCGGGTCAGCAGAGTGAGCCAGTTCATCACGCGCTGGGCCAGGCGCTGGTACCAGCGCACGCCCTCCAGCGGCCGCGCGCCGTCGCTGGAGGCCCGCGCCCGCTCGCCGTCGTAGACGAACACCAGGTCGAGGTCGGAGGCGAAGCCCAGCTCCTCGCCGCCCAGGCTGCCGTAACCGAGCACGGCGAAACCCGAGCCCTCGCCCGGCAACCGGCCGTGCTGGGCGGCGAGTTCGCGCTCGGCCAGCGCGGTGACCGCGCCGACCACCGACTCGGCCAGCGCGGCGAGCCGCCGCGCGGTGGCGACCGCGTCGGCGCGGCCGTCATTGAAGGCCAGGCCCAGCCGGAAGGCGATGCTGGCCTTGAACTCGTTGATGCGGTCGAGCTCCGCCTCGGCCTCGCGCTCGTCCAGCGTGGCCAGCACGCGGACGATCTCCGCGCTGATGTCGGCGCGCTTGAGCGGCAGTTGTTCGATACGCGGGTCCAGCACGTCGTCGAGCAGCAGCGGCTGGGCGATCACCCGCTCGGCCAGGAAGGCGCTCTCGGCGAACAGGCGGGCCAGGCGCGCCCGCGCCGCGGGCTGTTCCTCCAGCAGCGCCAGGTAGGAGGAGCGCCGGGCCACCGCCTGTACCAGCCGGCACAGCCGCAGCAGGCACGGCAGCGGCGCGGCGCTGGCGCGCGCGGCGGCGATCAGGTGCGGCATCAGGCGGTCGAGCTGCTCGCGCGAGCGCGGCGACATGGCGCGCACCGAGGCGGCCTGCGGCAGCTTGGCCAGCGCGTCGGCAGCCTCGGCGCCCGGCACGAAGCCGGCCGCCTCCAGCGTGTCGGCCTCGGACGCGGCGGCGAGCGCCTGCTGCCACAGTGTCGCGTCGGCCACCGCCACGCGCGCGGCCGGGCCGCCGGCGGGGACCAGCACGTCGGCGAACTGCTCGCTCACCACGGCACGGTGGCGCGCGAGCTCGGCCTCCAGCGACGGCCAGTCCGCGTAGCCGAGCCCGCGCGCGATGCGCTCGCGGCTGAGCACATCCTCCGGCAGGTCGTGGGTCTGCGCGTCGCGCAGCATCTGCACGCGGTTCTCGACGTGGCGCAGGCAACGGTAGGCCTCGCGCAACGCCTTGGCGCGGGCCGCGGCGATGTGGCCGCGTGCCTCGCAGGCGGCCAGCGCCGGCAACAGGCCGCGCACGCGCAGCGAGGGCTCGCGCCCGCCGCGGATCAGCTGGGTGAGCTGCACGATGAACTCGATCTCGCGGATGCCGCCGGGACCGAGCTTGAGGTTGTCGGCCAGGTCCTTGCGCGCGACTTCGGCATCGATCAGCGCCTTCATCTCGCGCAGGCCGGCGAACGCGGTGTAGTCCAGGTACTTGCGGTAGACGAACGGGCGCAGCAGGTCCTGCAGCTGCTTGCCCGCGGCGCGGTCGCCGGCGACCGGACGGGCCTTGATCCAGGCGTAGCGCTCCCAGTCGCGGCCCTCGCTCTGGTAGTACTGCTCCATCGCGGCGAAGGAGAGCGCCAGCCGCCCGGCGTTGCCGAACGGGCGCAGGCGCAGGTCGACGCGCGCACACAGCCCGTCGTCGGTGGGCTCGTTGAGCAGGCGCACCAGCTGGCGGCCCAGGCGCACGAAGTATTCGCTGTTGTCCAGCGCCCGCGCGCCGTCGCTCTGGCCGCCCTGCGGGTAGGCCAGCACCAGGTCGATGTCGGAGGAGAAGTTGAGTTCGGCGCCACCGAGCTTGCCGAAGCCGATCACCACCAGCCGCTGCAGCGTGCCGTCGGCGCTGCGCGCGTGGCCGTAGCGCGCCGCCAGCGCGCGCTCGGACCAGTCCAGCGCCACGCCCAGCAGCGATTCGTAGAGCACGCTGGTGGCGGACAGGGTCTCCGCCAGGTCGTCCAGCCCGTTGACGTCGCGGAACACCAGCCGCAGCGCTTCGGCATGGCGGAACCGTCGCAGCGCGGCGAGCGTCGCGGACTCGTCCGGCGGCAGCGCCAGCGCGCCGACGCGCGAGGCGGCGTCGCCGCCGGTGCGCAGGCGCTCCAGCCCCGCCGGCGCGAGCAACTGCGGCTGCCGCCGCCAGACCTCGAAAGCGAAATCGCTGGCGGCGAGGGTGCGGCGGATGCGCTCGGCCACGCCGGCGTCGTCGTGCAGCGCCACGCCGGCGGCGCGGCAGCGCGCGGCGAGTTCGGCGTAGCGGTCGTCGATCAGCGCGCGCAGCGCGGGGCTTTCGGGGACGCTCATCCGGCCATTGTGCCGCAGCGGGACACGCATGAACCGCCAGCAACCGCCCCCGGCGGGCGAACACATGATTCATTTCCGTCCGATTACAGTCACCTTCCCCTCACGTGACAGCCGGCGGACGACATGCCCCAGCCGAATCCAACCACCGCTCCGCGCGGACGCGCACTCGCCGAACGCATCGCAGCCGTGGTGCTGATGAGCCTGGCCTTCGTACTGCTGACCGGCCTGGTGGATGGGGGCGTGGGCGTGACGCCGCTGCGCATCTTCGACCAGGCGCGCTACCCGCTGGCCAATGCGCTGCCCGGCCTGCTGGCGGCCTGGCTGCTGCTGGCGCTGACGCGGCGCCTGCTGTTCTCCTTCGGCCTGGTGTTCCTGGCCCAGGGCCTGGTCTACGTGGTCAACGGCCTGAAGGTGGCGAACCTGGGCAACCCGCTGATGCCGGCGGACTTCCTGATGGTGGACCAGCTGCGCAAGGGCGGCGCGCACGTGCTGCTGGGCTACCTGCCGCACAGTCCGTGGCCCTACCTGGGCCTGATCGCCGGCGTGGCGTTGGTCGTGGCGCTGTGGCGGCTGGAGCCGCCGCTGTTTCCGCGGCGCACGCACGGCAAGCGGCTGCTGGCCGGCAGCATCACCGCGCTGCTGCTGTTCAGCCTGCTCGGCGGCCTGACCGTCTGGTCGCGCGTGTACAACGCGCGCGTGCTGTGGCTCGAGCCCTGGTCGCCGACCGTCACCGCGAACCACTCGGGCCTGGTCAGCTCGCTGCTGCTGTTCCACCTGCAGTACGGCCACGGCCAGCACAAGGCCGACCCGGCCGCTGCCAAGGCGCTCATCGCGCAGACCCGCCAGGCCCTGCAGGCGCGCCTGGACGCGGCGCCGGCGGGCGACGAGCGGCCGGACATCGTGGTGGTGCAGAGCGAGTCGTTCTTCGACCCGGCGATCATGCGCGGCTACGAGGACAACCGCTTCACCCCCAACCTGCACCGGCTGGAGAAGCAGGGCCTGAGCGGCCCGCTGCACGTGCCCACCTTCGGCGGCGGCACCATCCGCACCGAGTTCGAGGTACTCACCGGACTCTCGCTGCGCTATTTCGACGAGCTGCAGTTCCCCTACCTGACGCTCAACCAGAAGGTGGTGCCGAGCCTGGTGCGCACGCTGCGCGCGCACGGCTACACCACCACCGCCATCCACGGCAACGACCCGGCGTTCTGGAACCGCACCGCCGCGTTCCGGGCGATCGGCTTCGACCGCTTCGTCTCGCGCTCGTCGTTCCCCAAGGACGCGCCCAACGACGGCAAGTACATGGCCGACAGCGCGATGACCGACGAGATCATGGCGCAGCTCAAGGATGCCGGCCCGCCGCAGTTCCTGTTCGCGATCAGCATCGAGGCGCACGGCCCGTACGACGTGCCGCCGGCGGACACCGCCGAGCGCGACGCCATCCCGGTGCCGGCGGGGCTGGCCGAGCGCGACAGGCTGGAACTGCAGACCTACCTGTACCACGCCCGGCACGCCGATGCCGAGCTGGGGCGTCTGGCGCGGCTGCTGGCCCAGCGCGGGCGGCCGACCCTGCTGCTGTTCTACGGCGACCACCTGCCCGCGCTCACCAACAGCTTCAACGCCACCGGCTTCACAGATGGCGGCGACATGCTGAGCGAGCCGGGGGTGTGGCTGCTGCTCGACCCGCGCAATCCCGGCAAGCCGGAGCAGCAGAGCCTGGCCTCGTGGATGCTGCCGGGCAAGCTGCTCGAGCATGCCGGCATCCACGACGACCCCTACTTCGCGCTGACCCAGGTGCTGGCGCCACAGCTGGCCGCGCTCACCCGTGCTCCCGGCGCACCGCAGCCGGAATTGACCGCCGAGCAGAAGGTGATCGACCACGACATGGCCAGCGTCGCCATGCTGCGCCTGAAAGGCAAACTCGACGGCCTGCTGCTCGGGCTCGAGCCGACCGCTGCCGCCGACCGCTACGCCGGCAGCGACGCGCCCTCGGCAGTGACGGCGACCCACGGCGTGCGTCCCTGAGCGCCACGGCGCCTGCCCGGGGCCGGGCGCCGGGGGCGTTCACGCGTTGTGGACGGGAGGCGGTTCAGCCAGCTGTCCGGCCGCTTAAGCGGACAGGGGCGTATTCAGATTGAGGTCGGGCAGGCTCGCCTAGGGTCGTGGCGTCCGCGGAACGAATCCGCGGCACCACTCGAAAGGAGGGCATCCCATGCGCAAGACCCTACTCGCTGCCTTCATCGGTGCCAGCGCACTCAGCCTGCCCGCGTTCGCACAGGTCAGCCTCGGCGGCGCCGGCCACGCCGGCGGCGGGCTCACCGCCGGTGCCGGTGGCGCACTCAACGGGGCGATGCACGGTGCCGGCCAGTTGGATACCCGCGCCGGCCAGTCGCTGGATCGCCTGGACCGGCGTACCCGCCACACCGCCCACAAGGCGACCGACCGCTCCCGCACCACCGTCGAGCGCCACGGTCGCGCCGACGTCGATGCGGATGCCGGCGGATCGGCCCGCGCCGGCGCCGGCGACACGCACGCGCATGCCGGCACCGGCGCGCATCTCGACGCGGGCGTGAACGCCGGCGCAGCCATGGACCAGGCCGCCGGCACCTCGCGCGGTATCGGCGACCAGGTCAGCGACACGGCGCACTCGGCCATCGACAGCGCCGACCGAACGGCCGGCTCGGTCGGCGACACCGTCCACCGCACCGCCACCGGGAGTTCGGTGGGGGCCGACGCGAGAGTGCGCGCCAAGGCCGACGCGCACGGGCATTGACGCCCACCCTGCAGGGACGCCGGAGCCCCGTTCGCGGGGCTCCTTTTTATGCCTCCACGGCGACGAAGCCGCCGGTCTGGCGCTCCCACAACCGGGCGTACAGGCCGCCGCGTTCGATCAGTTGCGCGTGCGTGCCGCTTTCGACGATGCGTCCCTTGTCCAGCACCACCAGCCGGTCCATGCGCGCGATGGTGGAC
The DNA here is from genome assembly GCF_037137055.1 of Fulvimonas yonginensis. Classification (NCBI taxonomy): domain Bacteria; kingdom Pseudomonadati; phylum Pseudomonadota; class Gammaproteobacteria; order Lysobacterales; family Rhodanobacteraceae; genus Fulvimonas; species Fulvimonas yonginensis. The sequence goes on from NZ_JBBBNY010000004.1 coordinate 24,228, forward strand.
AGGCGATGCGCGATGGCGATCACCGTCTTGTCTTGCATCAGCAGGTCGAGGCTATCCTGGATCGCCGCCTCCGCCTCGGAGTCCAGCGCGCTGGTGGCCTCGTCCAGGATCAGGATCGGCGCGTCCTTGAGCAGCACGCGCGCGATCGCGATGCGCTGGCGCTGGCCACCGGAGAGCTTCACGCCGCGCTCGCCCACGTGCGCGTCGTAGCCGCGCCGGCCCTCGCCGTCGACCAGTTCGGGAATGAACTCGTCCGCGCGCGCCTTGCGCACCGCCTCGGCGACCTGCGCTTCGCTGGCGTCGGGCCGGCCGTACAGCAGGTTGTCGCGGATCGAGCGATGCAGCAGCGAGGTGTCCTGGGTGACCACGCCGATCTGCGAGCGCAGGCTTTCCTGGGTGACCGCGGCGATGTCCTGCCCATCGATCAGGATGCGCCCGCCCTCCAGGTCGTACAGCCGCAGCAGCACGTTGACCAGGGTCGACTTGCCCGCACCCGACGGGCCGACCAGACCGATCTTCTCGCCCGGCCGGACCGTGAGGTCGAGCCCGGCGATCACGCCACCGGCCTTGCCGTAGTGGAAGTGGATGCCCTCGAAACGCACCTCGCCGCGGGTCACCTCCAGCGGCCGCGCGCCGGGCGCGTCCTGCACGGTGCGCGGCTGCGCGATGGTGGTCAGCCCGTCCTGCACCGTGCCGACGTTCTCGAAGATGCCGTTGACCACCCACATGATCCAGCCGGACATGTTGTTGATACGGATCACCAGCCCGGTGGACAGCGCGATCGCGCCCACCGTCACCTGCCCGCGGCTCCACAGCCACAACGCCAGCCCGGAGGTCCCGACGATCAGGAACCCGTTGAGGGTGGTGATGGTGGCGTCCATCGCGGTGGTGAGACGGGTCATGCCGCGCGCGCGCTCGACGTGTTCGCCCATCGCCTCGCGCACGTAGGCCTCCTCGCGGCGGGTGTGCGCGAACAGCTTGAGCGTCAGCACGTTGCTGTAGCCGTCGACGATCCGCCCCATCACCTTCGAGCGTGCTTCGGACGAGCGCCACGAGCGCGCCTTGGTGCGCGGCACGAAGTAGGCCAGCGTGGCGACGTAGGCGAGCAGCCACAGCACCAGCGGCGCCGCCAGCCAGGCGTCCGCCTGGGCGAACAGCACGATGGCGCTTCCGGTGTAGATCACCACGTACCAGATCGCGTCGGCGATCTGCACCGCCGATTCGCGCAGGGAGGCGCCGGTCTGCATGATGCGCTGGGCGATGCGCCCGGCGAAGTCGTTCTGGAAGAAGCCCAGGCTCTGGCGGATCACCCAGCGGTGGTTCTGCCAGCGGATGCGGTTGGTCAGGCTGGGCACGATCGCCTGGTTGACCAGCAGGTCGTGCAGGGCGTTGAACAGCGGCCGCGCGACCAGCGCGACGAAGCCCATCCACGACAGCTCGCGTCCGTGCTGGCGGAAGAACGCCGCGCCGTCGGCGCTCCGGGCCAAGTCGACCAGCCGCCCGATGAAGGCGAACAGCGACACCTCGATGACCGAGACGAAGAAGCCGACCACGACCACCGCAGCCAGCACGGGCCAGGCCTGGCGCAGGTAGAACAGGTAGAAGCGGCCGACCGAGCGGGGCGGCATCCGGTCGACCGGCTCCTCGAAGGGATCGATCAGGGATTCGAACCAGCGGAAAAGCATGGGGGCGCCTCGGGGACGGGACCGCACATTCTGGCCCAGCGCTGCGCGCGTGCGGTGAAGGTGCCGGCCGAAGGCCCGCGGCCCGGTCGGAAGACCGACGGTAGGAGCGAGCTTGCTCGCGGTGCCGCTGCTCGGTTCTGGAGGCCGAGAGCATCGCGAGGGAGCTCGCTCCTACCGCGGGGACGCGGGCGGCAGCCTCCCCGCGGGCAAAAGAAAACCCCGCGCGAGGCGGGGTTTTCTCGGATTCCGGCAGGAAGCGGGGACTCAGAAGTCCATGCCGCCCATGCCGCCCATGCCGGCACCGGCGCCGGCGTGGCTGTGCTCTTCCTTCTTCGGCAGCTCGGCGACCATCGCCTCGGTGGTGATGGCCAGGCCGGCGACCGAGGAGGCGTGCTGCAGCGCCGAACGGGTCACCTTGGTCGGGTCCAGGATGCCCAGCTGCACCATGTCGCCGAACTCGCCGGTGGCGGCGTTGTAGCCGAAGTTGCCCTGGCCTTCCTTGACGCGGTTGACGATCACCGAGGGCTCCTCGCCGGCATTGGAGACGATCTCGCGCAGCGGCGCTTCCAGCGCGCGGCGGGTGATCGCGATGCCGAGGTTCTGGTCCTCGTTGTCGCCCTTCAGGCCTTCCAGCGCCTTCAGCGCACGGATCAGGGCGACGCCGCCGCCCGGCACCACGCCCTCCTCGACCGCCGCACGGGTGGCGTGCAGGGCGTCCTCGACGCGCGCCTTCTTCTCCTTCATCTCGACCTCGGTGGCAGCACCGACCTTGATGACGGCCACGCCGCCGGCCAGCTTCGCCACGCGCTCCTGCAGCTTCTCGCGGTCGTAGTCGGAAGAGGTTTCCTCGATCTGCGCCTTGATCTGGCTGATGCGCGACTGGATCTTCTCCGCCTCGCCGGCGCCGTCGATGATGGTGGTGTTCTCCTTGGTGACCACGACCTTCTTGGCGCGGCCCAGGTCCTGGATGGTGGCCTTCTCCAGCTGCAGGCCCACTTCCTCGGAGATCACCTGGCCGTTGGTCAGGATGGCCATGTCCTCCAGCATCGCCTTGCGGCGGTCACCGAAGCCCGGCGCCTTGACGGCGGCGACCTTGACGATACCGCGGATGGTGTTGACCACCAGCGTGGCCAGCGCCTCACCCTCGACTTCCTCGGCGACGATCAGCAGCGGCTTGCCGGCCTTGGCCACGCCCTCGAGGATCGGCAGCAGCTCGCGCACGTTGGAGATCTTCTTGTCGTGCAGCAGGATGAACGGATCCTCCAGCTCGACCTGCTGGCTCTGCTGGTTGTTGATGAAGTACGGCGACAGGTAGCCGCGGTCGAACTGCATGCCCTCGACGACGTCGAGCTCGTTCTCCAGGCCCGAGCCTTCCTCGACGGTGATCACGCCTTCCTTGCCGACCTTCTTCATCGCGGTGGCGATGATCTCGCCGATGGCCGCGTCGGAATTGGCCGAGATGGTGCCGACCTGGGCGATCGCCTTGTCGTCGGCGGTCGGCTTGGACAGGTTCTTCAGCTCGGCGACGGCGGCGTTGACCGCCTTGTCGATGCCGCGCTTGAGGTCCATCGGGTTGATGCCGGCGGCGACGGCCTTCAGGCCCTCGCGGATGAACGCCTGCGCCAGCACGGTGGCGGTGGTGGTGCCGTCGCCGGCGACGTCGGAGGTCTTGGAGGCGGCTTCCTTGACGATCTGCGCGCCGAGGTTCTCGTACTTGTCGGCCAGCTCGATCTCCTTGGCCACGGACACGCCGTCCTTGGTGATCGTCGGGGCGCCGAAGCTCTTCTCGAGCACGACGTTGCGGCCCTTGGGGCCCAGGGTGACCTTGACCGCGTTGGCCAGGGTGTTCACGCCCTTGAGGATGCGCGAGCGGGCGTCTTCGCCGAAGCGGACTTCTTTGGCTGCCATATGTCTAATCCTTCAAATTCGGTAGGTGGATTGCGAGAGAGAGCGGGAGAGGCTGATCAGCCTTCGATCACCGCGACGATGTCGTCTTCCTTGAGGAAGACCAGTTCTTCGCCGTCGACCTTGATTTCCTGGCCGGCGTACTTGCCGAACAGGACCACGTCGCCTTCCTTCAGGCTCATCGGACGGACCTTGCCGTCCTCCAGGATGCGACCGGTGCCGGCGGCGACGACCTTGCCGCGGGTCGGCTTCTCGGTCGCGCTGTCCGGAATGACGATGCCGCCGGCGGAGACGCGCTCTTCTTCCAGGCGCTTGACGATGACGCGATCGTGCAGCGGACGCAGTTTGCTCATGGATGGCTCCAGCAGTTCGGGTTGAAAGAGGGTGAGGATCACCGGGTCCTTGTTAGCACTCGGTGACGGTGAGTGCCAATTGTAGTGACGCGACCGGCCTCTGCAAGGGGGCGGAGCGCGAATGGCGCAGCAGGTGGGGGGAAGCGCCGGGCGTTTCAAGGGGTCGGTGATCGGATGGCGGCGCTCCCAGGACACGGGCGCCGTCCGGGGTGCGGTCGGCGCGACGGATCGAAGCGCCCTCCGGGTCCAGCCGGCTCCCTGCCGCCTTCCCACCGGGAGAGCGGCTACCATCCCGCGCCATGCCCGATCCCGTCCTGCTCTGCTACTGCACCTGCCCCGACGCCGATAGCGCCCAGCGCATCGCCGAGACGCTGGTCGGCGAACGGCTGGCCGCCTGCGTGAACCGGCTGTCCGGGGTGGCCTCGACCTACCGCTGGCAGGGGTCGGTCACCACCGACCGGGAGGAATTGCTGCTGATCAAGACCACGACCGCGCGCTTCGAGGCGCTGCGCGAGCGTCTGCTGGCGCTGCACCCGTACGAGCTTCCCGAGCTGATCGCCGTGCCGGTCGAGCGCGGCCATGCGGCCTACCTGGACTGGGTGCGCGAGGGCACTGCCGGTCGCGCGCAAGGCTGCTGACAGCCCTTGTCAGTGCCGCAGTGGCAAGCTGCGCCCTTCCCTCCCGTGCCCGCCTCCATGAAGAAGATCGACCTGGCCGTGCTGTTGTCCCTCGGCGCCCTCTGGGGCGGCTCGTTCCTGTTCATGCGGCTGGGCGCGGGCGCCTTCGGCGCGCTGCCGCTGGCGGGGCTGCGCGCCATCGGCGCGGCGCTGTGCTTCCTGCCGCTGCTGGCCTCGCGCCCACGCCTGGCGGAATGGCGCCGGCACTGGAAACCGATCGCGGTGGTGGGCCTGACCAACTCGGCCCTGCCCTTCGCGCTGTTCACCTTCGCCACGCACAGCCTGACCGCAGGGACCGCCTCGATCATCGACGGCATGACGCCGATGTTCGCCGCGCTGATCGGCTGGCTGTGGCTGGGCCAGCGGCTGGACGCCTGGCGCGGCGCCGGCCTGCTGGCGGGTTTCGCCGGCGTGCTCTGGCTGGCCGAAGGGAGCCTGGGGCTGGGACCGGCCGCAGGCCTGGCGCTGCTCGCCTGCATCGCGGCCACCGTGCTCTACGGCTATGCGGTGCACTACACGCGACTGCGCCTGGACGGCGTGACACCGCTGGTGGTGACGGTGGGCAGCCACATGGTCGCCGCGCTCGCGCTGCTGCCGACCACGCTGCTGGCGTGGCCGGAACGTTCGCCGCCGCTGCAGGCCTGGCTGGCAGCCGCGGGACTGGCGGTGCTGTGCACGGCACTGGCCTACGTGCTGTTCTTCTGGGTGCTGGCGCGGGTCGGTGCCGTGCGCATCATGGTGATCCCGTACCTGATCCCCGCCTTCGGCGTGCTGTGGGGCGTGCTGCTGCTGGGCGAGCCGGTGAGCCTGCGGATGCTGGGCGGCTGTGCGGTGATCCTGCTGGGCACGGCGCTCACCACGGGCTTGATCCGGCCGCGCCGCGCGTCACCGCGGCTGGCGGTCGAGGAAGCCTGAGCCCGTTGCCGCTCAGCGCGCCGCCACCTCGCGCACCGCGGCGGCCAGCTGCGCGTGCTGCTCGACCCGCGCCACGATGCGCCCCTGCGCGTCGGCGAGCAGCACCGTCGGCACGTGCATCACGCCGAAGCGGCGGAACAGCGCGCCGTCCGCATCGAGCGCGAGCGGCCAGCCGATGGCGTGCTGCCGGCGCCAGGCAGCCAGGTCGTCGGGGTCCGCCCACAGCCCCGAGGCGATGCCCAGCCAGCGCACGCCGGGCCGGCGCGCCAGTGCCGTGACCTGCTCGCGCATCGCGCGGCACTCGGCGGCGTAGGCCGGGCGGCTGGCCGCCAGGTAGCTCTCGCACCAGGGCGAGAGGAACACCAGCGCGGTCGGCTGCGGCGCCCCCAGGCGGAACACGCCGCCGCCGAGCGTCGGGATGGCCAGCGCCGGCAGGCGCTCGACGGGCCTGGTCGACGCCGGCCGCAGCGGGTCGCCCGCCACCGCTGCCGCGGGGGCACGCCGTGCCGCCGCCAGCGCCGCCTCGAGCCTGGCATCGGCCTCGTGCCCCACGTAGGCGATGCGCCCGTCGCGGCCGATCACGACGTGCTGCGGCGTCACGCGCAAATGGAAGGCCTGGCCCAGCGCGCCGTCCGTGTCGAACACGATGGGCATCTTCAGGCCCATCTCGCGGCGGTACCGGCGCACCTGCGCCACGCTGTCCTCGAAGCCGACATCGATGGCGATCACCGCCAGGTCGTCGCCCGCGCGCTCGTAGGTGCGCTCGAAATGTGGCATCTGCTCGCGGCAGGGCACGCACCAGGTGGCCCAGAACTTCAGGTACACCGCCTTTTTGTCGTACAGCTGCGCCAGGTCGATGCGCTTGCCGTCGATGGTGGTGAGCACCAGGTCCGGTGCCGGCGTGCCGACCAGCCCGCGGCCGGCGGTTTCGGCGCGCTGCTGGCCCGAATCGGCCCACAGCGACGTGGCAAGCAACAGCAGGGAGAGCAGCAGCAGGGTGCGCATGGGCGTTCCGTGGCGGGAGGGACCGCCACATGCTGGCCTGGGACCGACGCCGGCATAAGAGCCAATCCGCGGCAAAAAAGGGGGCCAGTGTCAGTCCAGCAGCCGCGCGAGCCGCCGCACGGCGGCGTCGATGTCCGCCGCCTCCACGCGGCCGTAGCCGAAGGCCAGCCCGTTGGGCGGCACGCGCCCCAGCGCGTAGCCGTCGAGCGCCTCCAGCTGGATGTCTTCCCGGGCGGCCAGTGCCGCGACGCGCGCGGCCTCCCGCTCGCGCGGCAGGGTGGCGGCCAGATGCAGCCCGGCGCCGGACGGCCAGACGTCCAGGCGGCCACGGCCATGACGGGCCAGCGCCTGCAGCAACTGCTCGCGCCGCTGCGCATAGACCCGTCGCATGCGGCGCACGTGGCGAGCCAGGTGGCCTTCGGCGATGAAGGCGGCGAGCGTCTCTTGCGCCACCGGATCGCCGTGGCCGTCGGCCAGCTGACGCGCCCGCACCAGCGCCGGGCGCAGCCACGGCGGCGCCACCGCGTAGCCCAGCCGCAGCGAGGGAAACAGGCACTTGGAGAAGGTGCCCACGTAGCAGACCGAGCCGCTGCGGTCGAGCGTCTGCAGCGCCTCCAGCGGCCGCTGGCCGTAGCGGAATTCGCTGTCGTAGTCGTCTTCGATCACCGTGGCGCCGTGCGTGCGCGCGAAGTCGAGCAACGCGGCACGGCGCTGCGGCGACAGTGTCACGCCGAGCGGGAACTGGTGCGAGGGCGTCACGTAGACGACCCGCGCCTGCGCCGGCAGGCGCTCGACCTGCAGGCCCTCGGCGTCGACCGGCACGCCGACCACCCGCGCCCCGGCCGCGGCGAAGGCATCGCGCAGCGGCGGGTAGCCCGGGTCCTCCACCGCCACCACGGTGCGCCCCGGCGTCACCAGCACGCGCGCCAGCAGGTCGAACGCCTGCTGCGCACCGCACGTGACCACCACGTCGTCCGCGCCGCAGGCCACGGCACGCGCGAACGCCACGTGCCGGGCGATCGCCTCGCGCAGGGCCCGGCGCCCCTGCGGCGCGTCGTAGCCCAGCGCCGTACGTGCGGCGTTGCGCCAGGCGCGCATCGACAGTCGCCGCCACACGTCGAACGGAAACAGGCCCGGGTCGGGGCTGCCCAGGCGAAAGTCGTACGCCAGCGCCGGCGCCGCGGGAGATGCGACGTGCGCGGCGCGCCACGGCACGGCCAGGCGGTGAGCCACCCCGGCGCCGTCGACGGGCGTACCCGTACGCGGCGCGCCCAGCGCCGCCACGAAGTGGCCGGCGCCGCGGCGCGGCTCGATGTAGCCCTCGCTGAGCAGCCGCTCGTAGGCCGCCACCACCGTGTTGCGCGACAGCCCCAGGGCCACGGCCAGCTCGCGCGTGGCCGGCAGGCGCAAGCCGCTTTTCAGGCGGCCGTCCAGGATCGCCGCGCGCAGTTGCGTGTGCAGCGCCTGCAGCCGCTGCCGGGAGCCGCGCCCGGGCAGGTCCAGCGGGAACTCGAACGGATGCATGGTTGCTCTGGCCGTGAATTGGACCGGAAGATTTCCCTCGTCGTGGTCCTTTTGCAAGACCACCGCACCACCTAGCCTGACCTCCGGCCACACTCCGGAGGACGCCATGAAACGCTCGGACCTCGGCGCGCTGCTGCTGCTCGGCGCCCTGTGGGGCGGCTCCTTCCTGTTCATGCGGATGGGCGCGCAGGACTTCGGCGGCTTCGCGCTGGCCGGACTGCGCGCGCTCGGCGCGGCGCTGTGCTTCCTGCCGCTGCTGGCGTCCGCCGACCGGCGCGCCGAGCTGCGCCGACACGCCGTGCCCATCACGGTGGTCGGCGTGAGCAACGCGGCGCTGCCCTATGCGCTGTTCTCGCTGGCGGCACGCAGCCTGCCAGCCGGGTTGTCGGCGATCTTCGACGCGCTCACGCCGCTGCTGGTGGCGGCATCGGGCTGGCTGTGGCTGGGCGAGAAGCTGGACCGGCCACGCCTGGCCGGACTGCTGGTCGGGCTGGCCGGCGTGCTGTGGCTGATCGGCGGCAGCGGCTCGCCGGGCCATGCCGGCGCCGGCAGCGGCTGGGCGATCGCGGCCTGCCTGGGCGCGGTGGCCTGCTACGCCTTCACGGCGCACTACAGCGAGCGTTACCTGCCGGTGGTCTCGCCGCTGACGGCCGCCGCCGGCGGGCAGTTCGTCTCCGCACTGCTGCTGGCGCCGACCACGCTGTGGCTGTGGCCGGCGCATGCGCCCGGCGTGCGGGCGTGGCTGGCCCTGACGGGGCTTGCGGTGCTCTGCACGGCGGTGGCCTACGTGTTGTTCTTCCGGCTGATCGGTCGCATCGGCGCCGCGCGCACCATGGTCGTGCTGTACCTGATCCCCGCCTTCGCCGTGCTGTGGGGCGCCCTGTTCCTGCGCGAGCCGGTGACGCTGGCGATGGCCGGCGGCTGCGCGGTGATCCTGCTCGGCGTCGCGCTCACCACCGGCCTGCTGCCCGTGCGCACCGCCGCGCGCAGGCATAAGGCCGCAGCCCGCGGGCCTGCCCGCGCGACTGCGCCATAATCACCCCCAACCCAACAGGGTCCCCACGATGCGATCGACGCTTCCCGGCCGACTGGCCACCCGCGCCCTCCTGCTGCTGGGCCTGCTGTTCGTCCTTCCCGCGTTTGCGCAGGAAGACGACGGCCTGCTGCCGGTCACCGAGGCCTACAGGCTCTCCGCCGATGCTTCCACGCCGGGCGTGCTCAAGCTGCACTGGGAGATCGCGCCGGACTACTACCTCTACCGCGGCCGCATGAAGTTCAAGCCGGCCGACGGCGTGACGCTGGGCGAGCCGAGCTTCCCCGACGGCGAGAAGCACCACGACGAGTACCTGGGCGACGTGGAGATCTACCACCACGCCATCGACGCCAGCGTGCCCTACACGGTGGCGCCCGGCACCACCCGGCTGCGCCTCGGCGTGCAGTTCCAGGGCTGCCACGAGGTGGAGCCGAAGATCTGCTATCCGCCGCACACCGAGCAGCTCGACCTGCCGCTTCCCGCGAGCGCCGCCGCGGCCGCCGGTTCGCTCGGCTCCGCCTTGCGGCAGCTGGGCAGCGCCGGCGCGGGCGCCACCGCGGGCGCGCCGCTGCCGGCGGAGCAGGCGTTCAAGCTGGAGGCGGTCGCACAGGACCCCCGCCACCTGCTACTGCGCTGGAGCATGCCGGACGGCTATTACCTGTACCGCGACCAGACCCGCCTGCAGGTGCGTGGCGACAGCCGCCTGACCCTCACCCCGCAGTGGCCCGCCGGCACGCGCAAGGACGACCCGCACTTCGGCACGGTCACCGTGTACTACCGCCAGCTGGAACTGCCGGTGGCGGTCGAGGGCGACCTCGACGGCCGGCGACGGCTCGTGCTGGAGGCCAGCTTCCAGGGCTGCCAGGACGGCGGGCTGTGCTATCCGCTGATGACCCGCGCGCTGGACGTGGAACTGGGCTCCGCCGTGCCCGCCGCCGGCACGCCCACGGCCACCGCGCCCGAGGCGCCGCCGGTCGCCGCGGCGCAAGGGCCGCTGCAGGCCCGCCTGTGGTTCGCCCTGCTGCTCGCCTTCGCCGGCGGCCTGGTGCTGAACCTGATGCCCTGCGTGCTGCCGGTGCTGTCGATCAAGGCGGTCGGCCTGCTCGAGAGCGGCGAGAGCCCTGCGCACGCCCGCGCCCATGCGATCGCCTACACGGCCGGCGTGCTGCTGAGCTTCGTCGCCCTGGGCCTGGGCATCCTCGCCCTGCGTTCGGCCGGCCACGCGCTGGGCTGGGGCACGCAGCTGCAGCAGCCGCTGCTGGTCGGCGTGCTGGCGCTGGTGATGCTGGCGGTCGGCCTGTCGATGTCCGGGCTGGTGCAGTTCGGCGCCTCGCTGGGCAACACCGGCGCCGGCCTGGCCGCGCGCGGCGGCGCCCTCGGCGATTTCTTCACCGGCGTGCTGGCGGTGGTGGTGGCTAGCCCCTGCACCGCGCCGTTCATGGGCAGCGCGCTGGCCTACGCCTTCGCCGCACCGGCCTGGCATGCGCTGCTGGTGTTCCTGGCGCTCGGGCTGGGGCTGGCGCTGCCGTTCCTGGCGGTCGGTTTCGTGCCGGCGCTGGCGCGGCTGCTGCCGCGCCCCGGGCGCTGGATGGAAACGCTCAAGCAGTTGCTCGCCTTCCCCATGTACCTCACCGCCGCCTGGCTGGCCTGGGTGCTGGCCAACCAGCGCGGCGCCGACGCGGTGGGCCTGCTGCTGGTCGCCGCGGTACTGCTGGCGCTCACCCTGTGGTGGTTCGAGCGCAGCCGCGGTCGTGGCCCGGTCGCGCGCGCGCTGGTGCTGGTGGCGCTGGCTGGCGTGCTGGCGCCGCTCTACACGCTGGCGCAGCTGCCGCCGCCGGTGCGCGCCGCGCAGGCCGACGACGGCGTGGTCGCCTACAGCCCGGAGAAGCTCGCCGAGCTGCGCGCCGCCGGCACGCCGGTGTTCGTCGACATGACCGCCGACTGGTGCGTCACCTGCAAGGCCAACGAGCACACGGTGCTCGACACGGCCGCCTTCCGCGACCTGCTCCGGCGCACCGGCACGGTCTACATGAAGGGCGACTGGACCGACGTGAATCCGACCATCGCCGCCTTCCTGGAGCAGTACCACTCACCCGGCGTGCCGCTGTACGTGGTGTTCCCGCGCGGCGGCGGCGACGGGCGCAAGCTGCCGACGGTGCTCACCGCCGGCCTGGTCGAGCAGGCCCTGACCGAGGCGGCGCGCTGAGATGATGAGCCGCGCCACCTGGCTGATCCTGGCGCTGGCGGTCCTCGCCGGCGCCGCGGGCGGCTGGCTGCAGCACGCCGCGCGCGAACGCCGCGGGCCGGACCTGGCCGGCCGGCCGGCACCGTCGCTGTCGCTGCCCGACCTGGACGGACGCACCCACACGCTGGCGGAGTACGCCGGGCGCCGCGTGCTGGTGAACCTGTGGGCCAGCTGGTGCGGGCCCTGCCGCAGGGAGATGCCGGCGCTCGCGGCGGCACAGGCGCGCTTCGGCGGCGGCCATCCGGTCGTGCTCGGCATCGCCATGGACAGCCCGGACAACGTGCGCGACTACCTGCAGGCGCACCCGGTCAACTACCCGGTCCTGCTGGGCCGGCTGGACCCGCCGGATACCGCGCGGCAGCTCGGCGACGCCGCGGGCGTGCTTCCCTACAGCGTGCTGCTCGGCGCCGACGGCACGGTGCTGGCCAGCCACGCCGGCGTGCTGGATGCGGCAACCCTCGAGGACTGGCTCGGCGGCAACCCGTGGTAGGACCGGCCCCGGCGCAGCGCCGTCCCCTCGTGCCCGGGAGCAGTTCCTCCTCGGGAAGCGAACACCCCGGCAAGAACGCACGCACGCCCTGCATGCGCTCGCCGCTCAGGCCCGACGACCCGCTCCTCCACCTCGGTCATCGAGCGCTCGCGGTCTAGCCGTGGTAGCTCCTCTGCAAGCGACCACCTGCGGATAGCGGCGCCCCTCTTTCCCGCCCCGGTCAGCGAGCGCTCGCGGGGTCGCCGCGGTAGCTCCTCTTGAAGCGAGCGCCTCGCCCGGCAAGGCGCAGCGGGACCTGGCTGTTCTCCTTCGTCGAGTGGTCCCAGGCCATTTCTCTTGCCGACTTCTCCTTGGGCCAGCAAGGAGAAGTGACCCGCTGGCTGGCAGGGCAGCGGAAGCCCGCCGCAGGCGAGTCCGGTCGCGGAGGCGCCACAGAAGGGCGACACCCCTCAAGCAAGCTTCCGGCGAAGCGAAAAAGAGGGAAAAGAGCATCGCGAGCACGCTCGCTCCTGCCGGGCACGCGGCTGTGGCCCGCCCCGGCGAGCCCCGGTCGGCCGCGCACGCGCATCACATACGCCCACGCACGGTATGTGCGCCAGTTCTCCGCTGAACATCGCCGATCTGCGCCGAACTGGACAACAACGGTCCGGGCGCGCACACTTCGCCCCCTCGCCGGATCGCTCCGGCCAGCTGTCAGGTGTCGCGTGGCAAAGCTGCTGGTCCTGCACGGGCCCAACCTCAACCTGCTCGGTTCCCGCGAGCCGGCCATCTACGGCCGGGACACGCTCGCCGGGATCGACGCGCGCCTCGCCGCGCAGGCGCAGGCGGCCGGCCACACGCTGGTCAGCTTCCAGTCCAATGCCGAGCATGCCCTGGTCGAGCGCGTGCAGCAGGCAGGCGCCGAGGGCATCGACTGGATCCTGGTCAACCCGGCCGCCTTCACCCACACCAGCATCGCCCTGCGCGACGCTCTGGCGGCGGTGGCGATCCCGTTCATCGAGGTGCACCTGTCCAACGTGCACGCGCGCGAACCGTTCCGGCGCCACTCCTACCTGGCCGACCTGGCAGTGGGCGTGATCTGCGGCTTCGGCGCCGACAGCTACGCGCTGGCGCTGGACGCGGCCATGCGACGGCTCGCTCCCACCTGATTTCCCTGCAAGCTCTCTTTCAGAACCCAAGCCGCCCCGGCGGCCCGAGACAAAGGCAATCTCCATGGATCTGCGCAAGATCAAGAAGCTGATCGACCTGCTCGAGGAATCCAACCTCGCGGAACTGGAAATCAAGGAAGGCGAGGAGGTGGTCCGCCTCTCGCGCGTACCCAAGGGCGGCGTGACCGTCGCTGCCGCGCCGATGGCGGTCCAGGCCGCACCTGCCGCGCCGGCCCCCGCTCCGGCCGCGGCGCCGGCGGCGGAGATCCCAGCGGCCACGCCGGGCCTGCCCGAGGGCCACGTGGTCAAGGCGCCGATGGTGGGCACCTTCTACGCCTCGGCCACGCCCGGCGCGCCGGCCTTCGTCAAGGTCGGGCAGCAGGTGAAGGCCGGCGAGACGCTGGGCATCATCGAAGCGATGAAGATGTTCAACCAGATCGAGGCGGACGTCGCCGGCACGGTGCAGGCGATCCTGGTCGAGAACGGCCAGCCGGTGGAATTCGACCAGCCGCTGTTCGTCATCGCGTGATCAGGCGGGAAACGGGGAACAGGGCACAGAGAACGAAAAAGGCCGCGGCATCGCGCCCTTACCGTTCCCCGCTCGCCCTTCCCCGTGCCCTGCTCCTTCGGAGCTCCCCATGCTAGAAAAAGTCGTCATTGCCAACCGGGGCGAGATCGCGCTGCGCGTGCTGCGCGCCTGCCACAGCCTCGGCATCAAGACCGTCGCGGTGCACTCGACCGCCGACCGCAACCTCAAGCACGTGGGCCTGGCCGACGAGGCGATCTGCATCGGTCCGGCGCCCTCGACCGACAGCTACCTCAACATCCCGCGGATCATCGCCGCGGCGGAGATCACCGACGCCCAGGCCATCCACCCCGGCTACGGTTTCCTCTCCGAGCGCGCCGACTTCGCCGAGCAGGTCGAGCAGTCCGGCTTCATCTTCATCGGCCCGACCGCCGACGTGATCCGCCTGATGGGCGACAAGGTCGAGGCGATCAAGGCGATGAAAGCCGCCGGCGTGCCCTGCGTGCCCGGCTCCGGCGGACCCCTCGGCGACAACGTCGAGGAGAACATGCGGATCGCCCGCGAAATCGGCTACCCGGTGATCATCAAGGCGGCCGGCGGCGGTGGTGGCCGCGGCATGCGCGTGGTGCGCACCGAGGCGCACCTGGGCAACGCCATCACCATGACCAAGCAGGAGGCCAAGGCGGCCTTCGGCAACGACATGGTGTACATGGAGAAATTCCTGGAGAACCCGCGCCACGTGGAGATCCAGGTGCTGGCCGACGGCCAGGGCAACGCGATCCACCTGGGCGAGCGCGACTGCTCGATGCAGCGCCGCCACCAGAAGGTGGTCGAGGAGGCGCCGGCGCCCGGCATCACGCCGGAACTGCGCGCGCAGATCGGCCAGGTCTGCGTCGAGGCCTGCCTGCGGATCGGCTACCGCGGCGCCGGCACCTTCGAGTTCCTGTTCGAGAACGGGCGCTTCTACTTCATCGAGATGAATACCCGCATCCAGGTGGAGCATCCGGTGACCGAGCTGATCACCGGGGTGGACCTGGTGCGCGAGCAGTTGCTGATCGCCGGCGGCGAGAAGCTGTCGCTGCGACAGGAGGACATCCAGATCCGCGGCCACGCGATCGAGTGCCGCATCAACGCCGAGGATCCGGATACCTTCCTGCCCAGCCCCGGCGTGGTCAAGCGCTTCGAGGCACCGGGCGGCCCCGGCGTGCGCGTGGATACCCACCTCTACGACGGCTACCGCATCCCGCCCAACTACGACTCGATGATCGGCAAGCTGATCGTGCACGGCCCCGACCGCGAGACCGCAATCTGCCGCATGCGCCTGGCGCTGGCCGAGACGGTGATCGAGGGTGTCAAGTGCAACATCCCGCTGCAGCAGCGCATCATGGCCGACGCCGGCTTCCAGCACGGCGGCCAGAACATCCATTACCTGGAGAAGCGCATGGCCGAGCAGAAGGAACAGAAGCCCAGCGGCGAGTAACCCTCGCCGCCTCCTGCTCCTACATTGAACGACGATTGCATCGATGCCCTTTCTCGAACTGGCCCTCACCCTGCGCGCCGAGCAGCAGCCACGTGTGGAAGAAGCGCTGGAGGATCTCGGCGCGCTGTCCATCACGCTGCGCGACGCCGATGCCGAAACACCCGACGAGCAGGCGATCTTCGAGCCGGGCGTGGGCGAGCTGCCCCTGTGGCCGACCATCACTTTGGATGCGCTGTTCGACGCCGACACCGACCGGCGTGGCCTGGTCGGGGCGCTGGGCGAACTGCTGCCCTGGCTGGAGCCCGACCAGCTCGCCTTCCGCGAGGTCGCGGACGCGGACTGGGAGCGCGCCTGGATGGACCAGTTCCAGCCGATGGCCTTCGGCCGCCGGCTGTGGATCTACCCCTGGAACATCGAGCCGCCGCAGGCCGACGACCTGGTGGTGGTGCGACTGGATCCCGGCCTCGCCTTCGGCAGCGGCACGCACCCGACCACCGCGCTGTGCCTGGAATGGCTGGACGGGCTGCAGCTCGCCGGCACGCACGTGATCGACTACGGCTGCGGTTCGGGCATCCTGGCGATCGCCGCGCTGAAGCTGGGGGCGGCCACCGCGGTGGGCATCGACAACGACCCGCAGGCGCTCATCGCGTCGCTGGACAACGCCGCGCGCAACGGCGTGGCCGACCGTCTGCGCGTGTTCCTGCCGGGCGAAGAGCCGCGCGAGCCGGCCGACGTGTTCGTCGCCAACATCCTCGCCGGCCCGCTGGCCGAGCTGGCGCCCACCTTCGCCGCGGCGTGCAGACCGGGCGTGCCGTTCGCGATCTCCGGCATCCTCGCCGGCCAGCAGGACGAGCTGCTGGAGCGCTACGGCGAGTGGTTCGACGGACTGCAGGTGGACGTGCGCGAGGACTGGGTCCGCATCAGCGGCCGGCGCCGCTGACCTGCCGCGCGTTGCCCCGCGCCGGGCGCGGTGGCAGCGTGCGCCTGCGCACACCGCGCCCGGCGCCGGCGCAATACCTTTACCCTTGCGCGCATGTACACCCAGTGCCCCCACTGCCTGACCGTCTTCTCGCTCGACATACCCAAGCTTGGGCAGGGGCGAGGCCAGGCCGTGTGCACGACCTGCGGCGGCACCTTCGACGTCACCGCCACGCTGACCGACAAGCTGCCGCCGGAGCCGTTCCGGCTGTTGCCGGAACACGTGCGCTCGAAACATCCGCCACGGTTGGACCATGCGGTCTACCGGCCGGGTCCGGAGGTGCCGGCGAACGCCGGCAGGGCGGCCCAGCCCGAGGCAACCCAGGCGCCGGTCGAGCCGAGCTTCACCCCGCGCTTCGTGCAGGACCGCCGCGCGCCGCCCGCACGCGAGCGACGCTGGCCCTGGGTGGTCATGTGCCTGCTGCTGGCCTTGTTGCTGGCGGCGCAGGTGGCCTGGGCCAAGCGCGACCTGCTGATCGCCGACCCGGTCGTCGGCGCCTGGCTGCGGCAGGCCTGCGCGTCGCTCGGCTGCGAGTTGCCGCTGGTGCGCGACGTGCGCCGCCTGCATCTGGTCGCCCGCGACGTGCAGGCGCACCCGAGCGTGCCCGGCGCGCTGATGATCAGCGCCACCATCCGCAACGACGCCCCCTTCGCCCAGCCCTACCCGGTGGTCACGCTGATCCTGTCCGACGCCGACGGCCATCGCGTGGCGATGCGGCGCCTGCAGCCGGCCGAGTACCTGGACGACGCCGCGGCACTGCGCGCCGGCCTGGCCCCGGGAGCCAGCGCCGCGTTGCTGATCGAGGTGGCGGACCCGGGGGCGCGGGCGGTGGCGTTCGAGTTCGGTTTCGAATGAAACCGAAGCGCTGCGACGCAAGCACTTAAATTTATCGTCGCGCGCCGGTACACTCGCCCCCTCGCGCATGCTCCATCGCATGTCAAGCGCGCCGCCGGCGCAGATCCGCCATAACCATCGCAGCGGCCCACGCAGCCGCCGCACCGCTCGTGAGGTATTGCCTGTGAACGCCGTCCGATTGCCTGTGAACGAGGCCGTCCGGGAGATTCCGTCGTCGCAGAGCGCGCTGGGCGAGTGCGTCAGCCGCACCGTGCGTCGCTACCTTGCCGACATCGGCGACACCGAGTGCAGCGAAGGCCTGCACGCGCTGGTGATCCGCGAGGTCGAAGGACCGCTGCTGCGCGAGGTGCTCGCGTTCCACGATGGCAACCAGAGCCGTGCCGCCGCCGTGCTCGGCATCAACCGCGCCACCCTGCGCAAGAAGCTGGCCGCGCACGGCCTGCTGTAGGCGGACTGTCCGCGCTTCGCGCGATTTGGCCGTCTGGCCATCCAAACGCGATAGCCTGAAGCGGCCCGCCCGGTCGGGCTATAATTGCCGGCTTCCCCCTGCCTGGAAGCCGCCATGCCCGCCGCCGTCACGCCCATCCGTCGCGCCCTGCTCAGCGTCTCCGACAAGACCGGGCTGATCGAGCTGGGCCGCCGCCTCGCCGCCCAGGGCGTCGAGCTGCTGTCCACCGGCGGCAGCGCGAAGGCGCTGCGCGAGGCCGGCGTCGCGGTGACCGACGTCAGCGAGCTCACCGGCTTCCCCGAGATCATGGACGGCCGCGTCAAGACGCTGCACCCTAAGGTGCACGGCGGCCTGCTCGGCCGGCGTGGCACCGACGATGCGGTGATGGCCGAACTCGGCATCGCACCGATCGACCTGCTGGTGCTCAACCTCTATCCGTTCGAGCGGGCGGTCGCGCGCCCCGACTGCACGCTGGAAGAGGCGATCGAGAACATCGACATCGGCGGCCCGGCGATGCTGCGTTCGGCGGCGAAGAACTGGGCGGACGTCGGCGTGCTCACCTCGCCCGACCAGTACGAGGAGGCACTGGCGGAGATCGAGCGCGACGGCGGTCTCTCGCGTGCCACGCGCTTCCGTCTCGCGGTGGCCGCGTTCAACCGCGTCTCCGACTACGACGGCGCGATCAGCGACTACCTCTCGAGCCTCAAGCTCAACGAGGCATACGATGCCGTTGCCGGCCACGAGACCTTCGGCGGCCAGGCCAACGGCCGCTTCGTCAAGGTGATGGACCTGCGCTACGGCGAGAACCCGCACCAGCAGGCGGCGTTCTACCGCGACCTGTACCCGGCGCCGGGGACGCTGGCGACCTTCCGCCAGTTGCAGGGCAAGGAACTGTCGTTCAACAACATCGCCGACGCCGACGCCGCGTGGGAGTGCGTGCGCAGCTTCGTCAAGCCGGCCTGCGTGATCGTCAAGCACGCCAACCCCTGCGGCGTGGCGGTGAGCCTGGAGGGGACGGCCAGGGCCTACGACCTGGCATTCCAGACCGATCCCACCTCGGCCTTCGGCGGCATCATCGCGTTCAATCGCGAGCTTGACGGCGCCACCGCACGCGCGATCGTCGAGCGCCAGTTCGTCGAGGTGGTGCTGGCCCCGGGCTACGCCGACGACGCGCTCAAGGCCTTCGCGAAGAAGGGCAACGTGCGCGTGCTGGAGATCCCGCCGCCGGCCAACGCCGACCTGGAGCGGGGCGACCTGCGCGCGCCGCACCCGGGCATGAACGTCAAGCGCGTCGGTTCCGGCCTGCTGATCCAGACCGCCGACACCGGCATGATCGGGGCGGCCGACCTCAAGGTGGTGACCAAGCGCGCGCCCACGCCCGGGCAGATCGACGACCTGATCTTCGCCTGGAAGGTGGCCAAGTTCGTCAAGTCCAACGCCATCGTCTACGCGAAGAACCGCCAGACCATCGGCATCGGCGCGGGCCAGATGAGCCGCGTGTACAGCGCGAAGATCGCCGGCATCAAGGCGGCCGACGAGAAGCTCGAAGTGCGCGGCTCGGTGATGGCGTCCGATGCGTTCTTCCCCTTCCGGGACGGCATCGATGCCGCGGCCGAGGCCGGCATCGCCGCGGTGATCCAGCCCGGCGGCTCGATGCGCGACGCCGAGGTGATCGCCGCCGCCGACCAGCACGACATGGCCATGGTGTTCACCGGCATGCGCCACTTCCGCCACTGAACGAAGCTCGCGCGAGCAGGGTCGCCCCCTCGGTGCCCATGCAGGAGCGAGCCCGCTCGCGATGATTGCGGTCGGGCGGCCAAGCCTCTTGCAGCCACCGGCCGCTTCGCCCCCGGCACCTCGTGAACGAGGGGCTACATGAAGCGCTGCACCAACGCGCGCCACTCGTCCTCGGGCGGGACATCGCAGAACGGCAGCCCTGCCCGCCGGTACCAGTAGCCGGCGTTGTCGGCATCCCCTTCGAGGCGATGCAGGTGCGCGTGGATCGCCGCGGCACCGGCATCGTCCAGCGCCTGCACCAGGCGATGGGCGCGGTCGGCTTCGCCGCGGCGCAGCCACCACAGCGCCTGCAGGTGAACGGGCAGGCCGGCGGGTGGTTCGCTGCCGGCGAGCGAGGTGTCGAAGGCGGATCGGTCCATGGCGGCTCCTTGGGGCGGGCGGGTCCTCACGATGCTTTGTGGTACCGCCTGCGAGGCTTGGCAAGGGCCCCGCGGAGCCACACGCATGATCTACGAGCTCTACTACTGGACCGGCATTCCCGGCCGCGGCGAGTTCGTCCGGCTGGCACTGGAGGACGCCGGCGCCGACTACGTCGACGTCTGCCGCGAACGCGGCGATGCGCTGATGGACGCCTTCCTTTCCGGCGAGCACGAGCATGCGTTGCCTTTCGCGCCGCCCTTCCTGCGGGCCGGCCGCCTGCTGATCGCGCAGACCGCCGCCATCCTCGACTACCTGGGCCAGCACCTGGGCCTGGTACCCGAGGGCGAGGCGCGCCGCATCCAGGCCAACCAGTTGCAGCTGACCATCGCCGACCTGGTCGCCGAGGTCCACGACAGCCACCACCCGGTCGCCGCGCGCCTGTACTACGAGGACCAGCAGGTCGAAGCGGCGCGGCGCGCCGCCGACCTGCGCCAGCACCGGCTGCCCAAGTACCTGGGCTACTTCGAACGCGTGCTCGAGCGCGCCGATGGCCGCCATGCGCTGGGCAGCCCGTCCTACGTGGACCTCTCGCTGTTCCAGTTGCTCGCCGGCCTGCACTACGCCTTTCCGCGCGCGATGGCGCGCCTCCGCCCGGGCCTGCCGCGCCTGCATGCGCTGGCCGAGGAGGTGGCCGCCCGCCCGCGCATCGCGGCCTACCTCGCCTCGCCCCGGCGCCTGCCGTTCAACGAGAGCGGAATCTTCCGCCATTACCCGGCGCTGGACGATGCCGCCTGAGGTGCCGCAGCGCTTGCACCAGGGCCGGCGGCCGCCTAGCCTATGTGCAGGCATATAACTGGGTATGGAAATGGAAGACGTGCTGCGTGCCCTGGGGCACCTCACACTGGGCAGCCGGCTGCGGCGCATCGGCGAGCGCCTGCAGGCGACCACCCAGGCCTACCTCGCGACGGTGGGGATCGACGTCCCGGCGGCCCAGCTGCCGGTGCTGGCCACGCTGGACCGCCACGGGCCGCTGACCGTCGGCGAACTCGCCCAGGCCCTGCGTCTGACTCAGCCCGGCGTCACGCGCATGGCCGACAGGCTGCAGCGGGCGGGCCTGGTCACCTCGCGGCGCCTGGCCGGCGACCAGCGCGTGCGGCGGTTGGCGCTGTCCGCCGGAGGCAGGCGCCTGATCGACCAGGCCAGGCAGCGCGTCTGGCCGGTCATCGAGGCGGCCCTGGCCGACCAGTGCGCCGGGCTGTCCGGCACGCTGCTGCAGCAGCTGGATGCGTTCGAGGATGCGTTGCTCGGCGGCAGCATCGAGGCGCGGCTGGCCACCCGCTCCGCAGCGAAACGGCGATGATCCTGCTGGATCGCCCGGTCTGGGCCAGCCTGACCACACACCACGCGACCCTCTCGCAAGGCGACGACCTTGCGCGCCGCTACCTGCCGCAGGTCAACCTGTTCGCCTCCGCCCGGGACGACGCTGGCGAGGCATTGGAGCGCCTGGCCCGCCTGGTGGAACCGGGCGGCCGCGCCTTCATCCTGCAGGTGCCGACGATCCGGGTGCCGCCGGGGCTGGTCGAACTCAAGCGGGCTCGCGGGGTGCAGATGGTCGCGCGCGAACCGCTCGCCGCGCCGCCGGAGCAGGATGGCATCGTCGCCCTCGGCGAGGCCGATGCCCCCGAGATGCTGGCCCTGGCCACGCTCACCCAGCCCGGCCCGTTCCTGCCGCAGACCCATCGCATGGGCCGCTTCGTTGGCATTCGCATCGACGGGCGCCTGGCCGCGATGGCCGGCGAGCGCTTCCGCTTTCCGGGGCATACCGAGGTGAGCGGCGTGTGCACCCATCCGGACCATCGCGGACGCGGCCTGGCGCGGCGGCTGTCGCGGCACGTGGCGGCCGCCATTGCCGCGCGCGGCGACACCGCGTTCCTGCATGCCTGGGCGGACAACGCCGCGGCGATCGCGCTCTATCGCAGCCTGGGCTTCACCCTGCGTGCCGAAGTGGACGTCGCGGTGCTGGCCCACCGCTAGCCGCTCAGCCCAGCGCCACCAGTATCGCCCCCACGACGATCAGCCCGCCGCCGGCGAGCACCAGCGGGCTGGCCTTCTCGCCCAGCAGCAGCATGCCCAGCACCATGGCCAGCGCCACGCTGAGCTTGTCGATCGGCGCCACGCGGCTGACCGGCCCGAGCTGCAGCGCGCGGTAGTAGCACAGCCAGGACAGCCCCGTGGCGACGCCCGAGAGCACCAGGAACAGCCAGCTGTGCCAGGGCAGCCCGGACGGGCGTGCCCATTCGCCGCGCAGGCCGAGCAGCCCGGCGGTGACCAGCAGGATCACCACCGTACGGATGAAGGTCGCCAGGTTGGAGTTGATCCCGGCCACGCCGAGCTTGCCGAACAGCGCGGTCAGCGCGGCGAAGAACGCCGAGCCCAGCGCGAACAGCAGCCAGCCCGGGCGCGGACCCACGGCCGCTCAGTCGCCGCCGTTCGCCGACGAGGCGGCCTCGGCCGGCTTGCTCTTGCCCCACTCCATGATCTTGTACATCACCGGGCGGGCCGGCTTCTGCCCGTGCTCGTCGACCAGGCGGCCGCTCGGGTCGACCATGTAGGTCTGCGCGATGCCGCTGGGCGGCGTCACCACCACCATGTAGAGCTGACCGTTGCGGCGGTACTCCTGCACCGTGTTCTCGCCTTGCCGGTGCACGCTGACTTCGGGCATCGGTTCGCCGGAGCGGATCGGTGCCGGCAGGGTCGGCTGCAGCGAGCTGCCGCTTGGCGCCGGGGTCGTTGCGGCCGCCGGGGCCGGCACCGGGGCCACCGCCTTGACACCGGGGTCGTTCATCCCCGGCGGCGGCGGCACGTTGGCCGGCGGCGGCGCGGACTGGGCGATGGCCGGCGCGGCCAGCAGGGTGGGAACGAGGACGAACGCGGCAGAAAGCTTCATGGGGGGCTCCGTCGGTTTGCGCGAGCATAGCAGCGGCATCGGCTCCGACCGGTGAACCGCGGCCGCATGGCACGCGTGCGAGAATGCCCGGATGCCACAACTCATCCTGATCGACGGGTCCTCGTACCTGTACCGCGCCTTCCACGCCCTGCCGCCGCTGTCCAACGCGCGCGGCGAGCCCACCGGCGCGCTGTTCGGCGTGGTCAACATGCTGCGCGCCACGCTCAAGGCGCAGCCGGACTACCTCGCCTTCGTCTGCGACGCGCCCGGACGCACCTTCCGCGACGACCTCTACGAGAGCTACAAGGCCAACCGCCCGGCGATGCCGGACGACCTGCGCGCGCAGGTCGAGCCGATGATGGCGATCGTCGGCGCGCTCGGCTTTCCGATCCTGTGCATCCCGGGCGTGGAGGCCGACGACGTGATCGGCACGCTGGCGCTGCAGGCGCAGGCGCAGGGCATCGACGTCACCATCTCCACCGGCGACAAGGACCTGGCCCAGCTGGTCGGCCCGCGCGTGAAGCTGGTCAACACCATGACCAACGTGACGCTGGACGTCGTCGGCGTCACCGAGAAGTTCGGCGTGCCGCCCGAGCGTATCGTCGATTTCCTGAGTCTCACCGGTGACAGCATCGACAACGTGCCGGGCGTGACCAAGTGCGGACCCAAGACCGCCGCCAAGTGGCTGGCCGAGTACGGCTCGCTGGAGGGCGTGATCGCCAACGCCGACAAGGTCGGCGGCAAGATCGGCGAGTACCTGCGCGAGGCGCTGCCCACCCTGCCGCTGTCGCGCGAACTGGTCACCATCCGCACCGACATCGCGCTCGAACTCGAACCCACCGACCTCACCCTGCGCGAGCGCGACACCGCGGCCTTGCGGGAACTGTTCACCCGCTACGAGTTCAAGGCGGCGCTGCGCGAGCTCGACGCCGAGACGCTGGGCGAACCGGGTCCCGCGCCGGCGCCCGCGGCCGCGCCCGTGCAGGCCGTGCCCGCCCCCGCCGCGGCACGGCCGGGCCAGTACGAACTGGTCACCTCGCCGGAGCGCTTCGAGCACTGGCTGCAGAAGCTGCGCGAGGCGCCGCTGATCGCCTTCGACACCGAGACCAGCGACATCGACGCCATGCGCGCCGAGCTGATCGGGCTGTCCTTCGCGGTCGAGCCGGGCAAGGCCTGCTACATCCCGGTCGCGCACGACTACCCCGGCGCGCCCTGGCAGCTGGACCGCGACCAGGTGCTGCACGCGTTGAAGCCGCTGCTGGAGGACCCATCCCGGCCCAAGCTCGGCCAGCACTCCAAGTACGACATCAACGTGCTGTCGCACTACGGCATCGAGCTGCGGGGGCTGGCGCACGACTCCATGCTGGCCTCCTACGTGTGGAACGCCACCGCCACGCGCCACGACATGGATTCGCTGGCCAGCCGCTACCTCAACTACCAGACGATCAAGTACGAGGACGTGGCCGGCAAGGGCGCCCGCCAGATCCCGTTCTCGCAGGTCGACCTGGATACCGCCTGCCGCTACGCCGCCGAGGACGCTGACATCACCCTGCGCCTGCACGAGGCGCTGCAGCCGATGCTGGCCGGCGTGCCGGCGCTCAGGCGCGTGTACGAGGAGATCGAAGTGCCGCTGGTGCCCGTGCTCGCCGGCATGGAGCGCCGTGGCGTCCTGATCGACACGGACGAACTGCGCGCGCAGAGCCAGGAGCTCGGCAAGCGCATGCTCGAGCTGCAGCGCCAGGCCTATGCCGAGGCCGGCTGCGAATTCAGCCTGGACTCGCCCAAGCAGCTGCAGACGATCCTGTTCGACCAGCTCGGCCTGCCGGCCAAGCTCAAGACGCCCAAGGGCCAGCCCTCGACCAACGAGGAGGCGCTCGAGGCCATCGCCGACGAGCACGCGCTGCCGCGGCTGATCCTGGACTACCGCGGCCTGGCCAAGCTGCGCTCGACCTACACGGACAAGCTGGCCCAGATGGTCAACCCGCGCACCGGCCGCGTGCACACCTGCTACCACCAGGCGGCGGTGGCGACCGGGCGCATTTCCTCCTCCGACCCGAACCTGCAGAACATCCCGGTGCGCACCGAGGAAGGCCGGCGCATCCGCGCCGCCTTCATCGCCCCGCCGGGCTGGGTGGTGATGGCGGCCGACTACTCGCAGATCGAGCTGCGCATCATGGCGCACCTCTCGGGCGACGGGGCGCTGCTGCGCGCGTTCACCAGTGGCGGCGACGTGCACCGCGCCACCGCTGCCGAGGTGTTCGGCGTGCCGCCGGAGGAGATCACGCTCAACCAGCGCCGCGCCGCCAAGGCGATCAACTTCGGCCTGATGTACGGCATGAGCGCGTTCGGCCTGGCACGCCAGCTCGGTATCGACCGCGGCGAGGCCAGCGACTACATGGCGCGCTACTTCGCCCGTTTCGCCGGCGTGCGCGCGTTCATGGACGCCACCCGCGAACAGGCGCACCGCGATGGTTACGTGGAAACGATCTTCGGCCGCCGGCTGTACCTGGAGAACCTCAAGGCGCGCAATCAGGCGCTGCGCGCCGGCGCCGAGCGCGCCGCGGTGAACGCGCCGATGCAGGGAAGCGCCGCCGACATCATCAAGCGGGCGATGATCGCCCTCGGCGCCTGGCTGCACGACCGCACCGACGCCCACATGCTGATGCAGGTGCACGACGAACTGGTCTTCGAGGTGCAGGAGGACGCGGTGGACACCGTGCGCCAGGCCATCATCGAGCGCATGTCCGGCGCCGCCGAGCTGGCCGTGCCGCTGGTGGTCGACGTGGGCGTGGGGGCGAACTGGGAGCAGGCGCACTAGCTTCACCGCTTTACGCCCCTCTCCCCCGGGAAGAAGACGGGGTCAGGGGCGGGTCTTGCGAAAAACTTGCGTCGGGCGGCTTTACAAGAAGCACACGGGCGCGGGGCTTCGGCGAGCCCGGCCTCTCACCCCAGCCCTCTCGCCGGAGAGGAAAGGAGCAGGATCGTGCGAATGAACGGATCCTGACCTGTTCCCGGCGCCTTGAAACTTTCCCTTCCCGGACGCATCCAAGGTTCCGGATGCGCGCAACGGCATCCACGACCCGTCCACCTCCCTGAGCGGGTCAAACGGATGCGAACCTCTCCCCTGGGCTTCGCATCCACCCCGGCCCCGAAGGTTCCCCCTAGCCTTCGGGGCTTTTTCGTGCCTTCACGGAACGTTTCGGGCGAAGGCGGCTACATGGGACAGCGTACTCAACCGCAAGGAGAGAGCCATGCGCACCGGTCTCATCATCGTCGGCATCATCCTGTTGATCGCCGGCATCTGGATCACCGTCGGGAACGGCAGCTACAAGGACACCGACACCGTCGCCCAGCTGGGTCCCGCCAAGATCGAGGCCACCCACGAGAAGGCCGTGCCGCAGTGGATCGGGATCGCCGGCATCGTCGTCGGCGGGCTGTTGACGATCGGCGGTTTCGTCAAGAAGAGCTGATCGCGCGGCAACCTGGGGGGGTGCTCCGCGCGGCGCGCTTGACACCCACCGGTACAATGGGTCGATGGATGTTTCGTATCTGATCGACTCGCTGAACGACGCGCAGCGCGAGGCCGTCTGCGCGTCGCCCGGCCACTACCTGGTGCTGGCCGGCGCCGGTTCCGGCAAGACCCGCGTGCTGACCCACCGCATCGGCTGGCTGACCCAGGTCGAGCGCGTGCCGCCATGGGCGGTGCTGGCGGTGACCTTCACCAACAAGGCCGCCGGCGAGATGCGCGCGCGGCTGGAGTCGCTGATCCCCGGCGGCACCACCGGCCTCACCGTCGGCACCTTCCACGGCATCGCGCACCGGCTGTTGCGCCGGCACTGGCGCGAAGCCGGCCTGCCGGAGGGCTTCCAGATCCTCGATGCCGACGACCAGCAGCGCCTGGTCAAGCGCGTGGTGGCCGGGCTTGGCCTGGACGAGGCGCGCTTCCCGCCGCGCCAGGCGACCTGGCAGATCAACGGCTGGAAGGACGAGGGCAAGCGCCCCGACGCCATCGAGCACGGCAACCACCCGGTGACCCGCACGCTGGTACAGATCTACCAGGCTTACGAAGAGGCCTGCCGCCGCGCCGGCCTGGCCGACTTCGCCGAGCTGCTGCTGCGCGCCCACGAGCTGTGGTTGAAGAACCCGGCCGTGCTGGAGCACTACCAGCAGCGCTGGCGCTACCTGCTGATCGACGAGTTCCAGGACACCAACGCGCTGCAGTACGCCTGGATCCGCGTGCTGGCGGGCGATGTCGGCAAGGTCTTCGCCGTCGGCGACGACGACCAGTCGATCTACGGCTGGCGCGGCGCCAAGGTGGAGAACATGCAGCAGTTCCTGCGCGACTTCCCCGGCGCGCGCACGATCAAGCTGGAGCAGAACTACCGCTCCACCGCGACGATCCTGAAGGCCGCCAACGCGGTGATCGCGCGCAACGGCAGCCGCCTGGGCAAGCAGCTGTGGACCGCCGGCGAGGCCGGTGAGCGCATTGCGCTGTACGCCGCCTACAACGAGCAGGACGAGGCGCGCTTCGTCATCGAGCGCATCCGCGAGTACATCGCCGAGCACGGCAACGCCAAGGACTGCGCGATCCTGTACCGCTCCAACGCACAGTCGCGCAATTTCGAAGAGCAGCTGATCCAGCGCGACATTCCCTATCGCGTCTACGGCGGCCTGCGCTTCTTCGAGCGCGCCGAGATCAAGGACGCGCTGGCCTACCTGCGCCTGACCGCCAACCGCCACGACGACGCCGCCTTCGAGCGCGCCGTGAACACGCCGCCGCGCGGCATCGGCGAGCGCACGCTGGACGCACTGCGCCGCCGCGCACGCGCCGAGGCCAGTTCGCTGTGGGAGGCGGCGCTGGGCGAGCTGACCGACGGGCGCGAACTGGCCGGGCGCGCCAGGAATGCGGTGAAGGGCTTCCTGGCGCTGATCGACCAGATGGCCAGGGACTTCGCCCCCTCCCCCCTCCGCGGAGAGGGCTGGGGCGAGGGGCTGCCCGAAGCGGGAGTTCCAGGCCAGCCCGGCCCCTCACCCAACCCTCTCTCCGGAGTGGAGAGGGCTCAAGGCGGCGGCCTCACCCTCGCCGAACAGGTCGACCACGCGATCACCCACACCGGCCTGCGCGACCACTACGAGAAGGACAGCCGCGGCAACGGCGAGGCGCGGGTGGAAAACCTGGACGAGCTGGTCAACGTGGCCAGCCGCTTCGTGATGACGCCGGAGGACCTCGAGGCCGGCCTCGGCGAACTGGACGCCTTCCTCGCCCATGCCGCGCTGGAGGCGGGCGAGGGCCAGGGCGAGGCCTGGGACGACTGCGTGCAGCTGATGACGCTGCATTCGGCCAAGGGTCTGGAGTTCCCGCTGGTGTTCCTGGTCGGCATGGAGGAAGGGCTGTTTCCCAGCCAGCGTTCGGTCGAGGACGAGGGCCGGCTGGAGGAGGAGCGGCGCCTGGCCTACGTCGGCATCACCCGCGCGCGCGAGCGGCTGGTGGTCACCCACGCCGAGTCGCGCCGCATGCACGGCACCGAGATGCTGGCCCGGCCCTCGCGCTTCCTCGCCGAGATGCCCGCCGAGCTGATCGACGAGGTGCGCCCACGCGTGCAGGTCAGCCGCCCGCTGTACGCCGGCCGCCACGCGGAGGCGAACTCGCTGCAGGAAGAGCTGCCGATCAAGCTCGGCCAGCGCGTCAGTCATCCGAGCTTCGGCGAAGGCGTGGTGGTCAGTGCCGAGGGCAGCGGCGCGCACACGCGCCTGCAGGTCAACTTCGCCGACGCCGGCAGCAAGTGGCTGGTGGCGGCCTACGCCAACCTCACACCCTTGTGACCCGCACCGGCAGACGGAACGCCGTGACGCCGGCGCCGGTCACGCCACCCCGACCGGCGTCACCGACGATCGCCCGCCACCTCGGTGCGCGCAAGGCGGCGCAGGCCGGCGACGGCGCGCGCCGCATCGACCTGCAGTCCCTCCGCGGCCGGCCGGCTGCTGGCCAGCAGCAGCCCGTGGATCGCCTCGGCGTCCAGCCCGGGATCGATCGCCAGCAGCAACGCGACGATGCCGCTGACGTGCGCGGCGGCCATGGAGGAACCGGAACTGAAGTCGTAGCCGCCACCGGGCTCGGTGCTCAGGATGTCGTGCCCCGGCGCGCTCAGCACACCCGGCGGCGCCGGCGCTCCGGAGGTGACGCGCACCACCAGCACGCCGGGCACGCCGTCGGGAAAGCCGCCCATGCGTCCGCCGGGCGGCAACGCGGTGACCACGACGCGGCCCTGCTGCAGCAGTTGCCCGAGCAGCCGGGCCAGCAGCGGATCGGCGGGACCACCCAGGCTGAGGTTGACCACGCGCGCGTCGGTCTCGACGATAGCCGCCAGCGCCTTGGCCAGGGTGAACGAGTTGCAGCGCGCGCCCGGGGCACCGGCGGCGGCGTACCAGCAGGCCTTGTACACGTCGAGCACCGTATCGGGCGCCATGCCCACGATGCCCAGGTGGTTGTTGCCGGTGGCGGCGATGATCCCGGCCACTTCGGTGCCATGACGGTCGCCAGCGAACGTGTTGGCGTCGCCGTCGACCAGGTCGCGGGTGCTGCGGATGCGCCCGCGCAGGTCGGGGTGCGCCGGATCGGCGCCGGTATCGACCACGGCGACGGCGGTGCCCCCGCCCTGGCTGGTGTTGTGGGCGAGCGCGGCATCGGTTTCCACGAAGCCGCGCTGCAGCTCGGCGTAGGGGTCGTTGTAGTGGCGCGGCCGCGCGTCGTCCTCGCCGTAGGTGGCGAACTCGTGCAGCGGTTCGGCCAGTTGCACGCGTCCGTCGCGCGCCAGCGCGGCGAGCATCGCCTCGCGGGTGGTGCCCCGCGGTGGCCGCAGCACCACGCAATAGAGCTGCAGGGTACGGATCGGCCAGCCGGCCACCTCGTGCCAGCCGTACTGTTCGCGCAACGCGGCGAGCGTCGCCGACGCGCGCCGGCCGGCGCCGTAGTGCCCCGTGATCGTGTAGCCGAGCAGATTCGAACCGGCGTGGATGGCCGGGGGTTCGAGGGGATTGTCCACCGCGAGCACGATGTCGCGACTGCCGTCCATCGCGGTCGCGGTTGGCGCATCCGTGCCGGCCGAACGCGCCGGCACCCGCGCGCAGCCGGCCAGGGCCAGCGCGAGGGCGACGAGCGCGAGGGCGCGGCCGTTCATGGTGCGGGGCTGGCGGGTTCCGCGAGACGGATGCCCGGGGCCGCGCGCAGGCGCCGCACGGCATCGCCGGTCGAGTCACCGGCCGGCACCACGGTGTAGGCGCCGACGTCGTTCGGACCGCCGATCACCCGCAGCCCCAGGCCGTGCAGCAGGGCGTTCCAGTCAGCCAGCTTCATGCCCGGATCCGGCACCACGTGGATCGCGCCGGGTGCGGAGGGGGGTGCCGCCTGGCTGAGCGTGCGATAGGCCGCTACCGGACGCTCCGACCACAGCTTCACGCCGAGGGTGCCGATACCGACGGCCTGCAGCAGCACGGCCGCCACCAGCGCGCGCGTCAGCCAGCCGCCCGCGCGCTGAGGCGGGGCCTGCTCGGGCTCGGGGCGGTCCAGGCGCGCCAGCAGGCGCTCCAGCCCCACCCCCGGGTCGGGGGCGTTTTCGGGCGGCAGCGACAGCGCCAGCTGCAGCCGGCTCTGCTGCTCGAACTCGACGCGGCAATCGGCGCACTCGGCCAGGTGCCGCGCGAGCCAGTCGCCTTGTTCTCGTGGCGCGCTGCCTTGCAGGACCCAGGGCATGGCCTCCCAGGCGCGCGCGCATCCGTTCGGGAGTGTCATGGCAGTGTCTCGTGTCGGGAAGCCGTGTCGCCGGCCAGCGCCGGCAGCACGTTGCGCAGCTTCACGCGCGCATAGAACAGGCGCGCCTTCACCGTGCCGACCGGGCACTGCATGATGGCGGCCACTTCGTCCAGGCCGTGGCCCACGCCGTAGACCAGCTCGACCACCACGCGCTGGTCCACCGACAGGCGCTCGAGCCCCTTGGCCAGCCAGTCGCGCAGCTCGCGATCCTCGCCGGGATCGTGGGCGGCGCTGCGCTCCTCGCGCAGCGGATCGCTCTCGACCGGCTCGTCGCCGTGCTGGCGCAGGGCTTTCAGGCCGCAGCGGTAGGCGATGCCCATGATCCAGGTGGAGACGCGCGAGTCGCCGTGGAAGTTGCCGGCCTTCTGCCAGGCAATCCAGAAGCAGTCGTTGATGACCTCTTCGATGATGTCGCTGCGCCGGGTCAGGCGCGACAGGAAGCGGCACAACCGCCCGTGGTAGCTGCGGTAGAGCACGGACAGCGCGTCGCGGTCGCCCGCCGACATGCGCTGGAGCAGCATGCGGTCGGTGGCGTCGGCGTTGGAATCGGCGTCGGTCATGGTTGCGCAGGGACGGCGGTCGGAACCCGACCGTTCGCCCGGTAGGTGCCCGCCCGGGGCGGAAAGGTTGCTCCCAAAGCTCAGAAAGACCAAGCGACCGTGGCCAGCCACGGCGACAGCCCGCCGGTGCCGCGGCGTGGATACGGGGCGTTGTCGGTAGCGATACGGTCGAGCTCGACGCGCCAGCGCCCTGCGGCGAACACCAGCCCGGCCTGGCCGTAGCGGTAGTAGTCGGTTTCGCCGGCGCCGTAGTAGCCGTGGGCATGCTGGAAGCCTGCCACCCCGAGGCCCGCGGCCAGCGACAGGTGCCGCGTGAGCGGCCAGCGCAGGTTGGCCTCGGCAGCCGGCTCGGTGCGCGCATCGCGGACGCCGGTGGGCCGGAACGCCGACAGGTTCAGCGTCAGCACGTCGCGGTAGATCCAGGTCAGGTTGGCTTCCACGCGGTGATACGGCCGGGCCCGGCCACGGCGCGGCGTGTCGTAGTAGAGCAGGCTTCCCTGCACCTGCCAGTCGTCCGACACCGCCCAGGCGCGGGAGACCTCGGCCAGCGCCTCGGCCAGTCGTCCCGGCGAGTGCCATTCGGTGCTCGCCGCCACGCCCAGCGACCAGCCGGGCCGCGGGCTCCAGTGCAGGTCGCCCTGCAGGACCGGTGTGCCCGGGGTGATCGGCAGTCCGCGATCGACCAGCTGCGAGCTCAGCGCCACGGTGCCGCCGAACGGTGCGGCCTGGGCGTGCGCCGGCCTGCCGGGCAGGCCCAGGGCGAGGGCGAGGAGAAGCGGGAAAGGCAGGGCCCGCCGCAGTCGCGCGGGCGGCCACGCCGCGTCAGTGGACGGTGGCCAGGAAGCTGATGAGATCGTCCAGTTGCGTGGCGTCATCCAGGCCATCGTACTTCATCCTCGTACCCGGATTGGCCCGCTTGGCCGGCTGCGAAAGGTAGCTGCGCAGCTTGTCCCGCGTCCACACCCAGTCGGCCCGCTTGAGCGCGTCGGAGTAGTGGTAGTCCGGCAGCGCACCGGCGTGGCGGCCGACGATGCCGAACAGGCTCGGCCCCTTCTTGTTGCGGCCCTGCCGCACGCTGTGGCACTCCGAGCACTCCGAGCGGAACACGTCCATGCCCGCGGACGGATCACCCGCCGCCGCCAGTCGCGGACCCAGCAGAAGAAGGACCACCAGGACCAGCCACGGCAGACGGTGCCACAGGGACAGCTTGCTCACGCTTCACTCCCGGCTTCCGGTTGTGCTTGTCCACGGCTCCCGCGAGCGGGAGCCGATCGACCGAAGGGCTTGCCCAGGTCCGGCCACCTAGAAGGCCAGGCTGAGCGACACGAAGAAGGCGTTCAGGTCCGCCGCGTCCGTGACCGGCGCGCCCGGCGGCGCGCCGAAGATGTTGGAGCCGCGGC
Organism: Fulvimonas yonginensis; assembly: GCF_037137055.1. Taxonomy (NCBI): domain Bacteria; kingdom Pseudomonadati; phylum Pseudomonadota; class Gammaproteobacteria; order Lysobacterales; family Rhodanobacteraceae; genus Fulvimonas; species Fulvimonas yonginensis. Next base: position 56,370 of record NZ_JBBBNY010000004.1, read on the forward strand.
CGTTGAACTTGCTGAAGCGGAACCAGGTGGCGGCGAGCTTCATGTTGGCGATCGAGGTGAATGAGTCCTCCTTGCCGAAAGGCGTCCAGAACACGCTGAGCAGGTTGCTGGTGGTGTCCGGGTCGCCATAGGGCGGAAAGCGCACCGGATCCCGCGAGCCCGTGCTGATCAGGTGGCTCGCGGTGATCCCGAAGCTCTGCCTGAAGATGTAGGTGGCCGACAGGGTCTGGTCGTGCGCCGAGCCGTGCGCGTGGGCGAACAGGCCCGGAACGCCGGGCGTGCTGCCGTAGTGGCGCCGCTCGTAGACGTTCACGTAGCTCAGCTGGACGATGTGCTCGCGGTTGCCCAGGAACTGGTAGCTGAAGTCGTAGCCGAGGTCGGTGAGGTCGTCGCTCGGCGCGTTGCGCGGCAGCTGGCGCTTGGTGGACAGCGCCACCACGCCGGCGGAGAGGAACTGGCGCTTGAGATCCTTCATCCAGGCCAGGCGCAGGTAGGCCGTGTCGCTCAGCTTGCCCGGGTCGCCGGACACCGCATAACCGAGGTCGTCCTGCCGCGCGGCGGACAGCGAGCGATAGCTGCCCACCTCGCCGTACCACTGCGCGTCGTAGAAGCCGTAGACGGTGGCGCCGATCACGCGGTTGGCCGGCGCGTTCGGGCTGGAGGCATTGAGCAGGGTGCCGGTGGTGCCGGGTGGTCCCAGGTACGACGGGGCCGGCAGCACGCCGATCGGGTCGGTGAAGCCCGGATTGTTGTTCACGCTCACGCCGAGGGTGAGGTCGCGCCCGCGCACCTGCAGGTCCTTCAGCACGTAGCGCAGGTCCACGTTGCTCAGCCTGGTGTCGTAGTCGCCGGCGCCGGTGCGGTCGGCCTCCACCTTGACGAAGCCGCCCACGTGGTCGGTCAGCCGGCCGGCCAGGAACAGGTCCGCCTCGGTCAGGCGGGTCGAGCTGTCGCCGCGCGAGGGGTTGGTGTACTGCCCGATCAGCTGCGCCGCCAGCGGCAGCTGGATGCCTTCGCCGTTGGTCTCGGTGAAGCCGTTGATCTTGAAGCGCATCCCGTAGGGCGTGAGCGCCGGACCGTAGGCGGCGGTGTGGCAGTCGGCGCAGGCCGACCCGGTCTGCCGGGCGAACACCGGCGTCGCCTGCGCCGGCAGGCCGGTGACGGCCGCCAGTAGAAGCACGCTGCCCCACAACCGTCCGGCGATGCCACGTCCACGTGCCTGTCGTTTTCCATCAGCCATCATCGTCACTCCCCGTTGAACCATGCGGCGGGCGGCCCGCCTCCCCTCAATCCCTGGTGCGGAACCCCATCGCGCGCAGCACCCCGTCGCGCCGCACGAAGTGGTGCCAGAGCGCCGCCGCCACGTGCAGCAGGGTGAGCGCGAGCAACGCCCAGGCGGCGCCCTGGTGCCACACCAGCAGTTCGTCGGCCAGGTCCAGGTCCGGCGGCACCAGTTGTGGCAGCGGCAGGCCGAGCAGGTCCACCGGCTTGCCTTCGGCGTTGCTCAGCATCCAGCCCAGCATCGGCAGCACCAGGAGCGCGCCGTACAGCGCCGCGTGGGTCAGCTCGGCGGCGGCACGCAACGGCCGGGAAGGGCAGCCCGGGTCCGGCAGCGGGCCGAGCCGCAGGCGCACCGCGATGCGCAGCGCGAACAGCAGCAGCACGGCCAGGCCGAGGTGGCGGTGGATCTCCAAGAGGGCGGCACGCAACGCCCTGCCACCGACCTGCGCACGGGCCAGGATCACGGCGGCGGCGAGCAGCAGCGCCAGCACGGTCAGCCAGTGCAACGCCACCACCAGGCGCGGACGCGCCCGCGGCGATGTGTCCGTGGAGGCGCGCGCCTGGTCGGCCTGGCGCCCCACGAGTGGCGCGCTCGCGGAAACGCCGCCCTCGCAGTCGGACATCTTCTCGTTTGCCGATCCCATCCGAAGCCCTGTCCTCCACCCGTGGTCGTCGTTCGCGACGGGCCGGCCGCCCGGGGAACTCGGGTGGATGAGTGCCGCCGCGCGCGGGAAAGGTTGGCGGGTACGCGCCAGGGCCATGCGGTCCTGCGCCACCGGCGACACCGCGCGCGTCCGATGCAACCTTTCGCCGGGCGGGCAGCACTCAGCCAGGCGAGTCGTCCCGACGCATCGGCCGAGGCATGGACATCGAGCGCATCCAGTTGCAGTCGCACGGCGACCACCGGGGCATGCTGATCGCCCTGGAGCCGGAGCGGAACGTGCCATTCCCGATCCGGCGCGTGTACTACCTGTTTGCCACCCGCAGTGGCGTGCACCGCGGGCGGCACGCGCACCGCCACCTCAACCAGTTGGCGATCCCGGTGCGCGGCTCGGTCACCTTCCTGCTGGACGACGGCACCGGCCCGGTGGAGGTGGTGCTGAACGATCCCTCGCAGGGTTTGCTGCTCGGCCGCATGGTCTGGCGCGAGCTGTACGACTTCAGTGAGGACTGCGTGCTGATGGTGCTGGCCGACCAGCCGTACGATCCGGACGACTACATCACCGACTACGACGCCTTCCTCAGGGAAGTGCACGGCAGTCTCTACCCGGCAGGCATGCTGGCATGCCTGGACCGCTAGTTCTCGTCGGCGCGGGCGAGTTCGCGCAGATCGCCTGCGAATACTTCCGCCACGACAGCGACTACGACGTGGTCGCCTTCAGCGTCGAGCGCGAGTACCTGGCCCAGGCCGAGCTCGCCGGCCTGCCGGTGGTGCCGTACGAAGCGCTGGAGGAACGCTACCCGCCGGATGCGGTCGAGCTGTTCGTCGCGATACCTGCCAGCCGGCTCAACCGCCTGCGCCGGCGCTTCTACCTCGACGCCAAGCGTCGCGGTTACCGGCTGGCGCGGTACGTGAGCTCGCGCGCCTTCGTGTGGCGCAACGCGCAGGTCGGCGAGAACTGTTTCATCTTCGAGAACAACGTGATCCAGCCGTTCGTGCGCGTGGGCGACAACTGCGTGCTGTGGAGCGGCAATCACGTCGGCCACCGCACGGTGATCGAGGACCACGTGTTCGTCGCCTCGCACGCGGTGATCTCCGGCTACTGCGTGATCGGCAGCGGCAGCTTCGTCGGGGTCAACGCCACCTTCAACGACCACGTGAGGGTGGCCGCCGACAACGTGATCGGCGCGGGCGCGCTGGTCACCCGTGACACCGAGCCCGGCCGCGTCTACGTCGGCTCGCCGGCCAGGGCACTGGACGGGCGCTCCAGCTTCGACGTGCCGCTGTGAGGTGACGATGTACGCGTGGCGCAAGAAGGGCCTGGTGTTCGAGACCGCGCGGCAGGGCGTGGGCGGCTGGATGCGCCACTCCGCGCTGACGCCCACGCCCTGGCGCATCGACAATGAGCGCATCCGCGTCTACGCGGGCTTCCGCGACGCCGAGGGCGTCAGCCGCATCGGCTACGTCGACCTGTCGGCCGACGAGCCGACCGTGGTGCTCGCGGTCAGCCGCGAGCCGGTGCTCGACGTCGGCCGCGCCGGCTGCTTCGACGACAACGGCGTGATCCTGGGCGACGTGGTCGACGGCCCCGGCGGGCTGCACCTGTTCTACGTCGGCTTCCAGCGCGTGGCGCGCGCCAAGTTCCTCGCCTTCACCGGCCTGGCCGTGTCGCGCGACGGCGGCGAGCATTTCGAACGCGTGCAGGAAACCCCGCTGCTGGACCGCGCGCCCGGGCGCAGCACCATCGCCGCGGTGCACTCGGCGCACTACGAGGGCGGCCGCTGGCGGCTCTGGTACGCGGCCGGCGACGACTGGGAATGGATCGGCGGCGCGCCGTTCCCGCGCTACCACATCCGCTGCGCCGAGACCGACGACCTCCATGCGATTCCCGGCGCAGACCACGTCTGCCTGCTGCCGCGCGGCAGCGAGTACCGCATCGGCCGCCCGCGGGTGTACCGGCTCGACGGGCGCTACCTGATGTACTTCACCCGCGGCAACCGCACCGGCGAATACTTCCCCGGGATCGCGGTCGGCGACGACGGCGTGCACTGGGCGCGCTGCGACGAGCAGCTGGGGCTCGCGCTGTCCGAAAGCGGCTGGGACTCGCGCACCCTGTGCTACCCGGCCCTGCTGCGCCAGGGCGACCGGCTGCTGATGTTCTACAACGGCAACGACATGGGCGTGGAAGGGTTCGGCCTGGCCGAAGCGCCACTCCACGCGATGGAGGGCCTCGCCCATGCTTGCGCTTGAGCCCTACCGCCCGGGCGATGCGGATGCCTGGGACGCGCTGGTGGCGCGCTCGCGCACCGGCAACCTGCTGCACCGGCGCGGCTACATGGACTACCACGCCGACCGCTTCGTCGACTGCTCGCTGATGATCGCGCGGCACGGCGAAGCGGTGGCCGCATTCCCGGCCAGCCGGGAGGGCGACACCGTCATTAGCCACGGCGGCCTGACCTACGCGGGACTGCTGTCCACGCCCGCGCTGCGCGCCGAAGCCACGCTCGAGGCCTTCGAGCGGATCGGCGAGCACTACCGCGCGGCCGGCGTGCGGTGCGTGCGCTACAAGGCGGTGCCGTGGATCTTCCACGCCTATCCGGCGGAGGAGGACCTGTACGCGCTGCATCGCCTTGGCGCGCGGCTGGTGCGGCGCGACCTTTCCTCGGCGATCGCGCTGCAGGAACCCTACCGCTTCGCCCCCGCGCGCCGTCGCGACCTGCGCCACGCGCGCAACGCCGGCGTGCGCATCGGCACCGGTGGCGACCTGGCCGCCTTCCACGCGCTGCTGGTGGAGGTGCTGCGCCGCCACGGTGCCGCGCCCACGCACAGCCTGGCGGAGCTGCGCCTGCTGCAGGAGCGCTTCCCGCGGCAGATCGTGCTGCACACCGCGCACGCCGCCGGCACGCTGCTCGCCGGCGCACTGGTCTACGACTTCGGCAACGCGGTGCACACGCAGTACCTGGCCGCCTCCGAGGAAGGCCGGCACACCGACGCGCTGAGCCTGCTGCTCGGCGAGCTGATCGAACGGGTCTATGCGGACCGGCGCTACTTCAGCTTCGGCATCTCCACCGAGCAGGAGGGGCGGGTACTCAACGGTGGCCTGGTCACGCAGAAGGAGCGCTTCGGCGCGCGCGCCGTGGTGCACGACTTCTACGAGTGGACGCTGTGATGGACGTGCCTTTCCTCAGCCTCAAGGAGGTCAACGCCCGCCATGCCGACGAGCTGAAGGCGGCCGCCGCGCGGGTGATCGATTCGGGCTGGTACATCCTCGGCGAGGAGCTGGCCGCGTTCGAGCGCGAGTTCGCCGCCTGGTGCGGCGTGCGCCACGCGATCGGCGTCGGCAACGGGCTGGACGCGCTGGCGCTGCTGCTGCGCGGCTATCTGGAGCTGGGACGGCTGGCCGAAGGCGACGAGGTGATCCTGCCCGGCAACACCTTCATCGCGAGCTTCCTCGCGGTCACCGGCAACCGCCTCAAGGCCGTGCCGGTGGAGCCGGACCCAGGCACCTTCAACCTCGACCCGGCCGCCGTCGCGGCGGCGATCGGGCCACGCACCCGCGCGGTCATGGCGGTGCACCTGTACGGCCAGCTGGCGGACATGGCGGCACTGCGCGCGCTGGCCGGGCAACGCGGGCTGCTGCTGATCGAGGACGCCGCGCAGGCCCACGGGGCGGCCTGGGACGGACGGCGTGCCGGGGCGTTCGGCGACGCCGCGGGCTTCAGCTTCTTCCCGGCCAAGAACCTGGGCGCGCTGGGCGACGCCGGTGCCGTCACCACCGACGACGACGCGCTGGCGCACTGCATCCGCGCGCTGCGGAACTACGGCTCGCAGAGCAAGTACGCGCATCCCCTGCGCGGCACCAACTCGCGCCTGGACGAGCTGCAGGCGGCGCTGCTGCGGGTGAAGCTAAGGTACCTGGACGAGGACGTACGCCTGCGCCGCCAGGTGGCGCAGCGCTACCTGCACGGCATCGACCATCCCGGCATCACGCTGCCCCGCGTGGTACGCGAGGAGGCGCACGCCTGGCACCTGTTCGTGGTGCGCAGCCGGCAGCGCGACGCCCTGCAGCGCCACCTGCAGGCCCACGGCATCCAGACCCAGGTGCACTACCCGCTGCCGCCGCATCGGCAACCGGCCTACGCCGACCTGCACGAGACCCACCTGCCGGTCACCGAGCGTCTGCACGAGGAAGTGCTCAGCCTGCCGATGAGCCCGACCCTGTCGGACGTGGCGGTCGAGCAGGTCGTCGCCGCCTGCCGTCGCTTCGGGGGACGGCCGTGAACATCGCGCGGGCCAGCCTGTACTCCAGCGCCGCCACCGCCGCGCGGCTGCTCGCGGCGCTGGTGGTGGTCAAGCTGGTCGCCTCCTTCGCCGGACCGGCGGGCGTGGGCAAGCTCGGCCAGTTCATGAGCCTGATGTCGCTGCTGGCGGTGCTGGCCGGCGGCGGCATCAGCGCGGCGGTGGTCAAGTACGTGGCCGAGTACCGCGAGGACCCGGCGCGGCTCTCGCGCCTGCTCGCCTCGGCGCTGTGGTACGCGCTGTGCGCCTCGTGCCTGGTGGGATGCCTGGCGCTGCTGTGGAGTCGGCCGCTGGCGCTGTGGCTGCTGGACGACGCCGGCTACCAGAACCTGATCCGCACGCTCGCGGTGGCGCAGCTGGGCATCGCCCTGCTCAACTACCTGCTGGCGGTGATCAACGGCTTCATGGACGTGCGCCGGCTGGCGCTGGTGCAGGTGCTGGGCTCGGCCCTGAGCATCGCCGTCGCGCTCGTGCTGTCGTTGTGGCTGCGCCTGTACGGCGCGCTGCTGGCGCTGGTGATCGGCCAGGTGCTGTGGCTGGCGGTCGGCCTGCCGGCATTCCGGCGCAGCCCGTACTTCCGCCCCGGCATGTGGCGGGCCCGCTTCGATCGCGAGATGACCGCGCGGCTGGCCGCCTTCTCGTTGATGACGATCAGCTCGGCGCTGCTGTCGCCGCTGGTCAACATCGCGGTGCGCGAACACCTGGCCGGCCGCTACGGCTGGGTCCAGGCCGGCTACTGGCAGGCGGTGACGCGGGTCTCCGATGCCTACCTGCTGTTCCTCACCGCGGCGATCAACATCTACTACCTGCCCAAGCTGGCGGCCACGCACGAACGCGACGCGCTGGCGCGCGAGCTGCGGCAGGGCTTCCGCTTCCTGCTGCCGGCGGTGGCGGCGCTGGCCGGCGCGATCTACCTGGCGCGCGACTGGGTGACCCGCCTGCTGTTCAGCCGCGACTTCGCGTTGGCCAACGCACTGTACGGACCGCAACTGCTCGGCGACGTGATCAAGATCGCCTCGTTCGTGCTCTCCTACCTGATGCTCGCCAAGGCCATGACGCGGCTGTTCGTGGCCTCCGAGTGCGTGTTCGCCCTGCTCTACCTCGCGCTGGTGTACCTGCTCACCGCGCGCTTCGGCCTGGTCGGCGCGGTGTGGGCGTTCACCGTCAACTACGCGCTGTATTTCGCTTTCAACCTGGTGGTGGCGCGACGCTACCTGGGGGCCTCATGAGCGCGCCGCTGGTCTCCATCCTGATCCCCGCCTTCAACCACGAACGCTTCGTGGTGCGCTGCCTGGACAGCGTGCTGGAGGACCCCTGGCCGGCGAAGGAGCTGGTGGTCGTCGACGACGGTTCGACCGACGGCACCGCCGAGCGCATCGCCGCCTGGGTGGAGGCGCACCGTGGCGCGCTGCCGATCCGCTTCGTGCGCCGTGGCAACCGGGGCGTGGCCGCCACGCTCAACGAGCTGGCCACGCTCGCGCGCGGCGAGTTCCTGCGCCTGGGCGCCAGCGACGACTACCTGCTGCCCGGCGGCCTGGCGGCGCAGATCGCCTACCTGCACATGCACCCGCGCAAGGACGCGGTAGTCGGCGATTCGATCGTGGTCGACACCGACGACCGGCGCCTGCACGGCAGCGGCATGCGTGGCCTGCACCGTGCGAACAAGCGGCTGTACCGCAGCGACGAGGGCATCCGCCGCGCCGTGATCGGCCAATGGGCGGTCGGCGGCGCGGTGGCGATGCTGCGGCGGCGCGCGCTGGAGCGGGTGGGTGGTTGGACCGAGGGCCTGCGCATCGACGACTGGGACTTCTTCCTGCGTCTGGCCGCGCGGGACGCGCTCGGCTTCATCGACGTGCGCGTGTGCGCCTACCGCGTGCACGCCGGCAACGTCAGCCGCACCCGACAGGTGCCGACCCGCCTGCTGCACCTGGCCGAGTCGCGCGGGGTGGCGCAGCGGCACCTGGCGCTGTTCGAGGGCGCGGACCGCACCCTGCTGCGCGCGCAGGTGCACTACATCGGCGCCAAGATCGCGTTCCTGCGCCGACGGCCCGGTGCGGTGGCCGCGCACATGGCCGCGTACCTGGCGCTGGCCGCGATGGCGCGGGTCGGCCTGCCGCGCCCGCCGCCGCTGGTGGAGCACGCCTCGTGAACGCGCTGCGCCTGCCCTCCACCTACCTGGCCTGGCCGCTGCTGTTCGCCTGCGGCCTGGCCTGGCTCACCTACGACCTGCCGCCCGGCTACGGCGAAGGCATCGCGCTGCTCGCCGGCTGCGCCGTGGCCCTGCTGGCGCTCGACCGCCTGCCCGGCAGCGCCCGCCTGCCGGAATTCGGGCGCTTCCGCCGCCACTACGCGGGCACGCGCGACGCCTTCGTCGCAACCGCGTTCGCGCTGGCGGTGCTCGGCTTCTGCCTGCTGGACCTGGCGCTGTTCCCGGTGACGCTGGTGGACGACCCGTCCGCCTACGCCACCATGGCGGGCGGGCGCGAGCACATCCGGCACATCTCCGACATGTGCTGGACGCTGCCGGCGATCGGCCTGCTGTGCGTGCGCAAGCGCTGGCTGCGCTGGTTGCTGGTCGGCACGGGGCTGGTCTTCCCGGTGCTGGTGGTCGACCGCAACCGGCTGTGCGCCGGACTGTTCGCGATCGCGCTGGTGCTGGTGCTGCGACGGGACGAGGAGCGGCCGCTGCCGTGGAAGCGGATCGCGCTGATCGCGCTGGCCGGGGCCAGCGTGTTCTCGCTGATCGGGCTGCTGCGCTCGGGGCCGCTCACCGGCGTGACGCTGCCGTTCCGCACGCTCTACACGGCCGCGCCGCAGGGTATCAAGTGGTTGCTGCTCTACATCACCGCCGGCCCGTACAACTTCGGCGCGATCGAGGCCAGGCAGTACCACGACGCCAGCTTCCTGATCCACCAGGTGGTGCCGATGAGCGGCTCGGTGGCCACCGCCGGCACCGGCATTCCGCTGGATTCGCCGACCGTCAATGTCGGCACGGAGTTCTTCCCGTTCCTGCTGGCGTGGGGCCCCTGGGGCGCGGTGGCATCGGTCTTCGCGCTGTACGCCTGGCTGTGCTGGAGCGTGCGGCGGCTGCGGCCCAGCGCCTCGCTGTTCGGGCTGCTGATCTTCCTGCGCATGGCCTACGTCTGCGTGATGGCGCCGTTCGCGCCGCAGGCCTTCATCTGGACCAACGTCGACTTCATCGTGCTTTGCCTGCTCATGCAGCTGGCCGCCGCCTGGTTGCCCGACCGCACCGCGCGCGCGCCGGGGCAAGGCGCGCCCTCCACCTCCGCCACCTGAGTAACCGCGATGGAACAAGACGAGATCTACCTGGCCGACCTGTGGCGCGTGCTGCGCCGCGAATGGCGCTGGTTCGCCGCCGTGCTCGCCGTGGTGCTGGCCGGCGCGCTGGCCTTCGCGCTGACCGCACGCCCGCAGTGGGAGGCGAGCGCCTGGATCCGCCCGGGCCAGCTGGGGCCGGTGCCGGCCGGCGAGGACCCGCGCATCGAGCCGTTCCAGCGCGTGATCGACCGCATGGGGACCGTGCCGTTCCAGGACGCGGTGCTGCACGACCTGGGCCTGCCGTTCCGTTCGCGCGAGGCGCATCTGTACCGCGACAGCTTCAGGCTGGAGCCCTCGCCGTACGCCGGCCTGATCAAGTTCAGCGTGCGCGCGGCCTCGCCGCAGCAGGCCCGGCGCTTCGCCGAAACCACCTTCGAGCACCTGCGCGCGCTGCACGAACGCCTGATGGCCGAACCGCTGGGCCTGGCGCAGGCCCGCCTGCGCCAGGCCCAGGCGCAGCTGGACGATGCCACCGCCGAACGCGACCGCCTGCAGCGCGCCGTGGCGCCCACGACGCGCGATGCCGCGGACCGCCCCAGCCGCCAGGACCTGATGCTCGCCAGCATGGTCCTCAGTAGCAGCAACCAGGAGGTGCGCCAACTGCAGCAGACCGTCAGCGACCTGAAGGCCCGGCTCACCGCGACCTACTCCTACCGCACCTCGCTCGCCTGGCCGATCTACGTGCCCGACCGGCGCGCCTATCCCAACCGCGTACTGATCGTGGGGGCGGGACTGGTGCTCGGCCTGGGCCTCGGCGTGATGGCCGCGCTCGCGCGCCATGCGGCGCGGCGCGGTCGCGTGGGTTGAGGGGCCTCCGGCCTTTGGCTCGCGAGAGCCACGGGCTGGGCGAGATCGGTCGCGCAGGAACGTCGACCGTCGGGCAGCGTAGGCCCGAGACCGGAGTCAGCGGCGGGCACGCGGTCCGGGTTCAACCGCACCGGCGGCAGCCGGCACTCACGGGAACCCTGGCCATCGGCAGCCCTGCGTCGTTGCGGTGGCCATGGCCACGCGAGGAGCCGCCGTGAAACGACCCTACCCACTCGAGCCCGATGGCGGCGCCGCGCTCGCCGGTACGCCGGCGGCGCCGGGCAGCATGAGCGAGGCGCAGCTGCTCGACACCCAGCGCGCCTTCGACAGCGTGGCCGCCGACTACGACGGCCCGCGCGGCAACAACGAACTGATCCAGCGCATGCGCGTGACGTTGTGGGAGACCGTGCAGCGCGAGCTGCCGGCCGGTTCGCGCCTGCTCGACCTCGGCTGCGGCACCGGCCTGGACGCCGTCGAGTTCGCCCGTCGCGGCTACCAGGTGCTCGCCAGCGACTGGTCGCCGCGCATGATCGAGCGCACGCAGGCGCGCGCGGTGGCCAGCGGGCTGGCCTCGCACGTCGCGGTGGCCCACCTGGGCGTGCACCAGCTCGGCCGGCTGAGCGCCGAGTTCGACGGCATCTACTCCAACTTCGGGCCGCTCAACTGCGCGCCCGACCTGCACGCGGTCGCCGCCGAGTGCGCCCGCCTGCTGCGCCCCGGCGGCGCGCTGGTGTTCTCGGTGATCGGCCGCGTCTGCCCGTGGGAACTGCTGCACTACGGGCTGCGCGGCCGCTTCCGCCGCGCGCTGGTGCGCATGGCACGCCGGCCCACCGCAGTCGGCATGAACCGCCACACGATCTGGACACGCTACTACCTGCCGCGCGAGTTCTACCGCGCCTTCGCCGCCCACTTCTCGCTGCACGGCTACCGCGCCTTGAGCCTGTTCCTGCCGCCGCCCTACCTGGTGGAGTTCTACCGGCGCCGCCGCGCCTGGTGCGAGCGGCTGGGCCGGCTGGACGACCGCCTCGGCGCCCTGCCGCTGCTGCGCGGCATGGGCGATCACTTCCTTATCGTGATGCACCGGCGCTGAGCCCAAGTGGACGCCGCCCCGTCCCCCGACACGCTGCTGCTCGGCGCCGCCTGGTGGTCGGGCACGGGCCTGGCGCGCGGCCCGCTGCCGCTCCGCGATGGGCGCATCGCCGCCTCGCCGCCCACCGCCGCCTGGCGGCTGGACCTGCGCGGCCACCTCGTCTTCCCCGGCCTGGTCAATGCGCACGAGCACCTGCACGTCAACGCCGTGCCACCGCTGCGCGACGGCGCCCCGTTCGCCAACAGCTACGCCTGGATCGAGGCCTTCCGCACCCACTTCGGCGTGCCGGAGGTGGTCGTCGCGCTCGCCGTGCCGAAGGCGATCCGGCTGCGCCACGGCGCGCTGAAGAACCTGCTGGCCGGCACCACCTGCGTGGTCCACCACGACCCCTGGCATCCGGCGCTGGACGCGACCGACTTCCCGGTCGCGCTGCTGCACGAGTTCGGCTGGAGCTATGCACTGGGCGGGCCCGACTTCGGACCGCCGGTGCAGGCGAGCTTCGCGGCCACGCCACCGCCACGGCCCTGGATGATCCACCTGGCCGAAGGCACCGACGCGATCGCGCGTGCCGAACTGGCCGAACTCGACCGGCTCGGCTGCCTGGCAGCCAACAGCGTGCTGGTGCACGGCGTCGGCCTCGACGCGGCAGGCATCGAGCGCGTGATCGCCGCCGGCGCCGCGGTGGTGTGGTGCCCCGGCAGCAACCGCAGGCTGCTCGGCCGCACGCTCGACCCGCGCCGGCTGTGCGCCGCCGGGCGCCTGCTGCTGGGCAGCGACTCGCGCCTGAGCGGCGAACGCGACCTGCTGGAGGAACTGCGCCTGGCGCTGGACCGCCACGGCCTCACCCCGACGCAGTTGCTCCGCCTGGTCACCACCGATGCCGCGCGCCTTCTCGGGCTCACCGGCCGCGGGCGCCTGCAGCCCGGCGCGCACGCTGACCTGGTGATCGTCGAGGACCGTGGCGGCGATCCGGCGCGCAACCTGCTCGAATGCACGCGCGGCGACCTGCGTGCGGTCGTGCGCGGCGGGCTGCCGTGCCTGGCCGATCCGGACTTCGCCTCGTGGTTCGAGGCCGTCCGCATCGAGACGGTGGCGATTACCCTGGACGGCCGGCCCAAGCTGCTCGACCGGCGGCTCGCCGATCCCGCGGTGCTCGTGCTGGAGCCCGGCTTGCGGGCGACCGCGGCGGCGGCCCTCGCGCTGGCGGAGGCCGGCTGATGTCGCGCCCGCCGATCCTCGACCCGCTTGCCGCCTATGCGCTGTGGGCGCCGGCCTATCCCGCGCACGCGCACAACCCGGTGATGCGCGCCGAGGAGCGCGCGATGCTGGCACTGATGCCGTCCCGCCTGGACGGCCTGGCGGTGCTGGATGCCGGCTGCGGCAGCGGGCGCTACATGAGCCACGCGCTGCGCCGGGGCGCGACGCACGTGATCGGCATCGACCTCTCGCCGCCGATGCTGCGCCGGGCCGCCAGGGAGCTGCGGGCGGCGGGCGGCTGCCCGGTGCCACTGGCGCAGGCGCAGCTGACCGCCTTGCCGCTGGCCGGCGCGTGCGCGGATCTCACTGTCTGCGGCCTGGTGCTGGGCCACCTGGAGGCGCTGGGGCCCGCGCTGGCCGAGCTGCGGCGGGTGACCCGGCCGGGCGGCACGATCCTGTGCAGCGACGTGCACCCGATCGGCACCGCACTCGGCTGGCAGCGCGACTTCAGGGCCGATGGCCAGCGCTACGCCGTGCGCCACACGCAGCACCTGTACAGCCACTGGCATGCCGCATGCGCGGCGCTGGCGCTGGCCATCGAGGAGGTGCGCGAACCCATGCTCGACCCGGCCACCATCCCCGCCGGCGCACAGTTCGACCGCACCGCGCTCGAGGTGCCCGTGGCGCTGGTGCTGCGTCTGCGCCGGCTGCCTTGAGCTTTCCACGGTAGGCCTTCCATGACCCGTTCGCCCCGCACGCTGCTGATCAACCCCACCATCGCCTCGCGCCACAGCGCGCGCTTTCCGCTGGCGCTGCTGAACCTGGCGGCGGCGCTGGACCGCCGCGGCGAGAGCCGGATCGTCGACGGCAACCTCGAGCGCGACACCGTGGCCGAAGTACTGCGCGCACTGGACCGCGAGTCCTTCGACGTGGTCGGCATGACCGTGATGGGCGGCCCGCACGTGCCCGAGGCGATCAAGCTGTCCAGGGCCATCCGCGCGCATTCGCCGCGGCTGCCCATCGTGTGGGGCAGCTACTTCCCCACCCTGTTTCCCGACGCCGCGCTCAATGCCCCCTACGTCGACTACGCCGTGCGCGGCCAGGGCGAGGAGACCCTGGTCGAGCTGGTCGCCGCGCTGACCGGGCAAGGGCCGGCGCCGGGCAGCATCGCCGGACTCTCCTGGAAGGACGGCGAGCGCGTCGTGCACAACCCGGCGCGGCGCTTCTCGCCCGGCCAGCCACCACCGTTGCTGCCCTACGACAAGCTCGGCGACCCGCGCCGGTACCTGGCGCGCACCTTCCTCGGCCAGCGCACCGTCGCGCACCAGGCGGCGATCGGCTGCCGCTACCACTGCACCTTCTGTGGCGTGGCGGCGATGTTCGGCGGCGCCACGGCGTTGCCGACCGCGGCGCGGCTGGAGCGCGAGCTGGGCTACCTCAAGTACGGGCTCGGCGCCGACTCGGTGCAGTTCTTCGACCACAACTTCTTCGACCGCGAAGCGGAGATGGTGCCGCTGCTGGAGGTGCTGGCGCGGCTGGAGCTGCCCTGGTGGTGCTTCGCACGCGCCGATGCGCTGATCAAGCTGTCCGAGGCGAGCTGGAAGCGGGTGCGCAAAAGCCGCCTGCGCATGGCCTACATCGGCGCCGAATCACCCAGCGGGCAGATGCTCAAGGAGATCCGCAAGGGCACGCGCCCGGACCAGACGCTCGAAGTGGCCGAGGTGTGCCGGCGCCACGGCGTGATCCCGGAGTTCTCCTTCATGGTCGCGCCGCCGACCCACACCGAGGAGGAGACCGAGCAGACCTTCGCCTTCATCCGCCAGTTGAAGCGCGTGAACCCGGCCTGCGAGGTGGTCATCTACATCTACACGCCGCTCCCCGAGAGCGCGATGCACGAGAAGGACCGCGGCAAGCATCGCGCCACGCCACTGTTCGACCGCCACGGCGAGCCGGTGACGTTCCCCACCACGCCGGACGAATGGGCACAGCCCCGATGGGTCGACTATGCCTGCCATGCGGACGCACCGTGGCTGGACGAGCGCCTGCGCCGGCGCATCGACGACTTCGTGACCGTGCTGCGCTGCCGCTACCCGACCGTGCAGGACATGCGCGCGCCGCGCTGGGCCAAGCGCACGCTGAGCGCCATGGCCGCCTGGCGGTACCGCCTCGGCCACTACGACCGGCCGTGGGAGCTGCGCCTGGCCAACCGCTTCGTGCAGCTGCGCCTGCCGCAGGTGCAGGGGCTCTAGCCATGCCGCCGCACGTCGCGCAGATCGGCTTCCTGCCTGCGCCCGCCGACTGGACGGGCGCGCAGGTGCTGGAGCGCTGGCCTTCGCTCGCCGACATCGCCGAAGCCGCGGCGGCCGGCGGCACGCGGGTCTCGGTAGTACAGGCCGCCGCACGGGCGGAGCGGCTCAGCCGCCACGGCGTCGACTACCACTTCGTCGACGTGCGCGGCGCGCGCCGCCGCGAGCGCGGCCGGCGCATCGCGGGCCTGCTCGCGGCGCTCGGCGTGGACCTGCTGCACGTGCACGGCCTGGGCTTTCCCGAGGAAGCCGCGGCGGTGGCGCGATGCCTGCCGCAGTTGCCGATGCTGCTGCAGGACCACGCCGACCGGCCGCCGCGACGCTGGTGGCGGCGCTGGCAATGGCGTCATCGCTACCGCGCCGCCGCGGGCGCGGCCTTCACCGCGCCGGAGCTGGCCTGGCCGTTCACCTCGAGGCGCCTGCTGGGCGCAGGCACGCGGCTGTTCGCCATTCCCGAATCCAGCAGCCGCTTCCGTCCCGGCGACCGCACACGGGCACGCGCGGCGACCGGCGTGTACGGCGATCCGGCGGTGCTGTGCGTCGGCCATCTGCAGGCGGGCAAGGATCCGCTCACCGCGCTCGACGGCGTGGCGCTTGCCGCCCGGCGGCTGCCGGGCCTGCAACTGTGGTGGGCCTTCGGCACGGCGCCGCTGCTCGCCCAGGTGCAGGCGCGCATCGCGCGCGACCCCTGGCTCGCCGGCCGCGTGCACCTGCTCGGCAGGGTGCCGCACGCGCGCATCGAGACGCTGCTGCAGGCGGCCGACCTGTTCGTCTCCAGCAGCCTGGGCGAAAGCTGCGGCTACGCGGCGCTGGAGGCGATGGCCTGCGGCACGGCGCCGGTGCTCAGCGACATTCCGGCCTTTCGCGCCCTGACCGGCGACGGACGGGTCGGCCAGCTGTGGCGCCGCGGCGATCCGCCCGCACTGGCCGATGCGCTGGTGGCGGCCGCGGTCGTGCGCACTCCGGCCGCGCAGGTGCGCGCGCACTTCGACGCTACGCTCTCGCTCGACGCGGTCGGCCGGCGCTGGCGCCAGGCCTACGCGCAGTTGCTCGATCGCGGGAGGCCCGCGTGAAGCTCGCGCTGGTGGTCCCCGGTGGCGTCGACCGCAGCGGCGAGCAACGCGTGATCCCCGCGCTGCTGCACCTGATCGCACGACTGGCCCGGGCGCACGAGGTGCACGTCTTCGCGCTGCGCCAGGAAGCCGCGCCCGGTCGCTGGTTCCTGGCCGGCGCCACGATCCACAACATCGGCGACGGCTGGCCGCGCCTGCGCGCGATCGCGGCGATCCGCGCCGAACACCACCGTGCGCCGTTCGACTGCATCCAGGCGATCTTCTCCGGCCGGTGCGGGCTGGTCGCCATAGCCGCGGGGCTGTGGCTGCACTGCCCGAGCCTGGTGCACGTCGCCGGCGGCGAGCTGGTCGCCCTGCGCGAGATCGGCTACGGCGGCCGCCTGAACTGGCGCGGACGCCTGTGCGAGGCGCTGGTACTGCGTTGCGCCGACCGCGTCACCGCTGCCAGTGCGCCGGTCATCACGGCGCTGCAGCGCCTGGGCGTCGAGGCCCAGCGCGTGCCGCTCGGCGTGGACCTCGAGGCGTGGCCGCCGCAGCCACCGCGGCGCCGCGGCGTGGGACCGGCGCGTCTGATCCACGTCGCCAGCCTCAACCGGGTCAAGGACCAGTCCACGCTGCTGCGCGCCCTCGCCGCGCTGAAGGATCGCGGCATCGACTTTCATCTGGCGGTGGTCGGCGTGGACACGCTCGGCGGCGAGATCCAGCGCCTGGCCGTCACGCTGGGCCTGGAACGGCACGTGCGCTTCCTCGGCTTCCGCACCCAGCGCGAACTGCGCCCGCTGATGGCCGCGGCGCACCTGCAGGTGCTCGCCTCGCGCCATGAAACCGGCCCGCTGGTGCTGCTGGAAGCCGCCGTCGCCGGCATCCCCACCGTCGGCACCGCCGTCGGTCACCTCGCCGAATGGTCGCCTGCCGCGGCCCTGACCGTACCACCCGGCAACTGGCTCGCCCTTGCCGACGCCATCGAACGCGTGCTGGGCGACGAAGACCTGCGCCTGCAACTGGCCTGGTCCGCCCAACGCCGCGCCATGCGCGAAGACGCCGACCACACCGCCAGGGCGTTCGAGGCGCTTTACCTCTCGGTGCGCGAGACGGCGCCGATGCCCGCCCGGTTGCGACGCTAGCCCGACCCACGCCGATACCCCTCCCTCCGAGGGGGCGTCCTTGGTTCGCCGGTGGTACTGTCAAAGGCGGGCGGCGCGCAGTCGCCACGCATCCGAGCGGAACTCTCATTCAAGCGGGCGCGTCGCTGCCGCTTGATTCGGGCATTGGCCATCGAGGATCCCATGCGTCTCCTACGAAATCTTCTTCTGGTCGCTCTAGGCTCGTGTTCGGCAGGTCTGGTGAAAGCCTCCTCTTCGCAGTGCGGTGGCGACACGCTGGAAATCCAGGCTTGCATGGGGACGAAGCTCGATGAGGCGAACGCCCTCCTGGCAAAGTATCTGGCCGCAGCGCAAGCCCGAATAGACGAGGATTCCAATTCAAGGCCCAACCTCGGGAACGCCCAAGCAGCATGGTTGCGCTACCGCGACCTCGAGTGCGCGGATGTCTTTGATTTATGGTCGCAGGGCACGTACCGGACAGTTGCGAGTTCCGAGTGCATGCTTCGACTTACCCGGCAACGCACCCATGAGATCTGGCAGGCTTATCTCACCCACCAAGATTCCACCCCTCCGGTGCTCCCTGAGCCTCGGTAGGTATCCGGGTCGTGTGTACGCACTCGCACAGGCCTAACCCCTCGCCAAGCGGACACGCATACCGTGCACCGCTTGACTCCAGCGTTGGGGGCATCCTCGAACGAGGGATCCATGAAAGATATCTGGACGCTCGAGGCATCGTTCTGGAAAGACGGCCCCGACTTTTACGAGGAGCACCTGGCCCCCGATGTGCTGATGGTCCTTCCGTCCCCCGTGGGCGTACTGGGCCGAGCCGAGACCATCGACGCCATTCGTGCGTCCGTTCGCTGGCGCAATGTGAGGTTCTCCGGCAAACGCCTCGTCCGTGCCGGAGACGGTGTTTCGATCATCAGTTACGTCGGGTCCGCCGATCGCGGCGGCCCCGACTCTTCGTATTCGGCGCAGTGCTCCTCGACGTATGTCCTGAGTGAAACAGGGTGGAAGCTGGTGGCCCACCAACAAACACCGCTGCACGACGCCCGGGAGTAAGGCGCCTGGCGCATCGCCATCCAGGCGGGCGAATCGGCGCTCCGACGAGGGCGGCCATGCCGAGCGGGCAGGACGGGCAGCGGGTCGGCTTCGCGCAGCTACGCTGGCACGGTGCACCGGCTTGCGTGGCGGCGGAACGCCCGGGCGAGTCCAGCGGCTGTTACGTCGCCGGCGACTGGCACGGCAGGAGCGTGGCGCAGCGCCTCAAGCGCGCCTACCTCGCGCAGATGCGGGCGCGCGGGTCGGACGTGGGCTGGCTGGGCGTCTGGGAGCGCAACCCGCGGGCGATCGCGTTCTGCCGCAAGTGCGGGTTCGTCGAGGTGGGGGCTCGCGTCTTTGCGCAGGGCCGTGACCTGCAGCGGAAGTCGTATGGCCAGGCCGGTGCCGGGCTCTGCAGCGATCGCGCGCCCGTTCGCTAGCCTTTCCGCGCCGCGTACAACCGGAAGCGCGAGGGCTCCCTCCTTCCACGCAGCCTCGCGACCAGCGGGCGCGCGGCCCAGCGCAGGCCGTACCACGGCCGATGCACGTCCCAGCGCAGCGAGAGCGCGTCGGCCAGCCGCTGCAGGCGTGCGTCGGTGAGGTAGTCGAGGCTGGCGAGGGTGTCGCCGGCGCTGCCGTAGCGTTGCCGGAAGCTGGCCTGGCGCTCGGCGACCATCCGGCGGCCGCTTTCCTCGCGGGCGTACCAGGGCGTGTCGCTGATGACCACCAGGCCGCCGGCGCGCACGCAGCGCAGCGCCTCGCCGAGGGTCGCCTCGGCGTCTTCGGCGTAGT
Source organism: Fulvimonas yonginensis (assembly GCF_037137055.1). Classification (NCBI taxonomy): domain Bacteria; kingdom Pseudomonadati; phylum Pseudomonadota; class Gammaproteobacteria; order Lysobacterales; family Rhodanobacteraceae; genus Fulvimonas; species Fulvimonas yonginensis. The sequence continues at coordinate 75,359 of NZ_JBBBNY010000004.1, forward strand.
GGAACGACGCGTTGAACACGGCCGCGTCGAACTGTCCGTCGGCGAACGGCAGGCGGGCGAGCTCGGCCTGCACGCGCGGGAACAGCCCGGGCAGGCGTGCGCGGTAGTGACGGGCGGCGCCCAGGCCGTCGCTGGCGTTGCCGAGCAGGTCGACGGCACAGGGGCGGAAACCGGCGAGCGCGAGGCGGTAGCTCATCCAGCCGTTGCCGGCGCCCAGATCGAGGATGCGGCCGCCGTGGCGCGGTTCCAGGCCGGCCAGCAGGTGGCGCACCAGGTAGTCGTAGCTGCGCGCGCGCATGCGCCACTGGCCGGTGTTGCGTCCGGACGCATCGCGGTAAGGCAGGTCGAGATAGAACCCGGCGTCGTTGCCGCCGCGCCCCTCGCAGGCGCGGATGCGCTCGTAGTCCCGGACGAACCGTGCGAAGTGGGCGCGCGACTCCGGCGTGAGCGCCTGCAGGACGCCGTGCTCGACCGCCATGGCGAAACCGCACACGGGGCATTCCAGCCCGTCGGTGCGCATACGGCAGCGGGGACATTGCAGGCGAAGGTCCACCGGCCACGCCGATACGTGGACCTCGGGCGGAGGCGCGGGCTGCGGCGCTGCGATCGCCGTCCCGCCGAGCCCGCAGGCGCGCAGGCCGGTCATTCCTCGGCCCGCGCCAGGGACGGCTGCAGCGCCGCGCGGACCACGTACAGGGTGTCCATGCGCGGCACCGGCCGCGTGAGCCAGGCGACGATGCGGCGCAGCTGCGAGGCGGTCACCCAGCTGCGGTCCTGCAGCCACAACTGCGTGCGCACCATGTCCGCACGTTCGCGGCGCGCCTCGTCGGTCGGCCGGACGCGGCGATAGAGGTAGCGTGCGGCCTCCCCGGGCGAGCGGCACCATTCGATGCCCGCCAGCCCGTGCAGCCACAATTCGGAACAGGAGACGCGGCTCAGCGTCCAGCGGCGCGCGCGCGCGCGCAGCAGCGGCGGACAATCGCGCTCGAGGCGGGCCAGCACGGCCTCGGGCACCGCGTGGCGGTAGTAGCGCGCCACCAGGCACAACGGCGGCCACGCCCACCAGGGCGGCTCGATGCCCTCCCACAGCACCTCCCAGTCACGCCGCGTCATGCGCGTGGCGAGCAGCGAGATGTCGTTGAGGTGCAGCAGGCGCAGGCTGCGCCCGCAGAGGTTGCCGGCCGCGTGCAGCAGCAGGTGGGCCATCAGCGCCGCGGTCGAGGGGTAGGCGTTGAGGCCGGGTCGCGGTGCGCGCGGGTAGACCGTGGCGGTGAGGTCGACCGCGGCCAGCGGCAGGCGCTCGTGGATGCGCGTGTGCAGCTCGACGTTGACCGGCGTGTCGCGGTGCTCGCCCAGCGCGGCGACCGGCGGTTGCGCGGCAGGCTTGAACACCTGGTGCTTCCACTGCGCGAAGGATTCCACGTAGCCCAGCTCGCGCAGCAGCGCGGCGGCACGCGGCGCGTCGTCCGCATGCACCAGCAGGTCGATGTCCGCCATCGGCCGCTCGCCCGCCTCGTACAGGCCCAGCGCGTGCAGCGCCGCGCCCTTGAGCGGCACCAGCGTGATGCCGGCGTCGCGCGCCAGCGCGTCCAGCCGGTGCAGCAGCGCGACGATGCGCCGGTGGCGCTGCTCGACGTGCTCGCGTTGCGCGGCAAGGAACCGTCGCCACGGCGGATGCTGCCAGCCGGGCACGCGCTCGAGCAGCGGCGAAACGCCGTGCGCGGCCGCCGCGGCCATGGCCAGGCGCCATTCCAGCGCGCTCCAGTCGGGCGTGCCGCCGCTGGGGAGCGCCAGCTCGGCGGCGAGCGCCTCGGTGGTGCGGCGCAGGCCGGCGTGGATCGTGCGCAGCGGCGGCAGGGCCTCAGGCATGGCTGACCGCCGCCGTCGCGGACGCGGCCGGCGCACGGTCGCTGCGGTGCGCTGCCGCGCGCGCGACCAGCGCGTCCCACTGGGCCTCGAGCGACGCGCGCACGCGATGCACGCAGTCGGGCGAGGCGTGCGCCATGGAGCGCTGCAGGTCGACCTGCGCATGCAGCAGATCGCGCACCTCGCGGTAGAACTCCGAGTCATAGGCGCCGCGGAACATCATGGCGAGGTCGGCGCTGTCTTCCCAGTGCGTCTTGCGGCCGAGCTGCGCCTTCACCTTCTCGTAGAACCGGGTGCCGGGCAGCGGGTAGGACACGCTGACGCCGATGTCGTCCGGCGCCGCCTGCGCGACCAGTGCGCGCGTGGCGAGCAGGTCGTCCAGTTCCTCGCCCAGGTAGCCCAGCTGCACGAAGAAGCCCACGCGCACGCCGTGCCGCCCGAGCCGCTCGCGCGCAGTGATCAGGTCGGCGACCCGCGTGCCCTTGTTCATGGCATCGAGCACGCGCTGGCTGCCGCTCTCGGCGCCGATCCACACCTCCACGCAGCCGGCCTGCGCCAGCGCGACGGCCATCGCCTCGCTGATCAGGTCGGCGCGCGCCTGGATGGTGAACGGCACCGAGCCGCCGCTGCGTCGCAGGTGCTCGGCGAAGGCCTGCACCCAGTCGAGGTAGAAGCCGAAGATGTCGTCGGCCATCCAGATGTGGTCGGGCGCGAAGGCGCGCTTGAGATGCGTCATCTCGGCGGCGATCTCGGCGGCGGGCCGCTGCCGGTAGTGGTTGCCCCAGATCGGCTTGGCGCACCAGTTGCAGCGGAACGGGCAGCCGCGCGAGGCGGCCATGTTGAGGCTGAAGTAGCCGTGCCGCGCCTTCCAGAAGGCGCGGTAGCGCTCGATATCGACCAGGTCCCACGCCGGCGCCTCGACCAGGTGCGCATCCGGCGGCTGGACGCCGATGCGCCGCACCGCGAGCTGCCCGTGCTCGCGCGCGGCCACGCCGGCGATGCCGTCGGTCCAGGCGCCGACCTCGAGCGCCGGGTCGCGGTCGAGGCGCTGCACCAGCTCGGCCAGCGCCGCCACGCCTTCGCCGAGCAGCACCACGTCCGCGCCGGCGGCAAGGAAGGCGTCGGGCTGGTCGGTGGCGTCGGAGCCGGCGACGATCACCCGCGCGCCCGCCGCCCGGGCCTGGCCGATCATGGCGCAGGCCGCCTCGCGCATGCGGCTCAGGCACATCTTGGTGAGGAAGTTGAAGTTGTCCTCGTACATCACCACCAGCGCGGGGGCCGCGGGGCGCAGGCTGGCGGCGTAGGCTTCCACGCCCTCGGCGAGCATCGCGTCGAACAGGCTCACGCGATGGCCGCGCGCGCGCAGGAAGGCGGCGATCTGGATGGTCGCCAGCGGCGGATAGGGCTTGCCCCGTTCCCACTGCTTGCGGTCGTAGTGCAGGTAGTAGGTGTGGGTGACCTGGATCGTGAGCATCGTGAAAGCCCGGACCGGTGGCGGAGGACCGCACCACGGCGGCCGCGCATCGCCCCCTGGGCGGTGCATGAGCGTGAGTGCCGGGGCTGCGCCTCGAGGTTGCCGTACCCGCGGCGCTTTCCCTCCGGCGGCAACCTTTCCGGCCCGCCGGCGCACTCATGCCGCATCGGGTGCCGCGCGCATCCGGCCGGACACCTGTGCGTTCGCCGACGATGGACCTGCCCTCGCCCCACACCGTGCACGCCACCGCCGACCCGTTCGGCGAACGGCTGGCGCACCGCTTCGTGCTGCACCGGCAGGTGCTGGGCGGGCGTTTCCGTTTCGAGAGCGAGAGCGAGGCGCTGCTGCAGCTGGTCGAGTCGGCCTACGGCCGCCTGCCGGGGCATCGCCTGCCCGGCGGCGGGGCGCCCTTCCACGTGGCGCTGCGCCTGGGCGCGATGCGGGCCGTGCGCCCGGCCGCTCCGCCGCCGGTGCAGGTGCACTCGGGCGCGGGCCTGCTCTGCGGCGTGATGGACGAGTGCAACTACGTCACGCTGGACCCGCACGGCCGCCGCGCGCTGGTGGTGGCCTCGCGCGACATGCTCGCCCACCCCTACCACCTGCGCTACGAACTGATCGAGTTCGCCGTGTTCACCCTGGCCACCCGCGGCCTGGGCCTGGTGCCGCTGCACGGCGCCTGCGTGGGCCGGGCCGGGCGCGGCGTGCTGCTGCTGGGCGAAAGCGGCTCGGGCAAGTCCACGCTGGCCCTGCACAGCCTGCTGTGCGGCCTGGACTTCCTCGCCGAGGACGCGGTCTTCGTGCGGCCGGACCCGTTGCTGGCGACCGGCGTGCCGAATTTCCTGCACGTGCGCCCGGAGGCGCTGCGCTTCGTCGACGACATGCACGTGCGCGACTGGATCGGCCGGGCGCCGCTGATCCGCCGGCGCAGCGGCGTGGAGAAACGCGAGGCCGACCTGCGCCACGGCCGTTGGCCGCTGGCCGACGCGCCGCTGGAACTGGCCGCGGCGGTGTTCGTGTCGCCACGGCCGGCGGCGGCCGGTACCGCGCTGCTGGCCCGGCTGCCCGCCGAGGAGGCGGTCACCCGGCTCTTCGCCAGCCAGCCTTACGCCGCCGGCCAGCCCGGCTGGCACCACTTCGTGCAGCAGCTGACCTGGCGCGGCGTCTACGAGCTGCGCCGAGGGACGCACCCGCGGGCCTCGGTGGAGGCGCTGCAGGCGTTGCTGACCGACGCGCCCGCCGCCGTCGGCGTGGGCGGATGAGCGCGCACCCATGGCCGTGAGCACGCTGAAGGACGCCACGCTGGACCCGCGCGAAGACCGGGGGCCGGTCGTGCGTCGCCGACGCCTGGCGTTGCGGCTGCTGCGTGCCTCGCCGGCGCGCCGGCTGTGGCACGCCTTCGCGCTCACGCTGGGGCACGGCGACCTGCTGCGCATCGTCGCCTACCTGCTGCTTTCGCTGGGCGCTGCGCTGGCCGGCAGCCTCGCGGCGATCTGCCTGGTGCCGCTGGTGCAGCCCGGCCACCTGCCGGTCGGCAGCCTGCCGCTGGCCGGCCAGCGCAGCGTGGAGATGCACGCCGCGGCATTCGCCGTGGCGACCGGCTGCTTCGCGCTGCTGCGCTGGCAGGTGGCGCGCCTGGGCGCGGAGCTGATCAGCCGCTGCGGCATGCAGTTGCGGCGCCTGGTGCACGCCCGCCTGATCGATGCGCCGCTCGACGACCTGGCCCGCACCAGCTCGGCCGAGATCGCCAACGTGCTGACCTACAACGTGGAGATCCTGGTGCAGGGCTACGGCGCGTTGCTGCAGCTGGCGGTCATGGGACTCACCACGGCGGTGAGCCTGGCGTTCGTGTTCTGGGTCTCGCCGGCGCTGATGCTGGCCTCGCCGGCGCTGCTGGCGCTCGGCCTGCTGGCCGCTCGCGCCTACGGCCACGAGCAGTCGGCGGTGAGCCGACAGTACGTGGCGGACATGACGCGGCTGTTCTGGCTCAGCGAGGATTTCCCGCGGCGCCTGCGCTACGTGCGCTCGTTCGAGCGACAGGGCGCAGAGAAAGCGGGCTACGGTGCCCTTTCCGCGCAGCTCGGCCTGGGCTACCGGCGCCAGCTCGAGCTGGTCGCCTCGGGGCGGATGATGCTGGAGCTGCTCGCCGCGGCCGGGATCGCCGCCGTGTTCGTGCTGGCCCACCGCTGGCGCGGCATCGATACCGCGGCACTGATCGCATCGGGCCTGCTGCTGGGACGCCTGCTGCCTTACCTGGTGTCCGCCCGGCAGAGCTTCCAGCAACTGCGCTCGGCGGCGCCCGCGCTGGAACTGTGGCGGCGCCACATGCGGCTGCGCCCGGACACCGCAGGCGCGGCGCCGCGCGCACTGCCGCTGGGCGAGATGCTGCGGATCGAACGCCTGCAGCTGCGCCCACCGCTGTCGGCGCTCGAGGTCCGCGACCTGCTGCTGGCGCCGGGCGAGCTCACCCTGGTCTCGGGCGACTCGGGGATCGGCAAGAGCAGCCTGGTCGACGTGCTGGCGGGCATGACCCCGCCGGCCGCGTTCGCGGCGCACGCCGGCGGGCAGGCAATCGGCTTCGAGGACTACCGCGCGCTGGTGCGCAACGGCGCCTACGTCAGCCAGAGCGTGCGGCCATGGCAGCACACGGTGCGCGACTGCCTGCTCTGGGCCGCGCCCACGGCGGGCGAGGAGGCCATGCGCAACGTCTTGCTGGACGTCGGCCTGGGCCGCTGGCTGGCCGCGTCCAGCGATGGCCTGGACACGCCGCTGCACGGACCGTCCAGCCGCCTGTCCGGCGGCGAGCTGCAACGGCTGATGCTCGCCCAGGTGATCCTGCGCCGGCCGTTCGTGGCCGTGCTCGACGAGGCCACCGGCGCACTCGACGCGGCGTCGGAACTGGCGGTGCTCGCCATGTTGAAGCGGCGCCTGCCGCGCTCGATCCTGATCGTCGTCTCCCATCGCGCCAGCGTGGCGTCGATGGCGGAACAACACCTGGAGATCGGCCGCGACCTGGCCGCCACGATCGTGCGCTACGCGCCCTCGGACCTGCCCGTGCCCGACGACGCCACGTTCGGCTGAACACGCATGAACGGTCCCCGGCCCGCCGGCGATCGGCGGGGCACCCGCGGCGTCCGTCCGTGGTCTAGAGTCCGCCTGCCGCCAACCGGACTGCGTATGAACAAAGCCTCGCGCCAACAGACGCTCGACCAGGACATCTGCGTGCACATCTTCAGCGCCTCCGCCGCGATGGTGGGCGTGTGCATTACCGTCATCGGCATCCTGCGGGTGGTGATCAGCATCCGCCGGGCCGACCTCATCGGCGACGACCTGCTTGCCGTGAACGCCATGCTCTACCTGGTCTCCTGCCTGCTCTCCTACTGGGCCCTGCGTACGCGCAAGGTGCAGCGCAACCACACGCTGGAGCGCATCTCCGACGCATCGTTCCTGCTTTCCCTGACGCTCACCACGCTCAGCGCGGGACTCATCACCTGGGCGGTGTCGGTGGATTGAGCGGCCGTCCGTGACGCCTCGTGCATGCCTCCGTTTATCGGTTGGTTCGAAGCGTTTCCGCTCCGGCGACGCTGCGCTAGGCTACGACGTGTCGCCGGGGGGCTATCGATCGCATGGATGCAAAGTGGTTTCTCACCTTTCTCGAGCTTTCGCCCGAGGCCGACGAGCGGGCGATCAAGCGCGCCTATGCCGCGCGCCTGAAACGGATCGACCCGACCCGTGACCTGGAGGGATTCGCGCAGCTGCGCCAGGCATACGAGGCGGCGCTGCGGTGGTTGGCGACGCAGCCCCCTCGCCCCACCGCCGCGGCGGACGGTTCGCACCCGCTTGCGGACGGCGCGCCTTCGTTCAACCTGCGGCTGCCGCCGACGATGCGCCAGGCGACCGCCAGCGCGACCGTCGTCGTGCCGCAACCGGCCGCGCCACACCAGGCGCGCACCGCAATGGAAGCGCTGGCGCGCGCGCTCGACACCGGCGCATCGGCACCGGAAGTGCTCGCCGAACAGCTTGCCCACCTGCACGGCGGCCACCTGGACGCGGCCACGCAATTCGAATGCATGCTGATCGATGCGCTGGCGCAGGGCCGCTTGCCCGACCGCGCAGCCCTGTTCGAGGCAGCCTGCCAGGGCCTGGGCTGGATGGATGTGACCCGCCTGGCGCAGCTGGGCGCGCGTGGCCGCTGGATCGAGGGCGTGCTGGCCGAGGAGCCGGCCTGGCGGGCGCAGGTACGCCAGCTCGCGGGCGCAAACTGGTTCGAGTGGATCGGCCAGCGCCAGCACGGGTCGGTACCGCGCGAACTCGCCTCGCAGTGGCCGTGCGTGGTGCTGCTGTCGAGGCGTTGCCCGCAGCAGCTGCGCCTGCGACTTTCCCCGGCGACCCTGTCCGCCTGGCAGGCGGCATTCGATGCGCTGCCCGCGCTCGACCGTGACCTGGCCGAAACCTATGCGGGCCTGCCTTCGCCCGCGGCCTTCCGGCAGGCAAGGCCGCGCGTGACGGAGTCCCGGCGTGGCTCGCCCGTGTGGGCGATTCTGGCGGGTAGCCTGTTCGTGCTCAACTTCCTCGGTACCTTGGGCGGGCACTCGGGCTTGCCTGCTTCTGCGCCTGCTTCTGCGCCTGCCGCAACCGTGCAACCGAGCCTGTTCACGGGCACGCTCTGCTCCCGCATCAATGCCGCCCTGCACATGCCCGGCGCACCGCAGCCGCGCGACGCGCGAGACCGTAGCCAGCTTGCCGACGCGGTACGCCGCTGCATCGTCACGGGGCACTGGCGCGCGCTGCCCGACCCGCAACTGCGGGCGCTGGGGATCGGCCGACCTTAGCGGTCGCCGTGGTGGCCCCGACCTGCGCCCACGGGCTGACCGATGGCGTGCTTGCGGCGAGCCAGCGGCACCGGTTCGGGACTAGGGGCGCAGCCGCGGTACGCCGTGTTCGTCTCGCTCCTCCACCACCAGCGAGCGCGTGTCCGGATGGGACAGGCGGCTCTCGCGCGGCAGGTCGCGGGTGATCTCGCCGCGGGTGAGCGCCAGGGCGTTGTGGTAGCAGCGCTGGGCCGCCGGCAGGTCGCCCTGGCCGACGCAGGTGTCGCCCATCGCCTCCCAGGCGCCGGGGCTCGGCGCCACGGCGAGCGAACGTTCGAGGTAGGTGCGCGCCTTGCCCCACAGCTTCAGCCGCACGCACATGCGACCCAGCGCGAGCAGCAGGCCGGGATCGTTGGGATGGGCGTCGAGCCAGCCCTCGGCGCGACGCAGGCGGGCGTCGAGGTCGTCGCCGTCCAGCGCACCCCAGGTCTCGGCGAGCTGCGGCGACCATTCGCGCCGCAGCGCCGACTCGACCTCGTCCATCGCCGGCAAGGCCAGGCCGAAGCCCGCGGCGCGGCGCGCGTAGGCGTCGATCACGGCCGGCGCGCGGCGCTGGCCCTTGGGCAGCTGTGACCACAGCGTATTGAGCGCCTGGCCGTCGGGGGCCGCCTCGATCGCAGCGACCAGCACCCGCGTTTCCAGCGCAGCGTAGCGCTGGCTGCCCAGGGCACCGCTCTTGTGCAGCGGCTCCAGCGCCGTCAGCGCGCGCCGGTGGTCGCCGGTGGCGAGCGCGGCGAGGGCAAGCTCATGCCAGCCGCCGGGCGTGAGGCTGCCGCTGTCGGCCTCGGGCGTGAGCAGCGCGAGCGCCTCCGCCGGCCGGCCATCGCGGCGCAGCACGCGGGCACGCACCACGCGGGCCGCCTGCGGCGCGGCCTGGCCGGCGCGGTTGAGCGCTTCCAGCGCGCGGGAGACTTCACCGCGACGCGAGGCCGCCTCGGCGGAGGCCAGCAGCGCGGGGCCACGCAGGGCCTCCAGGCGAGCGGCGCGTTCCAGGTCGCGTTCGGCGTCGCCGTGGCGGCCTTCCATCAGCGCGACCAGCCCGCTGCCCAGGCGCTGGCGGCTGACCCGCCGGTGCCGGCGGCTCATCGCGCCGAACGGCCAGCGCAGCAGGCGCCACAGGCCGACCAGCAGCGCCCAGGCCAGCAGCAGGATGACCAGCGCCGCGACCACCGTGGTTTCCACCCGCCAGCCATGCAGGCGGACCAGCACGTAGCCGGGGTCTTCGGCGACCCAGTGCCAGCCGAAGGCGGCCAGCGCCGCGACCACGATCACCAGCAGCAGCCAGCGCCACAGCTTCACGGCCGCTGCTCCGCACTGGCGGCGCGCGCCGGACCGAGGTCGACCGCCTTGAGCGCATGCACGGCGCGCAGGTTGCGCAACTCGGCCAGCGCGGCGCCGAGCTGCACCGGCGCCGCCGGCTTGAGCGCCCGGGCCAGGCTGTCCAGTTGCGCCTGGGCCTGCGCGACGGCCGGACTGGCCGTGTCGAACTGTGCGGCGAGGCTGGCCTGCGCGCGCGCGATCGCCGCGTGGGCAGCGGCGTCGTCGGCGGCGAGCAGGGCGGCCTGCGCCTGGGCCAGGTCGAGCGCGGTCAACTGGCGGGCGAAGCGCGCATCGGCCACCGCCAGCGGCGTGCCGTCGTCGCGCTGCACGCTCACCACGCCGGCGAGCGCATGGCGGATGCGCGCCCAGAAGCCCGGGTTGGCGGCGGCGGCCGGCGTGTCCTGCGGCTTGAGCGGCAGGCTGTCCATCGCGCCGCGCAGCTGCTGCAGGGCATCGATCGCCGCCGAGCGCGACTGGCGCTGCGCCAGCGCCTCGCGCTCGGCGGCGATGCTCTGGCGCACCCCGGAGAAGGCGCCGTCGTTGACCGCGGCCAGCGCCTGGTCGGCCAGGCCGTAGGCGGCGGCCGCGCCCTGCGCGTCGTGGAACAGCGCGTAACGCTGCTGGCCCATGCGCAGCAGCGTCTCGGTCTCGTCCAGCAGCATGGCGTCATGGCCGGACAGGCTCTTCTCCGAGAGCTTGGCGACCGCGTCCTCCAGGTTGCGCAGGCGCTCGGACTGGCCGAGCAGTTCCTCGCGCAGGCTGCGATTGACCTGCTCGGCGTCGCCCAGCCGCTGGCGCAACAGCGTGCGCTCGTCGCCGAGGCTGCCGAGCGTGTCCTCCAGATGACCGACGCGTTCGTCCAGGCCGGCGAGGGTGCGGTCGTCGCTGGCGGCCCCCCGCGCCTGCTGCCACTGCCACCAGGCGACGTAGCCGGCCAGGCCCAGCGCCAGCAGCGCCAGCAGCAGGGCCAGGGCGAGTGCGCCGCCACTGCGCGGCGCCGGCGTGGCGGCGGGACGGGCGACGGGGGATGGCGCCGGGACCGGGGTCGGCGCGGGACGATCGGAGTCGAGGTCGTCTGCGTTCATGCACGCCATGCTAGCAGCCCGCACCGGGCACTTCGCGTGGCCGGCGTGAAGCCGGCATGCCCGGTCCAACACCACGCGCCGCACCCGATGGCGGTAGCAGCGCGCCTGCTCGGGATGCACTTTTTCGTTGGGCGCCGAGGCGGGTGATCGTGAGCAGGCTCGCTCCTGCGGGGCGGGCTCAGGTGGCAGCCAGCAGGTCGGCCGGCAGCGCGGAGGCGGCCAGGCGGACGCGGCGGAAGCCGGCCGCGCGCGCCGCCGCGGCGAGGCGTTCGCTGCTCGCGACGGCGGTGGCGGTGCACAGGCGCTTCCAGGCCGCCGGGGGCAGGCACTGCTGCAACTGGGCGAGCGCCTGCGCGCTGGAAAGCAGCACGCGCGCACCGGCCGGCAGCCGCGCCACCGCCTCGACGTGCCGACGGTCCAGCCGCGGCGCGACCCGACGGTACACCCCGACCTCGCGCAGGCGCGCGCCGTGCTCGGCCAGGCGCTGCTGCAGCAGGCCGCGCCCGCCGGGCGCGCCGATCAGCGCCACGCCACGACCGCGCACCTCGCGCAGCACCGGCAGGTCGAGCAGGCCCTCGCTGTCCTGCCGCGCGGGCGCCGCGGCGGCCAGTCCGTGACGACGCAGCGCCGCCGCCGTTCCCTGCCCCACCGCCAGCACGACGGCGCGCGTGCGCAGCGGCAGCAGCGCCGCGGCGAAGCGCACCGCGGCAGGGCTGGTGAACAGCAGCAGCGCATCCTCGCGCAGCGCGGCTCGCAGCGAGGCACGTACCGCCGCCGCATCCTGCGCCGGACGCAGCGCCAACCCCGGCAGCAGCAACGGCACGCCGCCGCGCCGGCGCACCTGGCGCGCGAAGGCGGCCGCGGTGCCGGCCGGGCGGGTGATCACGATCACCCGCCCCTGCAGATCCTGGTTGTTGGCGACGCGTGACATCGGATCCCATCCGACAAGGCCGGCCGCGAGTGTACGGCACGGCGCCGGCTACACTTGGCCGTTCCCTTCCGAATGCACATCCCCACGTGAACGCCGAACTCGCACCGCTCGCCGACGACCTGCTGCGCTTCATCCGCGGGAAGATCCCGCTCGCCCGCGCGATGGAGCTTTCGCTTGGGCGCTACGAGGGCGACGTGCTGAGCCTGGCTGCACCGCTCGCGCCCAACGTCAACGACAAGGGCTGCGCCTTCGGCGGCAGCCTGGCGAGCGTGATGACGCTGGCCGGCTGGGCGCTGGTGGAACTGGCGCTGCAGCGGCGTGGCGAGGACTGCGACGTCTACGTCGGCGATTCGACGGTGCGCTACCTCGAGCCGGTGTGGAACGACTTCCAGGCCGAGGCGCGGCTGGCCGAGGGCGCCGCCTGGGCGAGCTTCTACGATGCGCTGGCCCAGCGCGGCAAGGCGCGCGTCGACGTGCGCTGCGCGGTGCCCGGCAGCGGCGCCCGTCCGGCCGCGACGCTGGAGGCGCGCTTCGTCGCCAAGCGGCGCGCTGGGGCAGAATGAGGCCTTCGTCCTGGAGGGGCATCCCATGCGTCGTTTCCTGCTTCCGCTGCTCGCGCTCGCCTTCGCGCTGTGCGCCGGCTGCGCCACCGACCAGCGCAACCAGTCGCTGATCACCACGCTCAACGCCTACGCCGGCACGCTGCGCTGGGGCGATTTCCAGAGCGCGCTGCAGTTCGTCGACCCCAAGGTGCGCGAGGCCCATCCGCCGAGCGCGCTGGACATGGCGCGCTACCAGCAGGTGCGCGTGACCGGCTACGACGAAGGCGCCGGCCCGGTACCCGACGGCGAGAACCGGGTGCGCCAGGTGGTGCAGATCAGCCTGGTCAACCTCAACACGCAGGCCGAGCGCACCATCGTCGACCGGCAGAGCTGGCGCTACGATCCGGAAAAGAAGCGCTGGTGGCTGACGAGCGGCCTGCCCGACATCACGCGCGAGTAGCCGCGCGGTCCTTTCCCCGAGGGGGCACTTCCGGCGGCCGCCTTTGCGCCCATCGCGCCGCTCCCGGATAATCGCCGGTTTGCGCATCCGGCCAGGCCCATCGAGCGATGAACGACTTCCTGCACAAGCTGCCGACCTTCGTCGGCAACCACATGGCGCTGTCGGCGCTGTTCGTGATCCTGCTGGTCGCGCTGGTGGCGATGGAGTTCGGCCGCCTGCTGCGCAAGTACAAGGAGTTGACGCCGGCCGGGCTCACCCTCCTGATCAACCGCGAGAACCCGCTGCTGGTGGACCTGTCCGCGCGCGCCGACTTCGAGAAGGCGCACGTGCCCGGCGCCCGCCACGTGCTGCCCAGCCAGTTCGACCCCGAGCACAAGGACCTGGCCAAGGCCAGGGACCTGCCGGTGGTGGTGATGGACAAGGACGGCCGCGCCTCCGACAAGGCCGCGCAGCGGCTGGTCAAGGCCGGCTTCACCAGGGTCTACACGCTGGGCGGCGGCGTGCTGGCCTGGCAGCAGGCGCAGTTGCCGGTGGCCAAGGGCGCCAAGTAGGGCACACGCCCGTGCGGGAGCGAGCCGATGCTCGGCTCCGATGTACGCCAGAGCCTGGGGCATCGCGAGCAAGCCCGCTCCTTCCAAAAAGCGCGGCGGCGGCTCAGGCGCCGATGCCGGCCCGCCCCGCCAGGATCTGCGCCAGCACGTCCGGCGCGTAGTCGAACGAGTCGAAGTACAGCCGCTCCTCCGGCAGCCCGGCCTCGGCGAACAGGCGCCGGCCCGCGTCGATCATCGCCGGCGGTCCGCTCATGTACACCTCGTGGCCGGACAGGTCCGGCTGGTCCTCCAGCACCGCCTCGTGCACCAGACCGGCGCGCAGGCCCGCGGCGGCGGCCTGCTCGGGATCGGACAGCACCGGCTGGAAGCGCAGGTTCGGCGCTTCGCGCGCCCAGCGCTCGGCCAGCGTGCGCAGGTACAGGTCGCCCGCGCTGCGCGCGCCCCAGTACAGCGCCATCGGCCGGCGCGTGCCCAGCGCCAGGAAGTGCTCGACGATCGCCTTCACCGGCGCGAAGCCGGTGCCGCCGGCCATGAAGACCATCGGCCGCTCGGAATCCTCGCGCGGCACGAAGGTGCCCAGCGGCCCCTCGATGCGCAGGCGGTCGCCGGTGCGCAGCCCCTCGTGGACCCACGAGGTGAAGCCGCCGCCGGCCACGTGCCGCACGTGCAGCTCGATGGCGCCGTCCGCGCGCGGACCGCTGGCGATGGAGAACGGACGACGCCTGCCCTGCTCCAGCAGCACGTCCAGGTACTGGCCGGGCAGCCAGTTGAGCGGCGCCTCGCCGGCCACCGGCCGCAGCACCAGCCCGGTGACGTCCGGCGCCAGCGCCTGCCTGCCGGCCACCTCGACGGTGAGCCGGCGCCGCGCGATGTCCTCCACCGAGGTCACCTCGCGCGCCACGATGGTGAGGTCGCCGACCGGCACCGCCTGGCACAGGAGGATCGCGTGCTGCACGCCCGGCTGGCCGCTCAGCGCCACCGGTGGGTTGAACGGGTAGCTGCACTGGCCTTCGAGCAGGGTGGCCTTGCAGCTGCCGCACACGCCGGCACGGCAGGAATACGGCAGGGCGATGCCGGCGCGCTGTGCAGCCTCGAGCACGGTTTCGCCCGGCGCGGCAGGGAAGATGCGGCCGGAGCCATGAAGGGTGATGGTGAACACCCGCGCATTGTCGCCGCGAGGGCCGTGGACGGACAATGCAGGCTTTCCGAACCGGAACCGGCATGGCGATCTGGAAGCAGCCCACCAACCTGGAGCGCGTCAACGGCTGGAGCGCCGACACGCTGATGCAGGCGCTCGACATCCGCATCACCGCGATCGGTGAGGACTGGCTGGCCGGCACCATGCCGGTGGACGCGCGCACCCACCAGCCGTTCGGCCTGCTGCACGGCGGCGCCTCGGTGGCGCTGGCCGAGACGCTGGGCAGCACCGCCGCGCTGCTCACGCTCGACCCGGAGCAGGAGGTCGCGGTGGGTCTGGACATCAACGCCAACCACGTGCGCGGGGTACGCAGCGGCATCGTCACCGGCACCGCGAAAGCACTGCATCTGGGTCGCTCCACGCAGGTGTGGGAGATCCGCATCGAGAACGAGGAAGGCGCGCTGGTGTGCATCGCCCGCCTGACCATGGCGGTGGTGCCGCGGCGGGCGGTGCTGCGGTGAGAGCGCTCCTGGCGCCCTCGCCCCGCCGCGGAGAAGGCCGTGACGAGGGTGTGCCCTTGCGGGAGCGCAGCGCGCGTACGCGACCCTTTCTCCCACGCTTCGGACAGGCTTCGTCGCGAGCACCCGGCCCTCTCCGCGGCGGGGCGAGGGAGCCGGGAGCATGAGCGCGACGCCCTACGCCAACCTCACCCCCGACCTCGTGCTCGACGCGGTCGGTGCCTGCGGCCTGTGGCCGGACGGGCGCCTGCTCGCGCTCAACAGCTACGAGAACCGCGTGTGGCAGGTCGGCCTCGAGGACGATGCGCCGGTGATCGCCAAGTTCTATCGGCCCGGGCGCTGGAGCGACGCGGCGATCGCCGAGGAACACGCCTTCGCGCGGGAGCTGGCCGCCGACGAGCTGCCCGTGGTGGCACCGCTGGCCTTCGAGGGCCGCACCCTGCTCGTTCACGGCGGCTACCGCTACGCGCTCTATCCGCGCCGCGGCGGTCGCGCCCCCACGCTGGAGTCGGCCGAGCAACTGCAATGGCTGGGCCGGCTGATCGCGCGGATGCATGCGGCAGGTTCGCGTGCGCCGTTCGTGCACCGCGAGCGGATCGACCGGGCCACGCTGATCGAACGCCCGTCCCGTGCCGTGCTGGCCTCGCCGCTGCTGCCGCCGCACCTGGCCGGCGTGTATCGCGCCGCCGTGCAGCGGCTGGGAGCGGCGGTCGGCGCCCGCGTCGAGGCGGCCGGTCCGGTGCGCCAGCTGCGCCTGCACGGCGACTGCCACCCCGGCAACCTGCTCTGGACCGACGCCGGCCCGCATTTCGTCGACCTGGACGACGCGCGCATCGGCCCGGCGGTACAGGACCTGTGGATGCTCGCCCACGACGAGGCGGCGATGGCGGCGCTGCTGGAGGGCTACGCCTCGATGCGCGACTTCGATCCGGCCGAGCTCGCGCTGATCCCCGCGCTGCGCGCCATGCGCCAGGTCCACCACGCCGGCTGGATCGCCGAACGCTGGGCCGATCCGGCCTTTCCGGCGGCGTTCCCGTTCGCCGCCGAACCGCGCTGGTGGGAGCAGCACGTGGCCGACCTGCAGGAACTGGCCGACGCGCTGGAATGAGGCGCACGGGCGCAGACGCCGCGGCGCAAACACGGCACACTTCGCGCTCTTTCCCACGGTCCGGTCCGGTCACGATGCGCAGCTACCTGTTCCGCCTCATCGGCATCCTCGAAATCGCCGGCGGCCTGTACGGCGCCGCCGGCGCCCTGCGCCGCGTGCTGGCGATGGGCTCGACCGTCGACACGCTGCATGCCCTGATCGCGCTGATCGTTTTCGGCTTCGTGCTGGTGGCGGGCGTGCTGCTGGTCGAGGGCAGCGAACGCGGCGTGGCCTTCTCGCGGGTCGCGCAGCTGCTGCAACTGCCGCTGGTCGCCACGCCGGTGTTCAGCTACGCCCTGCACGCCGGCGCCTACCTCAACCTCTACACCACCGTGCACCTGGCGCGGCCGTGGCTGGACTGGAGCCTCGGCACGCAGGGCTTCGTGCTGGCCATCGCCGGGCCGTCGGTGGCGCGCCTGGGCGTCAACCTGCTGGCGCTGCTGTCGTGGCTGATCCTCAAGCTGCGCTAGGCGCAGCGGCTATCATGGGCGGATGACTCCGTCCTCCGAACTCCCCGTCGTCCGGCTCAAGTCCGACCGCCCGCCCGGCCACCCCTGGGTGTGGTCCGCGCAGGTGCGCAAGCCGGAGGGCCGATTGCCGCCCGGCAGCGTGGTCGACGTGGCCGATGCCAAGGGCCGCTTCGTCGGCCGCGGCTTCTGGAACGGCCACGCGCGCATCGCGCTGCGCCTGCTCACCGCCGACGCGGACGAGACGATCGACGCCGACTGGATCGCCACGCGCATCACGCGCGCCGTGCAGCTGCGTCGTGATTTGCTGCAGCTGGACCGTGCCAGCGACGCCTGGCGCGTGGTGCACAGCGAGGGCGACGGCCTCTCGGGCCTGGTGGTGGACCGCTACGCCGACATCCTGGTGATCGAGTACTTCGCCGCCGGCATGTGGAAGTTCCGCGAGGCGATCCACGCCGCGCTGCTGCGGCACTTCCCCGGCGCGCGGCTGTACTGGTTCGCCGAAAGCCACGTGCAGAAGCAGGAATCCTTCGATTGCCGCAGCCCCGGACCGCCGGCGCCGGTGCAGGTGCACGAGCACGGCCTGGCCTTCCACGCCGCGCCCGGCCTGGGCCACAAGACCGGCTTTTTCGCCGACCAGCGCGAAAACCGGCGCCGCTTCGCCGAACTGGCGCGCGGCCGGCGCGTGCTCGACCTGTGCTGCAACTCGGGCGGCTTCGCGGTGCACGCGATGGCCGCCGGCGCGCGCGAGGCGACCGGCGTGGACATGGACGCCGGCATCCTGGAGATCGCGCGCGCCAACGCCGCGGCGAATGACCTGGCGGTGGACTTCCAGCAGGCCGACATCTTCGAGTGGCTGCGCCAGGCCACCGCCCGCGGTGAGCGCTACGACGCGGTGATCCTGGACCCGGCCAAGCTCACCCGCGACCGCAACAAGGTGTTCGACGCGCTGAAGAAGTACTTCGCCATGAACCGCCTGGCGCTGGACGTGATCCCGCCCGGCGGCCTGCTGCTCACCTGCTCCTGCACCGGCCTGGTGGCGGAGGCGGACTTCCTGGAGATGCTGCGCCGGGTGGCGCTCAACGCCGGCCGCGAGATCCAGCTGCTGCAGGTGGCCGGCGCCGGCGCCGACCACCCAGTGCGCGCCGACGTGCCGGAAGGGCGCTACCTCAAGGCGGTGTTCTGCCGCGTGGAATGATCTTCCACGCCGTACCTCAGCCGTCGTGCGGAATGCGCCCGCGCAGCGCGTCCGCAACGAACGGGCCCGGCTCGGCGATCAGCGCGCGCGCCGCATCGACCTGGCCCCACACGTTCCACAGCAACACGCCGCGCACGCGGCCGGCGTCGAGGTAGTAGACCACGCCCTTGCGGTGCGGCTCGCTCCAGTCCTCCACCGTCTGCAGCCGCGCGTCGAGCAGCCCGACCGCCTCGTAGCCGAGGTCGAACAGGTCCGAGTAGAAGTACGGCAGCGTGGCGTAGGCCTCCTCCGCGCCGGCCATGCAGCGGCCGGCATGCGCGCCCATGCCGACGGCGGCGTCCTCGTGCTCCACCCGCAACCGCCGGCCCAGCGCCGGGTTGAAGAAGGCGGCCAGGTCGCCGGCCGCCCAGATCGCCGGGTCGCTGGTGCGCAGTTGCGCATCGACCTCCACGCCATCGCCCACCACCAGCCCCGCCTGCTCGGCCAGGGCGAGGTCGGGGGTCACGCCCAGGCCGGCGACCACGGTGTCCACCGGCAGCCGGCGGCCGTCGGACAGGGTCAGCTCGACTCCCGCCTCGCCGGCTCGGCCATCGACCACCTTGGCGCCGGCCAGCACTTCCACGCCGCGCGCGCGGTAGTAGTCGTCGAGGAACGCCGCCAGCGCCGACGGATAGCGTCCGCTGCCGATGGAGGCCCCGGGGAACACCAGGCTCACCCGGCAGCCGGCGCCGCACAGCGCGGCGGCCAGCTCGCTGCCGATGAAGCCGCCGCCGACCACCGCGACGTGCGTGCCGGCGACCGCCTGATCGCGCAGCCGGCGGTAGTCCGCGAGCGTGCGGAAGTGGATCACCCGCCCGTCGCCGTCGAACGGCAGCCGTCGCGGCGTGGCGCCGGTGGCCAGCAGCAGGCGCCGGTAGCGGTAGCCGTCGCCGCGGTCGTCCCCGGCGCGGCGTGCCGCGCGGTCCAGCCGCCGCACGCGGCGTCCAAGGTGCAGCGTGGCATGGGCAGCGGTGTCCAGGTCGATCGATGCGGGCGTCTCGTCACCCTTCCACAGGCCCTTGGACAGCGGCGGCCGCTTGTACGGCGGATCGCCTTCCGCACCGACGAGGCCGATCCGCGCGGCCGGCTCGGCATCGCGGATGGCCCTGGCGGCGGCGTCGCCCGCCATGCCACCGCCGATGATCAGGTAGTCGTAGTCGTGTTCCATACCTCGCTCCCGTGTCCGGCCCGCTGCCCATCATGCGCCGTTTGCGTGCGGTGCGCGTCGGCAGGAGGCAAAAGCCCGCCCGGCGCCGTGCACGCCGCCTTGATCGCGACGGTTGCCACACTCCGCGGTGATGAACAGCCACCCTGGCGATGCCGATCCGGCCCTGCGCGCCCAGGCGCGCGCGGCCGGCCTGGTGTACGTGAGCGACGCGCAGCCGGGCATCCGCCGGCGCCGTCGCGGCAAGGGCTTCGTCTACATCGACCCGGCCGGGCACACCATCCGCGACCCGGCCGAGCTGGCGCGCATCCGCGCCATCGCCGTGCCGCCGGCCTACGAGGACGTGTGGATCTGCGCCGACCCCGCCGGGCACCTGCAGGCGACCGGCCGCGACGCGCGCGGACGCAAGCAGTACCGCTACCACAAGCGCTGGCGCGCACTGCGCGACCACGGCAAGTTCGACCGCCTGCCCGCCTTCGGCGCGGCGTTGCCGGCGCTGCGCCGGCGAACGCGGCAGGACCTGGCGCTGCCGGGCCTGCCGCGGGAGAAGGTGCTGGCACTGCTGGTGCGCCTGCTCGACCAGACGCTGATCCGTGTCGGCAATGAAGCCTACGCGCGCAGCAACCGCAGCTACGGCCTGACCACCCTGCGTTCGCGTCACCTGCGCGTGGCACGCGGGCGGCTGCGCTTCTGCTTCCGCGGCAAGAGCGGGCAGGAGCAGGAGGTCGAGCTGGACGACCGCCGGCTGGCGCGCATCGTACGTCGCGTGCAGCAACTGCCCGGCCAGCGCCTGTTCCAGTACCTGGACGACGCGGGCGAACGCCAGCCGGTGGATTCGGGGATGGTCAACGAGTACCTGCACGCGGCCTGCGGCGAGGCGTTCAGCGCGAAGGACTTCCGCACCTGGGGCGGCACCGTGCACGCCGCCGGCGTGCTGGCCGGCACGCCGCTCCCGGAGAAGGGCGGCGAGCGCGCGCGGCGCCACGCGCTGGTGCAGGCCGTCGCGCAGGTGGCACGGGTGCTCGGCAACACGCCGGCGGTCTGCCGCGGCTCCTACATCCACCCGCAGGTGTTCGAGGGCTGGCGCGAGGGCGAGCTGCAGCGCGTGGTCACCCCGGCCTGCGCCGCGCACCGGCACCGGCTGGAACGCGCCACTTTGCGCTTCCTGCGCCGGCGCCTGCGCGCGAAGGGTCGCGGCGACTGAGACGCCAGCGCGTACACTGGCGGGGTCGCCACCCGGAACCCGCCATGCCCCTCACCGATGTCCTGCTCGTGCTCCTGCTGCTCGCCGCCTGCGCCGTGCTGGCGCTGCAGGTGGTGCTGCTCCGCCGCGGCCGCGCCGACGACGGGCTGGCTGCCCGCCTGGATGCGATCAGGAGCGACGGCGAGCGCCTGGAACGCGTCCTGCGCGAGGAACAGCGCGCCGGCCGCGAGGAACTGCAACAGGGGTTTGACCGCTTCCGTGGTTACGTGGCCGAGCAGCTGGCCGGCATGTCGCGCCAGCAGGCCGAGCGGATCGACGGCTTCGCGCAGCGCCTGGACGGCCTGACCACCCGCACCGACGCCGGCCTGCAGGCGCTGGCACAGCGGCTGGCCGAGGACGCGCGCAAGAGCCGCGAGGAAGTCACCCTCACCCTGGCCCGCGCCAGCGAACGGCAGGAGCAGCGCCTGGCCGCGCTCACCGCCGACAACGAAAAGCGCATGGGCGAGGTGCGCGCCACGCTGGAGAACAAGCTCAAGGCGCTGCAGGACGACAACGCCGCCAAGCTCGAACAGATGCGTGCCACCGTCGACGAGAAGCTGCAGAGCACGCTGGAGACGCGCCTGGGCCAGTCCTTCCAGCTGGTTTCGGAGCGGTTGGAGCAGGTCCACCGCGGCCTCGGCGAGATGCAGAGCCTGGCCAGCGGCGTGGGCGACCTCAAGCGCGTGCTGAGCAACCCGAAGGCACGCGGCATCTTCGGCGAGGTGCAACTCGCCTCGCTGCTGGACGAACTGCTCACCGCCGAACAGTACGCGCTGAACGTGGCGACGGTCCCCGGCTCCAACGACCGGGTCGAGTTCGCGATCCGCCTGCCGGGCCGGGACCCCGAGGGGCAGGTATGGCTGCCGATCGATTCGAAGTTCCCGACCGAGGACTACGAGCGGTTGCTGGACGCGCACGACCGTGCCGACGCCGCGGCGGCGGAACTGGCGGCCCTGGCGCTGGAGCGCCGCATCCGCGACGAGGCGAAGTCGATCAAGGACAAGTACGTGTCGCCACCGCACACCACGGACTTCGCGGTGCTGTTCCTGCCGACCGAGGGGCTGTACGCGGAAGTCATTCGTCGCCCCGGCCTGTTCGAGCAGCTGCAGCGCGACCATCGCGTCACGATCGCCGGTCCCTCGACGCTGAGCGCGTTGCTCAACAGCCTGCGCATGGGTTTCCGCACGCTCGCCATCGAGAAGCGCTCCAGCGAGGTCTGGCAGTTGCTGGGCGCGGTGAAGAACGAGTTCGGCAAGTTCGCGGGCATTCTCGAGAAGGCCGAGAAGCAGATAAACACGGTGAGCAAGAGCCTGGGCGAGGCCGGCAAGAAGACCCGCACCATCGAGCGCAAGCTGCGCGGCGTGGAGACCCTCTCGGGCGAGGTGACCCAGCAGCTGCTGGGCGTGGTGTCCGAGCTGGACGACGACGTCGAGGAAGACACCGTCTGACGCGATCGATGGCGGGGTCAGCGCCACTGCAGCGAACGCGCTTGCTCCGCAGCGCCGGCCCTCACCCGATCCGTCCCGACAGAGTGAGGCCGCCGTCGTGGGCGCTTTACACATGTCCGGACGCAGCCTGCGCCGACGGACGCTAAACTGGCACATCCGCAAGCCAAGGCATTCCGATGAGCCAGATTCCCAACGACGTCACCCGCGAGCAGGCCGAAGAGGCCGTGCGCACGCTGCTGCGCTGGGCCGGCGAGGATCCCTCGCGCGAAGGCCTGCTCGACACGCCGCGGCGCGTGGTCAAGGCCTACCGCGACTGGTTCTCCGGCTACGCCGAGGACCCGGCCGAGTTCCTCAAGCGCACCTTCAAGGAAGTCGACGGCTACGACGAGATGGTCGTGCTGCGCGACATCGAGTTCGAGAGCCATTGCGAGCACCACATGGCGCCGATCATCGGCCGCGCCCACGTGGGCTACCTGCCGACCAACCGCGTGGTCGGCATCAGCAAGCTCGCCCGCGTGGTGGAGGGCTATGCGCGCCGCTTCCAGGTGCAGGAAAAGCTCACCGCGCAGATCGCCAACTGCATCCAGGAAAACCTCAGGCCCGCCGGCGTGGCGGTGGTGATCGACGCCAGCCACGAGTGCATGACCACCCGCGGCGTGCACAAGCGCGGCGTATCGATGGTGACCAGCCAGATGCTCGGCGCGTTCCGCGAGGACGCGCGCACGCGGGCGGAGTTCCTGGACTTCATCGGCATCCGTGGTGGCCGCTGACCGCCTGGCCGCGCTGGCCCTGCTGCTGCCGCTGGCGGTGCTGGCGCAGGACACGCCGGCGGACTACCTGCGTCGCTTCGACACCGACGGCGACGGCCGCATCGATGTGCAGGAATACGTCAACTACCTGAGTGCCGGCTTCCGCGCGATGGACGCCAACGGCGACGGCGTGCTCGACGCGACCGAGCTGCCGCCCGGGCCGCGCCGCACGCCGCGCACGCTGGCCGCCTTCCAGGCCGACCTGCGCGCGCAGTTCCACCGGCTGGACCGCAACCGCGACGGCTACCTCAGCGCACGGGAGCTGGCGCAGCCGCCCGGGTAGGAGCGGGCTCCTGCCCCGTCCGCGAAGGCCGCCCGACTGCGGCAGGCCCGACAAGGCCGTATTGCCCGGCCCGCATCAATTTACCGTCGGTCATGCGCTATCGTTCGCGCTTCGCCTCCGGTGCCCCCGCATGGACTCGACCCACACCGTACTCAGCGACACCCGCCGCCGGGCCGCGGTGGCGTTCATCTTCGTCACTGTGTTCCTGGACATCCTCGCGTTCGGGATCATCATCCCGGTACTGCCGCACCTGATCGAGCAACTGGCCGGCGGCGGCGTCGCGCGGGCGGCATGGTGGGTGGGCGTGTTCTCCACCGTGTTCGCGATCGTGCAGTTCGCCTTCTCGCCGGTGCAGGGGGCGCTGTCGGACCGCTTCGGGCGCCGTCCCGTGATCCTGATCTCCAACCTGGGCCTCGCGGTCGACTTCGTCGTGCTGGCGCTGGCGCCCTCGCTGTGGCTGCTGTTCGTCAGCCGCACCCTGCTGGGCATGACCGCGGCGAGCTTCACCACCGCGAACGCCTACATCGCCGACATCACGCCCAAGGAGAAGCGCGCGGCGGCCTACGGCGTGCTCGGCGGCGCCTTCGGGCTGGGCTTCATCATGGGCCCGGGGCTGGGCGGCTTCCTCGGCGACATCTCGCTGCGCCTGCCGTTCTGGGTCGCCGCCGGACTGGCTTCCTGCAATTTCCTCTACGGGCTCCTGATCCTGCCCGAGTCGCTGCCGAAGGAGCGGCGCACGCCGCGCTTCGAGCTGCACAGCGCGCACCCGCTCGGCTCCTTGAAGCTGCTGCGCCGCTACCCGCAGGTGCTGGGCCTGGGCATCGTGATGTTCCTGGTCTACCTGGCGCACTACGTGCTGCAGACCACCTTCGTGCTGTACGCCGACTACCGCTACCACTGGGGCCCGCAGGCGGTGGGCTTCGTGCTGATGCTGGTCGGCGCCTGCGACGGCTCGGTGCAGGCCTTCCTCACCGGACGGCTGACGCCGCGCTTCGGCGAACGGCGCGTGCTGCTGGCCGGTCTGCTCTGCGGCGTCGGCGCCTTCCTGCTGATGGGCCTGGCCAGCCGGGGCTGGGTGTTCCTGGTGGGCATCCCGCTGATGGCACTGTGGAGCCTGGCGGGGCCGCCGATCCAGGCGATCATGACGCACCAGGTCGACCCGTCGGAACAGGGCCGCCTGCAGGGGGCGATCACCAGCCTGGGCAGCTTCGCCGGCATCTTCGGGCCCTACCTGTTCGCGCAGGTGTTCGCCTTCTCGATCTCCGACGCCGCGCCGTGGCACCTGCCCGGCCTGGCGTTCGTGCTGTCGGCGGCACTGCTGGTGGTCGGCACCGTGATCGCCGCCCGCGTGACCGCCCATACCCGCCCCTTGGCGGAGGCCGCGGATGCCCCCACCGTGGGCGCGCCGCGCGCCCTGCCGGACGATTCCTCCCACTGACTTGGAGCTTCCCATGACGCTGTCCATGTACCAGGCTTCCGTTCCCGTGTTCGTGCGGGCGCTGTCCAACCTCACCCACGTGCTGAAGAAGGGCGAGGCGCACGCCAGGGCCAAGGGCGTCAGCGACGAGGTGCTGCTGCAGACCCGCCTGATCCCGGACATGCTGCCGCTGGTCAAGCAGGTGCAGATCGCCTGCGACATGGCCGCCCGCGGCGCCGCCCGCCTGGCCGGTGCGGAGCCGGCCTCGTTCGAGGACAACGAGACCACGCTGGAGCAGCTCTACGCGCGCATCCAGCGCGTGCTCGACTACGTGCAGGGCTTCAAGGCCGAGCAGATCGACGGCAGCGAGCAGCGGCCGATCCACCTGAAGATGCGCAACGGCGAACTGGATTTCGACGGCCAGGGCTACCTGTTCACCTTCGTCATCCCCAACCTGTACTTCCACTGCACCACCACCTACGTGATCCTGCGCGAGGCCGGCGCGGACCTGGGCAAGACCGACTTCATCGCCGGCGCCCAGCAGTGAGCGCCGCGGGCGCGCCGGCCGGCCGGCGCGCCCGCCGAATGCGCAGCCGGCATCGCCCCGGTGCGCGAAACGTGACGCAGGCCACGTTCCCCGCCCGACCTTGGCGCGCGAGCTGCTTGTCCCCGGTCGACACCCACCGAACGGGACAGCACCGATGGAAAGCTTCTACGAGTGCATCATCGCCGGCGGCCCGCAGCATGGCCTGGTGTACCGCCGCCCGCTGGATGCGCAGCACCCCACGCCGCTGGCGGTGGTCACCGATGACGGCCAGCTGTGCACCCCGGCCGCCTGCAAGCAGGCCGGTGCCGATGCGACCCGCGTGGTGCTGCTGCACCCGCAGGCGACCGGCGCGCAGTTCCTGACCATCCTCGCCGCCTGAGTGGCGCGGCGCGTCACCGGCGCGTGCCCCGGTGCCGCCACGGACGTCAGGACCGGTCCCTCGGCGTCACTTGAACGCCTTGTTCCCGCCGTGCCGGCACACGGACAATACGCAGCCCTGGCGCAAGGCGGCCGCGCCGCCGCTCGGACCCCATGCTGCGACTGACCGATCTCAAGCTCCCGCTCGACCATCCGCCCGAAGCGCTGGACGCCGCCATCCGCGAGCGCCTGCGCCTGCCGGCCGGCGCGTTGCGTGGCTACACCGTGTTCCGTCGCGGCTACGACGCCCGCAAGCGTGGCGCGATCGCGCTGATCTACACGCTGGACGTGGAGGTGGCCGACGAGGCCGCCGTGCTGGCGCGCTTCGCCGAGGACCGCCACGTGCAGCCCACGCCCGACACCCGCTACCGCCCGGTGGCGAAGGCGCCCGCCGGCCTGGCGCATCGGCCTGTCGTGGTGGGCTTCGGCCCGTGCGGGATCTTCGCCGCGCTGATCCTGGCGGAGATGGGCTTCCACCCGATCGTGCTCGATCGCGGCAAGGCGGTGCGCGAGCGCACCAGGGACACCTGGGACCTGTGGCGCAAGCGCAACCTGCACCCCGAGTCGAACGTGCAGTTCGGCGAAGGCGGCGCCGGCACCTTCTCCGACGGCAAGCTGCACAGCCAGATCTCCGATCCGCACCACCATGGCCGCAAGGTGCTCACCGAGTTCGTCCGAGCCGGCGCGCCGGAGGAGATCCTCTACGTCAGCAAGCCGCACATCGGCACCTTCCGCCTGGTGACGATGGTGGAGAACATGCGCGGCACCATCCAGGCGCTCGGCGGCGAGATCCGCTTCGACCAGCGCGTGGACGACCTGCTGATCGAGACCGATGCCGCCGGCGGGCGCCGCGTACGCGGCGTGAAACTGGCCGACGGCGGCGAGCTGCGTTCGGACCACGTGGTGCTGGCGGTGGGCCACAGCGCGCGCGACACCTTCGCCATGCTGCATGCACGCGGCGTGTACGTGGAGCCCAAGCCGTTCTCGATCGGCTTCCGCATCGAGCACCCGCAGTCGCTGATCGACCGCGCCCGCTTCGGCCCGCAGGCCGGCCACCCGATCCTCGGCGCGGCCGACTACAAGCTGGTGCACCACGGCAACAAGCCGGGCCAGAGCGGGCGTTCGGTGTACAGCTTCTGCATGTGCCCCGGCGGCACCGTGGTCGCCGCCACCTCGGAGCCCGGCCGCGTCGTCACCAACGGCATGAGCCAGTACTCGCGCAATGAGCGCAACGCCAATGCGGCGATCGTCTGCGGCATCACGCCGGAGGACTTCGCGCCCTACGGCGACGGACCGCTGGCCGGCATCGCGCTGCAGCGGCACTGGGAATCGCACGCCTTCGTCCTGGGCGGCGGCGACTACGCCGCGCCGGGCCAGCGCGTGGGCGATTTCCTGGCCGGGCGGCCGTCGCCGGCGTTCGGCGAGGTGCTGCCCTCGTACAAGCCCGGCGTGCGCCCGACCGATCTTTCCGGCGCACTGCCGGATTACGCCATCGCCGCCATCCGCGAGGCCCTGCCCGTGTTCGACCGGCAGATCCGCGGCTTCGCCACGCACGACGCGGTGCTGACCGGCGTGGAAACACGCACCTCTTCGCCGGTCCGCATCCGGCGCAACGAGGCGGACTACCAGAGCCTGAACACGCGCGGCCTGTTCCCGGCCGGCGAAGGCGCCGGCTACGCCGGCGGCATCCTCTCGGCGGCGGTGGACGGCATCCGCGTGGCGGAGGCGGTGGCGCTGGACATCACCGGCGGGCGGTAGCGCACTGCACGGCACGACTGCGGACGGCCCGGGCGCCCGCTATGGCGTGGCGCGCAGCCACTCCCCGATCGGCGCGGGATGCCCCAGCAGGTAGCCCTGGCCCAGCTCGCAGCCCATGCGCAGCAACGCATCGCGCTGCACCGGCGTCTCGATGCCCTCGGCGATGACCTGGATGTTGAGCGCCCGGGCCAGCGCCAGGATCGCCGCCACCACCGTGGTGGCGGTGCCGTGCTCCTCCTCGCCCAGTGCGTGCACGAAGGCGCGGTCGATCTTCAGCATGCGCAGCGGCAGCGAATGCAGGTAGCTGAGCGAGGAATAGCCGGTGCCGAAGTCGTCCAGCGCCGCGCCCACGCCGATCGCGCGCAGCCGCTCGAGCATGGCGCGGACCTGCTCGGGGTTGTCCAGCAGCGAGCCCTCGGTGACTTCGACGATCAACCGCGTCGGCGGCAGGCCGGTGCGTTCGAGCAGGCGTACCAGGCGCGCGTCGAAGTCACCGTGGCGCAGGTGCAGCGCGGAAACGTTGAAGGTGAGGAAGGTGTCCTTGTCCTTCAGCAGCAGAAAGCGCTCGCAGGCGCGTTCGAACAGGCGCCAGTCGATGGTCTCGATGTGGCCGCTGTCGTGCGCGATCTTGAGGAAGTCGGCCGGGCACAGCACGCCGAGCACCGGATGGTTCCAGCGCAGCAGCGCCTCGTAGCCGACCACGCCGCCGTCGCCCAGCCGGCAGAACGGCTGCAGGTAGGGCTCGAATTCGTTGCGCTGCAGGGCGTGACGCAGCTCCCCCTCCATCGTGAGCACGTCGACCACGTTCTTCGCCAGCGTGTCGTCGAACAGTTCGTAGCGCTTGCGGCCCTGTTCCTTGGCGCGGTACAGCGCGATGTCGGCGTCGCGCAGCACCTCGTCGGCGCTGGCGTAGCTGCTGTCGCCGATGGCGATGCCCATGCTGGCCGAGGGCTCCAGCTCGCGGCCGGCGACCTGCATCGGCTCGCTCAGCGCCTCGAGCACGCGCTGGGCGACCATGGTCGCGGTGGAGGGCACCTCCACGTTCTCCAGCAGGATCGCGAACTCGTCGCCGGACAGGCGCGCCACCACGTCCGGCTCGCGCACGCAGGCGTGCAGGCGCCGCGCGATCTCCTTCAGGAAGGCGTCGCCCGCCAGGTGGCCGAGGCTGTCGTTGATGACCTTGAAGCGATCCACGTCCAGGTACAGCAGGGCGCAACGATGGGTCGGTTCGCGCTGCTGCAACGCCAGCACCCGTTCGAGCCGGTCGCGCAGGTAGCCGCGGTTGGGCAGGCCGGTGAGCGCGTCGTGCATCACCTCGTGCCGCAGCTGCTGCTGGATGCGCTCGCGCTCCTGGATCTGCTCGCGCAGCTCGCGCGTGCGTTCCTGTACGCGCAGCTCGAGCTCGGCGTAGGCACGCTGCAGCGAGGCGGCCGCGCGGCGGCGGTGGATGCTGTTGGCGATCTGCAGCGCGGCGAAGCTGAGCAGCTCCTGGTCCGCGTCGTCGTAGACCAGCTGGTCGGTGTAGCTCTGCACGGCGACCAGGCCGATCACCTCCTCGCCCACGCGCAGCGGCACGCCGAGCCAGCACAGCGCGGGCGCGCGGATGCGCAGCAGGTCCACCTCGCCGGCGGCGCCCAGCCGTTCCACGTCCTCCTTGCGCCCCATCAGCGGCCGCCCCGTGCGCAGCACGTACTCGCTCAGGCCACGCGCGAGCGGGCGCGACCTGGGGTTGTCGATGCGCTCGTCGACGTAGTAGGGAAACTCGAGCACGCGCCCGTTGTCGGCGAGCAGGGCGATGTAGAAATTGCGCGCGTCCAGCAAGCCGCCCACCACCACGTGGACCCGCTGGTAGAACTCGGCCTGGTCGATGTCAGCGGTGGCGAGCTGGGCGATCTTGAACAGCGCCGCCTGCAGGCGCTCGGCACGCTGGCGCTCGAGCACCTCCTGCTGCAGGCCGCGGTTGGCCTCGGCCAGTTCCTGCGTGCGCAGGCGCACCCGCTCCTCCAGCTCGTGCTTGTGCTGCTTGCGCTCCAGTGCGGTGAGCACGTGGCTGCCGACGAACTCGAGCAGGGTGCGATCCTCCTCGGAGAAGCCGATGCCCTCCTGGTAGCTCTGCACCACCAGGGCGCCGTGCACCTGGCCGTCGCGCAGCATCGGCACGCCGAGCCAGTCGATGCTGTCCGGGCCCGACGGCGTCAGCACGCCGTCGACCTGGCGGCGGATCTCCTCGTGGCTGCCCATCAGCGCCTTGCCGCCGGTGAGCACGTGCCAGGTCAGGCCGTTGCGCCAGGTATCCATCGGCATGTCCAGGCCGATCTCGGGGGCGTCCTCGTCCTTGACGTCGGCGTAGTACAGGAAGCACATGGTCCCGCGCGCCGGGTCGCTGCGCACGATGTAGAAGTTCTCCGCGTACATCAGCGTACTGATGATCGAATGGATGCCGCGCAGCATCTCGGGCATGTCCTGCTCCGAACCGGCCAGGTCGGAGATCGCGAAGAGCGCCCGCTGCAGGGCCTCCGAGCGCGCCAGTTGCCGGTGCGAGTCCTGCAGGTCCGCCAGTTGCAGGGCTCGCCGCAGGTGCCGCGCGGCCAGGTCCAGGAAGCGCTCGAGCGAGGCCACCAGCGGCTCGGGGGCGGACTCGTGCTCCAGTTCCAGCAGCAGCACTGCGCGTTCCTGCGGCAGCAGCCGCAAGGCCAGACAACGGCCTTCCAGCACGAACGCCTGTGCGGTCGGCGCGAGCAAGGCCTGGGCACGGCCGATGCGGTCCTGGTCCGGCGGCCGGCCGGCGCTGCTGTACGTCTGCAGCAGGCCCGCACTGCGCCAGGCCACCACGGCCTCGCGGCTGCCGCCCTGCGCCTTGGCGAAGTCGGCGATCACCTCGGCGACCTCCGCCGGCGTGGTCGCCTCGACCAGCCGGGTCAACCAGGACGACAGGCTCGCCTGCAGCGGCAACAGCCGGGTGGTACCGGAAAGACTCATACGCGCCCCCCGCACCGGGCTGGCCGGCGTCCGTGGCAAACGGCGCGGTGACGCGCCCGCGCGTGGCAGCGACGCCTCTTCATCTGGGATACCGTAGTACCGTCGGCTCTGCTCTGCTGTTGATGCCTATCACAGGATCGGCCGATCGGCATGCATCTTGAGTGACGGGGCGCCGCAGCTACGCGGCGCCGGCGGGCCGGCCCGCTAGAATCGTTCGATGCTCACCGACGCCACCAAGGACGCGATCCGCGCCGCCTACGCGCGCCTGAAGGACGGCCTGCCCGGCTTCCGCCCCCGTGCGGCGCAGGGCAGGATGATCGCCGAGGTGGCCAAGGCGCTGGCCAGCGAGGGCGGCGCCGCGGCGATCGAGGCGCCGACCGGCACCGGCAAGTCGATGGCCTACCTGATTGCCGGCATGGAAGTGGCGCGCGCACAGAAGAAGAAACTGCTGATCGCCACCGCCACCGTGGCGCTGCAGGAACAGCTGGTCGAACGCGACATCCCGCTCTACCTCAAGCTCACCGGCCACGCGGCCAAGGTCGCCCTGGCGAAGGGCCGCGGCCGCTACCTGTGCCCGCGCAACCTGGCCATGGCGCGGCAGAGCCTGGGCACGGAACCGAGCCAGATGGGCCTGGGCTTCGACGCGGACCTGGCGCTGTGGTCGAAACCGCCCGCCGAGCGCGACAAGCAGGCACTGGCGAAGCTGGCCGGTGCCTTCGAACGCGGCGACTGGAACGGCGACATGGACGCCGCGCCCGAGCCCGTCGGCGACCTGCTGCGGCCGATGCTCACCACCAGCGCCGGCGGCTGCACCGGACGCAAGTGCGTGCACTTCATGGCCTGCCCGTTCTTCGCCGCGCGCCGCGCGGTGGCAGACGCCGAGCTGATCGTGGCCAACCAGGACCTGGTGCTGGCCGACCTCACCATGCCCGGCGAGGACGAGGGCTGGGGCGGCGTGATCCTGCCCAAGCCGGCCGAGACGCTGTACGTGTTCGACGAGGCGCACCACGTGCCGGCCAAGGCGATCGACCGCGGCGCGGCGGAAGTCCACCTGGGCGTGGCGGTGCGCCAGCTGAGCCGCCTGGCGCGCCAGGTGCACGCGGCCTACTCGCTTACCGACAAGGAATCGCTGGGCAAGCTCTCGCTCGACGCGGGTGACGCCAGGCTGCAGGAACTCAGCGACAGCCTGGAAGAACTGGAACGGGCGATCCGCCTGGCCTGGCTGCCAGACCCGGGCGAAAGCGAGCCGATGTACCGCGGTTCGCTCGGCCAGTTGCCGGCGGACTGGGTGGCGCAGGCGCAGTTACTGCACGCGCAGACCGCCGAGATCCAGCGCTGGCTCGGCGCCGTGCGTCGCGCCGTGGTGGAGATGACCGACGGCGGCCCGACCCAGGAGGCGCTGGCGCGCGAGCTGGGCATGGCGCTGGAACGGCTGGACCGGCAGGAGCGCACCTGGCGTGCCTGGTCGGGCGAGGATGCCGACAACGCGCCGCCGCTGGCGCGCTGGGTGACGCTCGCCGGCGACCAGCAGCTGGTCTGCCATGCCTCCTCCGTCTCCGCCGGCGGCCTGCTGCGCCACGTGCTGTGGAACAACGCCAGCGGGGTGGTGCTGACCTCGGCCACGCTGAGCGCGGGCGGCAACTTCCGCGGCTACGCCGACGCGGTCGGCCTGCCCGACGACGCGGTCACGCTGGGCCTGCCCTCGCCGTTCGATCTCGCCCGCCAGGCGCGGCTGGAAGTGCCGGCCATCGACGTGCTGCCCGATGCGCGCGAGGCGCACGCGCAGGCGATCTGCGACTGGCTGGCCGGGCACCTGGACTGGAGCGCCGGCAACCTGGTGCTGTTCACCTCGCGCGCCAAGCTCGACCGCGTGCTGCAGCGCCTGCCCATCGACAAGGTGCGCAAGGTGCGCGCGCAGGGCTCGCTGGGCAAGGCGCAGCTGATCGCCGAGCACGTCGCCGACGTCGAGGCCGGCAAGGGCAGCACGCTGTTCGGCCTGGCCTCCTTCGGCGAGGGCCTGGACCTGCCCGGCAAGCTGTGCGAGACGGTGGTGATCACCCAGCTGCCGTTCGCGGTGCCGACCGACCCGGTCGGCGCCACCTACGCCGAGTGGCTCGAATCGCGCGGCCGCAACCCGTTCCTCGAGGTGAGCATTCCCGAGGCGACGCGGCTGCTGACCCAATACTGCGGCCGCCTGATCCGCAGCGAGACCGACCGCGGCCGCATCGTGCTGCTGGACCGGCGCGTGGTCACCAAGCGCTACGGCGCCAACATGCTGCGTGCGCTGCCGCCGTTCGAGCGCGTGATCGAACGCGTGGCCTGACGCCCGCCTGTGTAGGAGCGTGCGTGCCCGCGACCCTTGGCTCCGAGCTCTTGGCTCCGGGCGCGCGAACAGCAGAGGCATCGCGAGCACCTCGCTCCTACAATGACGTTTTGCGAGGAGTGCTGCCGTGTCCCGCATCCTGCACCTGCACGACTGCCCGGCCCGCCCCTGGAAGAATGGCTTGGGGCGCACGCGCGAGCTGGCCGTGGAGCCGGCCGGCGCGGGTATGGACGATTTCCTCTGGCGCGCGAGCGTGGCCGAGGTGGACAGTGCCGCGCCGTTCTCGGCCTTTCCCGGCATCGACCGCACCATCGTGCTGCTGGACGGGGCGGGCTTCACCATGCGCCTGGACGACGGCCGCGTCCACGCTTTGACCGAACCCTACGCACCGTTTGCCTTTCCCGGCGAAGCAGCGGTGTCGATCACGCTGGCCGACGGGCCCACGCGCGACTTCAACCTGATGGTGCGCCGCGGCCTGGCGCACGGTCGCCTGCAGGCGCTGCACGGGCCGGGCCGCCACTCGCTCGATGCCGCGGTGGTGCTGGTCTACGTGGCCCGCGGCACGGTCGACACGGCGGACGGTGGCCTGCGCGAGGGCGATGCATGGCGCGGCGGTGACGGGCGGCTCGAGCTGGGCGAGGCGGCAGTGGCACTGGTGATCGGGATCAGTCCCGCCGGCTGACGAGTGTCACTCGTGCGGCCGGGTCCGCTGCCTATACTCGGGCGATCCCCCCCCCCGGAGTGCCCCGATGTCCATCCTGGTTCTCGGCCTGCTGATCTTCCTGGGCATGCATTCGCTGCGCATGGTCGCGCCCACCTGGCGCGAGCGCCAGCGCGCGCGGTTGGGCGAGAAGCGCTGGAAGGCGCTGTTCGCGGTCGTCTCGCTGGTCGGCTTCGTGCTGCTGTGCTACGGCTTCGGGATGGCGCGGCGGCATGCCGTGCTGCTGTACGTGCCGCCGCTGTGGCTGCAGCACCTCAATGCCCTGTTCACGCTGGTCGCCTTCGTGCTGGTCGCCGCCGCCCGCATACCGCGCAACCATCTGAAGGCCGCCGTCGGCCATCCGCAGGTGCTGGGCGTGAAGGTGTGGGCCTTCGGCCACCTGCTGGCGGCGGGCGGGCTGCACGACGTGGTGCTGTTCGGCGCGTTCCTGCTGTGGTCGGTGGCGCTGTTCGCCGTGTCGCGGCGGCGCGACCGGCAGGCCGGCGTCACCTACCCGGCCGGCACGCTGGCCGGCGACCTCAAGGTGGCGGTGGTCGGCGCGCTCGCCTGGGCGGTGTTCGCGTTCTGGCTGCACCGCGTGCTGATCGGCGTGGACCCGATGGCCGGCATGCACTGAACGGGTGCCGGGAGTCATCTACGCAGCCATCCACCGGCCGCGCTAGAGTCGGTGCACTCCCACCACCCGAGGACGGGCCATGGTCGGTTTCCTGTTGTGGCTGTTGCTGCTGGTGTTCTGCTGGCCGCTCGCGCTGCTGGCGCTGGTGCTCTATCCCATCGTGTGGCTGCTGTCGCTGCCGTTCCGGCTGGTCGGCATCACCTTGCATGCGGTGTTCGCCTTCCTCGGCGCCCTGCTGATGCTGCCGGCACGGGTGCTGCGCGGGCGTCCGGCCTGAGGTGGACAAGCCGTTCGCGCCCGCCTGCGAGCGCAACCGTGAACCGATCCTCGGCGTGCTGCGCGAGGCCTTCGCGGACCGGCGCCGGGTGCTGGAGATCGGCAGCGGCACCGGCCAGCATGCCGTGCATTTCGCCGCCGCCCTGCCCTGGCTGCGCTGGCAGTGCTCGGACCGGCCCGAGCAGTTGCCGGGCATCCGCCTGTGGCTGGACGAGGCCGGCCTGCCAAACACGCCGCCGCCGCTCGTGCTCGACGTCGCCGGCCCCTGGCCGGCGGCGCGCTACGACGCCGTGTTCAGCGCCAACACGCTGCACATCATGGGCTGGTCGGAGGTCGAGCGCCTGTTCGCGCGGCTCGCGGACGTCACCACCGACGACGCCGTGCTGGCGATCTACGGTCCGTTCAACGAGGGCGGGCGCTACACCAGCGAAAGCAACGCCGCGTTCGACCACGCGCTGAAGGCGCGCGACCCGCGCATGGGACTGCGCGACGCCGCGGCGGTCGATGCGCTGGCGGCGGACGCCGGCTTCGCGCTGCAGGCCGACCACGCCATGCCGGCGAACAACCGCTGCCGCGTGTGGCGCAGGACGCCACCGGGCCCGGCCTGAGGCGCGGGCGGCGGACGCTCCTCGTCCGCCGCGCCCGCCGCTCACTGCCCGGACACCACCGGCAGGCTGATCAGGCTGGCCTGGCCCGGCGCGTGGTACACGCGCTGGGTCGCCTTGCGGTAGTCGGCCGCCTTGGCGTCGAAGATGTTCGGCACGTAGGTCTGCGGGTTGCGGTCGTACAGCGGAAACAGCGTGGACTGCACCTGCACCATGATCCGGTGCCCGGGCTCGAACACGTGGTTGGCGGTGGGCAGGTCGAAGCGGTAGTGCAGTGGCGCGTTCGGCGTGATCGGCTGCGGCTTGGCGAAACTCTCGCGGTAGCGGCCGCGGAAGATGTCCAGCGCGATCGGCAGCTCGTAGCCGCCCATCGCCGGGTTCGAGGGCACCGTGTCCGGGTACACGTCGATCAGCTTGACCACCCAGTCGCTGTCGCTGCCGCTGGTGGAGGCCACCAGGTCCACCCGCGGCACGCCGCCGATGTGCAGCGGCGCGGTGAGCGGCTCGCTGACGTAGGTGAGCACGTCCGGGCGGCCGTCGACGAAGCGCTGGTCGGTGACCAGCCAGCGCGTCCACGCCTCGTGGTCGGCGAACACCACCGGGCGCGGCAGGTAGGGCACCGGCTTGGCCGGGTCGGAGACGTACTCGTCGTACGCGGCGGCACCGGCAGCCGGCGCCTGGAACGACAACCCGCCGCCGGCGGTGAGGTACAGCGGCTTCGGCCTGGAGGCGCAGCCCTGCTCGCAGCTCAGCGGCCAGCGCTGGAAACGGTCCCAGTGGTTCTCGCCGGTGTTGTAGATCAGCACCGGCGGCGTGTCGGCCTTGGGCGCACCATCCACCAGGTACTGGTTGAAGAACGGCAGCAGCACGTCGCGGCGGAACTGCAGCGCGGTGTCGCCGTCCCACTGCAGCGGGCCGAGCGAGCGGCCATCGTAGTTCACCTGGCTGTGCCGCCACGGGCCCATCACCAGGTAGTTCATGGTGTTGGTGGTGTCCTTGGGCTCCACCGCCTCGTAGCTGTGGATCGCGCCCCACATGTCCTCCTGGTCCCACAGGCCCTGCAGCCACAGGGTCGGCACCTTGAGCGGCTGGGCGGCCATCACCTTGTCCAGCGCCTGTGCCTGCCAGTAGGCGTCGTAAGCCGGGTGCTCGTGCACCTTGCGCCAGAACGGCAGCTGCTCGAGGCCCGCGGCACGCGCATAGTCGCCGGTGGAACCGGCGCGCAGGAAATTGGTGTAGTCGTCGTAGGCCTGGCGGGGGATGGCCGAGCCGGCGCCCCTCTTGCTGTTCTGTCCGGTGAGGTAGTCGAGGTTGACGTTGCGGTAGGCGCCGTAGTGGAACCAGTCGTCGCCCATCCAGCCGTCCACCATCGGGCTCTCCGGTGCGGCCACCTTGAGCGCCGGATGCGGGTGCACCAGCGCCATCACCACGGTGAAGCCCTCGTAGGAGGAACCGAGCATGCCCACGCGCCCGTTCGATTCGGGCACGTGCTTCACCAGCCAGTCGATGGTGTCGTAAGCGTCGGTGGAGTGGTCCACCTCGCTGGAGTTGAGCGGACCGCGCAGCGGGCGCGTCATCACGTACTCGCCCTCGGAACCGTACTTGCCGCGCACGTCCTGGAACACGCGGATGTAGCCGGCCTCGACGAACACCTCGTCGCCCTGCGGCAGCACGTCGAGCATGTGCGGCGAGTCGTTGCGCGCGGCGCGCCCGTCGGCGTTGTAGGGCGTGCGGGTGAGCAGGATCGGCGCGTCGTGCGCGCCCTTGGGGATCACGATCACGGTGTGCAGCTTCACGCCGTCGCGCATCGGGATCATCACCTCGCGCTTGACGTAGTCGTTGGCGGCGGTCGGCGCCTTGAAGCTGGCCGGGATGTCCGGCGTCAGCGGCGCGGTCTGCGCATGGACCAGCGGGACGGCGAGGGCGGCGGCGAGGACGGACGCCAGGACGAGCGGGCGGAACGGCAACATGGAACCTCCGGTGACGGGCCGCACGACGCGGCGTGGAGCGGGCGCGACGCGCCGTCCCCGACTGTAACCAGCGGCCTCCCGCGATGCCTACCATGACTTCCTGCACAGCCGCGGGCGTCGGGTGGATGGGCAAGCGCGGCGCATGGTGGCAGCATGGGGCCCATGCCTCCAGCGGAGCGATCGTGCGCGCCGTCGACACCCTGACTCCCTGCCCCTGCGGCAACCCGGCCGGCTACGCCCGCTGCTGTGGCCCGCTGCACGAGGGGACCCCCGCGCCGGACGCCGAGGCGCTGATGCGCTCGCGCTACAGCGCTTACGTGCTCAAGCGCGAGGACTACCTGCTCGCGACCTGGCACCCCAGCACCCGCCCCGCGCACCTCAAGCTCGCCGCGCAGCAGCCCGCGCCGAGCTGGCTGGGCCTGTCGGTCAAGCGGCACGAGCGCGGCGCCGCCGAAGCGGTGGTCGAGTTCGTCGCGCGGCTGCGCTACGGCGGCGGTCGCGCGCAACGCCTGCACGAAGTGAGCCGCTTCGTGCGCGAAGACGGGCGCTGGTACTACGTGGACGGGGAAATCCTCGCCTGAGGCGGGCACCGCTTTCTTCGCACGCGGGCGACGCGGGGGTCCCGCATCCGCGCGTGGCGCACCCGCAGGCAGATGGCCGGTGCCGCCAGCTCCCAGCGGCACGTGCTACCTGACGCGCCTCGGCCTGGCCTTGCGGACGGAGCGGTAGAACGCGACCGCCTTGCGGACGAGTGCCTCGAGGGCAGCCGCGTCGGCCGTCTCGTCTCGCCCTCGCGGAGGTCCGATCGCACGCCTGACGTTCCCATCAGGCGGGCGTTGAGGAGTCCTGCCGGGTCCCGCAGCGACGCCCCCTTGGCGAGGGTCAGCTTCGCCACCGACGTGTCGGCCTCACGGGTGCAGAGGATGCCGTCCTGCGACCCGGCCGGCGTGCCATCCACTTCCACTGTTCCACCACCCCGGGATCGGCCGCGTGGATGAGCGTGCGCATCCTGCCCGGGTCGCCTCGCGCCGATCGCCGAGCTCGGCGACGCGCTGGTCGATCGACCCCGGCGCCGGGCGCCGCCCGGCCGGACCGGTCTCTTCATGCGTTGCGCTCCGATAACGACCGCCAGGCCGCGATGCTGTCATCGCGGACCGCGCACCCGTACCTCGTCCGCACCGGATGGCCTGTCGTCACGGTGGACGGCCCGGTCGCATCGCGCGCCATGCGGTAGCTCCGTCTCCTCGCCCCTGATGCCGCGCCGCCGGCACACGCCAAGTCCGCTTCGGCAGGCGCGTCAGAAACCCTTCACGCCGGCCGCATGCAGACGCGCGGCCAGCCGCACGACCTCCGGGTGGTGGAAGAAGGCCTGCAGGCTGGCTGCACGGCCGGGCCCCACGCCCGGCTGGTCGTTCCAGGCCGCGGTGTCGCGCGCGGCCAGGGTGCGCCAGTCCGGCAGGCTGGACCGGCCGGCCGGCGGCATGCCCAGCGCCTGCAGCCAGCGTGCGAAGCTGCGGGCGCGCGTGCGTGCGAAGGCTTCGGCCAGGCGTCTGGCGCGGGTCGGTCCGATGCCGGGGACGGCGGCGAGCTGCGCAGGAGTGAGCGTGAGCCAGTCGAACAGGCCGTGCAGCAGGCCGGCATCGATCAGCGCCTGCCAGGTGGATTCGCCCATGCCGTCGAGCGCCAGGCGCTGCCGGCCGGCGAGCCAGTCGAGCCGTGCCAGGAACTGCCGGCGGCAACCGGGCAACGGATGCCAGCAGTCCAGGGGGCCGTGGCCGGCGTCGGCAGGCACCTCGACCCGGGCGCGTTCGCGCGTGCGCCAGACCACCGCGTCGAAGCGCGGGATGGTGAGCCCGGCCAGCGACAGCGCCACCTGATCGCCCGGCCGCAGGTCGAGCCGGCGCCAGCGGGCGAGCGAGCCCAGGCTCACACGGCGCACGGTGCGGTCATCGAGCACGACCGGCTCCAGTTCCAGCACCACGCTGAGGCCGCCGCGCCGGCCGCGGCGGAAGTCCACCGCGCGCACCGTGGCGAGCGCCTGCGCGGGCGGGTATTTCCACGCCACCGCCCAGGCAGGCGGCTCGGGCTTCCACGCCGCGGCGGGCGGGCGGTGGCCCTGGCGCAGCACGGTGCCGTCGGTGGCGAACGGCAGCGCCCCGCGGTACCAGCGCTCGCGCCAGTGGCGCACGTCCTCCAGGCTGCGTACCGGCCGGGTGAGCGCGGCGCTGGTGCCGAAGCCCATCGCCACGAGGCCGGCCAGGCGCGCGGGCATGTCGTCCGGACCGCTGGGCCAGTCCCACACGAACAGGCCGATGTGCGCGGCCGCCTGCGCGTCGAACGGATCGCGCGCCAGCGCCCCGGCGACGTCGGCGCGCGCGCGCACGCCACCGTCCCGCGCCTGCCGGTGGCCGGGAAGGTTCCACACCAGCTCGCCCTGCAGCACCACCCGTGCCGGTGCGTGCGGCAGGCGCTGCGGCACCGCCGCGATACGGCGTACCTTGGCGGTCCAGTCCGAACCGTGCAGGCCGTCACCGCGGCTGGTCGCCTGGCGCAGTCGGCCATCGACATAGAGCAGGGTGACCGCCACGCCGTCGGCCTTGGGTTGCACCCACAGGTCGTCGCCGTGGCGCGCGGCCATCCAGGCCTGCACGGCGGCCGCGTCGGGCAGCTTGGCCAGGCCGGTCTGCGCCACCGGTGCCGTGGTGGTGCCGGTGGCATCGGCGAGGTGCGCCAGCGGGGGTAGCGCCTGCCGCGGGAAGCAGGCGTGCCAGGCTTCATAGCGCGCGAGTGCCTGGTCGTAGATCGCATCGGGCACGGGCGAGCGGCCTTCCGTGCGGTAAGCGTGGTTCCAGGCGTCGAGCTGGTCGTGCAGGGCCTGCAGTTCCCGCGCGGCGTGCGCTGCACTCCAGGCGGGACACGCGGCGAGGCAGGGCATGGTCAGCAGCCAGGCGGCCAGCAGGGCCCACAGGCGATGGCGTCCTTGTCGCATCGAGTGCTCCGTGGTGTTCCTGCGGGAGGCTAGCGGTGCCGGCGTGTCGCGTGCAGCGGTGCGCGACGATCCCTGGGGTAGGATTCGCCGGACGGGCGTGCGGGGCCGGACCTACATCGACGCTCGGCACCCTGCCTTCGCCGCTTTGCCCGGCGCCGGGGCTCAGCCGGCGGTCCAGTCGATCCGCGTCTCGCCGCCCGCACGCCCGCCGGGGCCGAAACGGCGTTCGACGATGCAGCCGTTGCCGGCGTGGTCGATGGCCACCACCGTGCTCGAACGGGTGCCGTAGGCCTCGCCGCGGATGAAGGCGGCGGAAAGCCAGCGCTCGCGCTCGCGGCCGATGCCGGTATCCGGCAACTCGTGCTCGGGCGCCGGCTGCTCATCGGCGAGTGCCGCGAACAGCGGCGTGAAGTCCTCCTCCGCGCCGGCGTCGAGCCAGGCCTGCAGGCGCGCCATCAGCACGCGCGTCTTGGGCCAGGGCGTGTTGAAGTCGGCGTTGGACAGGCCGTGCACGCCCGGCGTCACCGCCTGGGCGCGCGGCGCCGGGCGGTTGCCCAGGTAGAACGCGTGCCGCGCGTCGAAGGTGAGCAGGTTGAAGGGACGGTACGTTTCGGCCCGTGCCTGCAAGGCCCGCGCGTGCGCGACGGCATCCAGCCCGCCGCGCAGCCAGTCGGACACCAGCCAGCCGCGCGAGGAGCCGAGTTGCGGGTCGCGCGGGTCGCGCACGTTGGTTACCACGCCGCAGCGGCCCTGCGGATCCACCCCCAGCCAGGTGCCGCCGGCCTCCAGGTCGCGCCCGGCGATCACCGGCGCGTCGCTCCAGCGCGCCAGCGGGGCGCTGGGGCGCGCGTGGTATTCGTCGCGGTTGCCGGCCAGCAGCAAGCGCCAGCGCGGGTGCGCCTGCCAGGCGAAGGCGATCAGGCACATGGGAAAGGCTCCGTCCGCATCGTCCGACTGTGCCCGTTTCACGGCGCAAAGAAAACGGCGCGCCGGCGGACCGGCGCGCCGCGTGGTGCCGAAAGCGCGCTACATCTTGTACTTGACGCCGACCGTGTAGAAGCGCCCGACCATGCCCATCTGCGACCAGGTGGGGTTGTAGTTGATGCCGGCGTAGTTGGCCGGGTCGAACGGCGCACGCCGGTTCAACGCGTTGAGGACCGACGCGTACACCGAGAAGTGGTCGTTGAAGTCGTAGCTTCCGGTGAGGTCGAACTGCGTCCAGGCCCCGACGTGGCAGCTCGGCGGGTACGGATCGCCGTTGTCGTCGGTGGAGATGCAGCCCTCGCCCGCGTCGGGTGACGTCATGCTGATGCCGCTGGTGTAGTACAGCGTGCCGGTGACCGTCGCCGGCCCGAACATGACCGTGTTCGCCCACGTCGCGCGGTCACGCGGGGTGCCGGCACCGGAGGACACCGCATACACGCCGTGCGTGCCGACGAAACGCTGCACCGTGCCGTCCTGCAGGGTGAGGTTCCATTCGAAGATGCGCGTGGCGCTGAACTCGCTGCGCAGCTTCACGTTGCCGCCGAGGTTGAAGTTGCCGATCAGGTCCAGGTCCACGCCCTTGGTCTGCAGCGCGTTCTGGTTGACGTAGGGCGCCTGCACCACCACCGGCTTGGGCAGCAGCGTCGGGTGTTCCGGGTCGGGCACGTCCGGGATGATCGCCGAGCCCGGCGGCAGCGGTTGGCCCGCGAAGTAGGCGTCCAGTACCGCCTGCGGGTCGAACTGGCCGATCACCCCGGTCTTCTTGATGTCGTAGTAGTCCACCGAGGCGCTGAACTGCTCGGTCGGCTGCCACAGCACGCCGAAGGTCCAGCTCTTGGATTTCTCCGGCTTGATGTCGGGATTGCCGATGGTGTCGTAGGCCAGGCCGTAGGGCCGCGTGTAGGCATCGCTGCCATGGGCGGCCACGTAGTCGTCAGGCAGGTTGTAGGTGGCGAAGCCCTCCGATTCGCTCGAGCCGTTCTCGGCGAAGCTCGGCGCGCGGAAGCCCTTGGACCAGGTGCCGCGGATCGCCAGCGACTCGATCGGCTTCCACTTGAAGCCGGCCTTGGGCGAGAAGTTGCTGCCGAAGTCCGAGTACTTGTCGTAGCGCCCGGAAACATCCACTTCCAGCGATTCCAGGAACGGCGCATCCAGCTCGACGTAGACGCCCTTGACGGTGCGCTTGCCGAAGGTGTGCGCCACGCCCAGGCCTTGCGCCGACAGGCCCGGATTGAGGTCCGGGTCGCTCTGCTTCTCGTGCCGGATGTCCACGCCGGTCGCCAGACCCAGCGAGCCGCCCGGCAGATCGGCCAGCGGACGGGTGACGTGGAAGTCGATCGACTGCAGGTCCGTGGTCGAGCGCTTGTGCAGCACCGGCGCCAGCTGGGCGAGCAGCTCGGGCGAGTTCTGCGACGGGTCGATGAAGTTGTACGTACCGTTGTTGACCGCGCTGATCAGCGCGGCGTAGTTGAGGAAGCCGTAGTTGTTGACGTCCAGCGAGCTGTGGTTGAAAACCACCGCGCTGTCGTAGTTCCACTCGCCCCAGAGGCCGTGGATGCCGCCGACCAGACGCGCGTTGTCGTTGACGTTCTTCGCGCCGCCGGGAATGTCGCCGAAGGCGTAGGTGATCAGCGCCGGCTGGTCGGGGAACGGGTTGTTCGGGTTGTCCGAGCCATCCGGCAAGGTGGCCGGCAACACGATCGAGCGCGTGTTCACCGGCGTGCCGGCGCGGATCTGCGGCGGCACGCCGGCTGCCTCCACCTTGTTGTGGTAGTAGCTGCCGCTGACGTACGCCTCGCTGTTCTCGCCCACCTTCACGGTCAACCGGCCGTAGATGCCCGCGCGCTCCTGCTTGGGCGCCAGGTCGATGTAGTCGGCGATCTGATTCTGCTCGCAGCCGGTGCCGAGGGCGTTGGTGACCACGGTCGAGCCCGGGCCGCACGGGCGCAACGGCTGCCACAGCGCGCCGTCGACCGCGGTACCGGTCTGCTGGCCGCCCGGCCCCGGCAGGCCCGGGACGGCCGGCTGCACCATGCCCCAGATCGAGCCGGTGTTGAAGCCGGGCTGGCCCCAGTTGAAGTCGCTGCCGCCGCCCCGGCTGAGGTCCGTGGTGTTGTAGGGATAGTCGCGGTCGCGCGCCCAGATGCGATCGTCCTTCTGCGCCTCGATGCTGCCGTAGGCGTTCCAGCCGTTCTTCTCCAGGTCGCCGCCGCCGAACAGCAGCGTGACGCGCCGCGTGGTGCCGCCGCCGCGCTGCGAGGTGCCGAGCTCGGCGGTGCCTTCCAGTCCCTTGTAGTCGTGCTTGAGGATGATGTTGACCACGCCGGCGATCGCGTCGGCGCCGTAGAGCGAGGAGGCGCCATCCTTCAGCACGTCGATGCGTTCGATCGCATTGACCGGGATGGTGTTGAGGTCGACGAAGGTGCGCTGGCCGTCGTCGGCGAGCGGGTAGTTGGTCGAGCGACGCCCGTCGATCAGCACCAGCGTGGAGTTGACGGTCAGGCCGCGCAGCGCCACGCCGGCGGAGCCGGCGGCGAAGCCGGCGGTGAACGCGGTCGGGATCGAGCCGCTGTTGTCCGCGGAGATCGCGCGCACCACGTCGGACACGGTCTTCAATCCGCTGCGTTCGATCTGCGCCGCGGTGATCACGGTGACCGGCGAGGGCGTCTCCACGTCGATGCGGGGAATCGCCGAGCCGGTCACGGTGATGGTCTGCAGCTGCTGCGCCTGTTGCGGGCTGGGTTGTTGCGGGCTGGGTTGCTGGGCGTCCTGCGGCGGCGCGGCACCGGTGGTACCCGCAGGCGGTGGGGTCTGGGCAAGGGTGGTCCCGAGAGGCGTCAACAGCAAACCGGCCAACGCCAAAGCAAGCTTGTTCGGCTTCATGACTGGATCCTCGGTTGTGGGGGTGCGCAACGCGCCCGAGGACTGGAGGTGGATGCTGCGACGCCACCGGCTCTGCGGGCGAGGGGAGTTGCGCAACGGCAGTCTTCCACTTCCCGCCGGGGGCTACAAGCACTTAACCCGGTCTGCGCGAGTTCATCGCATCGTGCCTGCGGTGGCACGGGGCATGCTTCGTGCGTGCCTGCTGGAAGCAGACACAGGCGTCCTTCATACGGACGTATGGATGTCCATCCGGTGGAGCGCCAGTGCCGCGCGGGGCGCGCTCAGAAGGTCAGTTGCGCACCCAGGGTGAGGCTGCGCCCCGGCGCTGGCTCGTAGTAGCGCCCGTTGCCGTCATTGACGATCACCGAGCCGACGATGCGCCGGTCGAACAGGTTGTCGACACGGGCGCTCAGGCCCAGTCGCGTGCTGCCCAGCGCCAGCCCGTAGGCGATGTCCACGCCGGTGCGCAGGTAGCCGGGCGCCCGCGCGCTGTCGCGGTCGTCCACCGGCACCGCGCCGGCGCCGTCCAGCTCGATGCCGCCGTGCCAGCCCAGTGCCCCGCCCCGTTCGAGCCGCAACGAACCGTAGCGCCACGGCACGCCGGGGATGCGCGTACCGGCCGGCACCGGCACCTGCGGCGCCATGCAGGGAGTCTCGCCGCAGGCGAGGAAGGCGCTGCGGAAGCGCGCATCCAGCCAGGTCAGGCCCAGCTGCAGGCGCCAGCCGGCACCGAGCTCGCCATCGAGGGCGAGTTCGCCGCCCTGCCGGCGGCTGCGGCCCACGTTGCGATAGGTCGAGCGCCCGCCGTAGCTGGTGGCGACGGCGAGCTCGTCGCGGGTGTCGGCGCGGAACAGTGCCGCCTCCAGCGCGAGGGCATCGCGTGGGTGCCACTTCAGGCCCAGCTCGCCGTTGCGGCTGCGCGCCGGGCGCAGGTCGATGGCGAGCCCGGCGCCGCCGTCGCGGCGGTAGCCCAGTTCGTTGAAGGTGGGCGTCTCGAAGCCTTCGCCGTAATTCGCGTAGAGGCGCAGGGTGGCGCCGGGGCGGTAGTCCAGGCCGATCACCGGAGTGGTCGCGCGGTAGCGGACGCGGCCG
Organism: Fulvimonas yonginensis; assembly: GCF_037137055.1. Taxonomy (NCBI): domain Bacteria; kingdom Pseudomonadati; phylum Pseudomonadota; class Gammaproteobacteria; order Lysobacterales; family Rhodanobacteraceae; genus Fulvimonas; species Fulvimonas yonginensis. The sequence goes on from NZ_JBBBNY010000004.1 coordinate 119,488, forward strand.
CTGTCGTCGGGGTTGGCGCCGGTGACGTAGCGGTCGCGTGCGCGGAACGCGATCGTGTTGTGGCGCGCGCCGAGCAGCAGCGACCAGCGCTCGGCGAGGCGCCAGTACAGCTGGACGTACGGGTCGAGGTCCCGCACGCGGTCGCGTTCGTCGCGGCGCAGCGCGCCGCGCAGGCCGAGCGCGTCGCCGACGAAGTTCTCGTAGCCGCGGCGGCGCTGGTCCTGCACGTCGGCCGAGAGACCCAGCACCAGCTCGAGCGGGCGTTCCAGGGCGTCGGTGCGCCGCGTCCAGCGCAGGTCCGCGCCGCCGTAGCCGCCGTCGAGGTCGACCACGCCGCCGGCGCTCAGCGGGCTGGCTTGCGCCGCGCGCGGTACCGCCAGCATCTGCAGCACCGTGCGCCGGCCGGCATAGCCCATCAGCCGCAGCGCGTCGCGCGGACCGGCCTGCTCCCAGATCACGCCGAGCTGGTTCTGGCGCACCCGCTTGCCGGTGTCGAACGCGAGCGCCGTCGTGACCGCCTGGCGCGGGTCGGCATGCCACTGCGCCCGGGTGAGCCCGAGCGGATCCTCGGCCTGCGGCTGGACCAGCGTATTGGCCACCACGGTCAGCGTGCGCCCGGCGCCGAGCCCGAACGCCAGCCGCGCGTTGCCCACGTCGCGCCGCGCGCGGCTGTGCCGGCGGTAGCCGTCGCTGCGCCATTGGGCGAGCGCCACGTTGTAGTTCAGCGCCCCGGCGATGCCGCGGGCCCCCGCTGCCACACTCAGGCCTGCATCGGCGCCGGCATGCACCTGTACCGAGCGCTGCGGTACCGCCTCGCCGGGCGCCGTCCACAACTGCACCACGCCGCCGGAGGAATTGCCGTACAGCGCCGAGAAGGGGCCGCGCAGCACCTCCACGCGACCGGCCGCCGCCAGGGCGACATGCGACAGCTGGCCCTGCCCGTCCGGCATGGTCGCCGGAACGCCGTCCGCATACAGGCGCACGCCGCGCACGCCGAAGCTCGCGCGCGCGCCGAAACCGCGGATCGAGAGCTGGGTGTCCTGCGCATAGTTCTGCCGGTCGCGCGCCAGCACGCCGGGCACGCCGACCAGCGCCTCGGACAGGTTCACCCCCGGCTTGCCGCTGGCGGCGGGATGGACCGGCACGCTGGCCAAGGCCGCCGGCAGGTCGAACGCGGGCAGGTCCAGGCGCATCGCCTGCACCGGCACCGGCGGCAGCTCGGTGACCGTCTGCGCGGGCACCGCCAGCGGCCAGGCCAGCACCAGCACGGTTGTCCAGCCGCCTCGTCGCATCGGGGTCGCCGTTTCGAAAACGCCCATGGTAGTGCCCGCCCGTGCAGGGCTCGTCTCGATCCGGCCGGGCCGGTTGGCCATAATCGGTGGATGCACCCACCCTACGCCCGAGCCCTCGCCTTTCTGCTGGCCCTCCTGGCGCTGGCCCTGCCGCCGACCACCCGCGCCCAGGACAGTGCGCGCCGCCAGGCCGAGGCGAAACAGCAGCTGGCCGAGCTGCGCAGCAAGATGGAAGCGCTTGCCCGCGAGCAGGCGCAGACCGCGGCACGGCGTGACCAGGCCAACGCGGAGCTCGCGCGCCAGGCCCAGGCGCTGTCCGAGGCGGTACGCGCCCTGCGCGAGGCCGACGCGGCGCTGGCCGCCAAGCAGCAGGAGCTCGCGCGGCTGCAGCAGGAGCGGGCCACCCTGGACCAGCGCCTGGCCGGGCAGCGCGCCGCCATCGCCGAGCTCCTGCGCGCCGCCTACACGCTCGGCCGCGGCTCGGACCTGCGCCTGCTGCTGGGCGACCAGGACCTGGCCCAGATCGCGCGCGCGCTGGCCTACTCGAAGTACTTCCAGCAGGACCGCGCACAGCGTGTCACCGAGCTGATGGGCGAGCTCGGCCGCCTGCAGGACCTGGAGGCGCAGATCGGCGCCGAACAGCAGGCGCTGGCCGCCACCCGCGCCGAGCGGGCCGACAAGGCCCAGGCGCTGGCCGCGCAGCGCGCCTCGCAGCAGAAGCTGGCCGCCCAGGTGGACGCCAAGTACAAGGACGAGGCCCAGCGGCTGGCCGCGATGAAGCAGAACGCGCAATCGCTGGACCGTCTGGTCGACAAGCTGCAGCGGGCCATCGACGAGGCCGCGCGCGAGGCGCAGCGCAGCGCGCGCCCGAATCCCGCCGCGCCCGGCCGCGCGGGCGGCAAGGCCGACATCCGCGGCAACCTGCCATGGCCGGCCGCGGGCGAGGTGGTCAGCTACGGCAACGGCGTACTGATCAAGGCCGCGGCCGGCAGCGAGGTGCACGCGGTGGCGCGCGGCCGGGTGGTCTATGCCGCCTTCCTGCGCGGCTACGGCCTGCTGCTGATCCTCAACCACGGCGACGGCTGGCTGAGCATGTACGGCAACAACGAAAGCCTGCTGCACGGCGTGGGCGACCAGGTCGAGGCCGGCCAGGCGGTCGGCACCGCCAGTCCGCTCACCGGCGTGAACACCGGCGTGTACTTCGAACTGCGCCACAACAACAAGCCGGTGGACCCGCGAAGCTGGCTGGCCAGGCGCCGTTGACGCCTCGTGCGCCCGGCCGCAGGCTAGCGTCTGAACAACCGCGCCTTCGCGCGGTCGAACGACGTCCGTCACGCGGACGTCCCGAACGTCCAGGAGTTCCCGCATGTACCCGTTTTCCCGAGCCCTCGCCTGCGCCGTGACCGCCGCGCTGCTGCTCGCGCCGCTGCATGCGCAGGAGGCGCCGGCCGTGCAAGGCGGGCCTGCCGCCAAGGGCGCGCCGGCCCCCGCGGCGAGCGCACCCGACCGTGTCGACCTGGACGACGTGCGCAACTTCAGCCGCGTCTACGAGGTGATCCGCCAGGCCTACGTCGAGCCGGTGGACAACAAGACGCTGATGCGGGCGGCGATCAGCGGCATGCTGAGCGGGCTGGATCCGCACAGCGAATACCTCGACAAGGAGGGGCTGGAGCAGCTCTCCGAGGACACCACCGGCCAGTACAGCGGCCTGGGGATCGAAGTACTGCAGGTGGACGGCGCGCTGCGCATCGTGGCCCCGATCGACGACACACCCGCCGCGCGCGCCGGCATCAAGCCCGGCGACACCATCGTCAAGATCGACGGCAAGCCGGTCGACGCCGACAATGCGGACGAGATGTTCCGCAAGCTGCGCGGCGAGCCGGGCAGCAAGGTCACCCTCACCGTCCTGCACGAGAAGAGCGACCAGCCGGTGGACATGCACCTGGTGCGCGAGCGCATCTCGGTGACCAGCGTGAAGCTGCGCGAGCTCGAGCCCGGCTACGCCTACATCCGCATCAGCCAGTTCCAGGAAGACACCGCCGGCGACCTGGAGCACAAGTTCGCCGACTACGTGGCCAGGCACGGTCAGCCCAAGGGGGCCGTGCTGGACCTGCGCTCCAACCCCGGCGGCCTGCTCACCTCGGCGGTGGCGGTCAGTGACGACTTCCTCGATGCCGGCGGGATCGTCAGCACGCGTGGGCGCCTCGCCGACGCCAACCTCAAGTTCGAGGCGCATCCGGGCGACCTGCTGCACGGCGCGCCGATGATCGTGCTGGTCGACAACGGCACCGCCTCCGCCGCCGAGATCGTCTCCGGCGCGCTGAAGGACGACCGCCGCGCGCTGATCGCCGGCCGGCGCACCTTCGGCAAGGGCGTGGTGCAGACCGTGCTGCCGCTGGACGCCGACCACGCGGTCAAGCTCACCACCGCGCGCTACTACACGCCCAACGGCACCTCGATCCAGGCCGAAGGCATCAAGCCCGACATCGCCCTGGCCGACCTCACCGTCAATCCCGCCGACAGCGGGCCCGAACTCGTCACTTCCGAGGCCGACCTGAGGAACCACCTGGCCAACGAGCACGCGACCAGCGGCCAGGACATCGACAACGACGGCAGCGCGGCCGACGCCAAGCTGGCCACGCAGGACTACGCGCTGGCGCAGGCGCTCAACATCCTCAAAGGCCTCGCGCTCGGGCACCGCAGCAGCGTCGCACAGTAGCCGTCGGCCCCAGGGGCGGCCTGCCCCTGCGCCGCACCGCGGCGGAGCGCGCACGGTCGCGAGGCGCCCGCTCACTCGCTCCGCCGGGGATGGGCTTGCCGAGGCCCGCGTTCTTCGGGGCGGCCAACGCGACCCGCCTGTGGCCCGACGGCTGGGCTCCCTCTCCCCATCGGACAGTTGGGCTGAGGGCGCTCGCGACGGTGGCTCGTGCACCCCACGCCGTGGTCCGCCTTTGCGGTGGCCGCGCCCGGCCGTGGGCTTGCCTGCTCGGTAGGAGCGAGCTTGCTCGCGATGCTCTTTTTCTTTGTGCTTCGCTGGAGGCCTGCTTGCGGGGGGTGTCGTTCTTGTGTGGGCTCTCCACGACCGGGCTCGCCTGCGGCGGGCTTCCGCTGCCCTGCCGGCCAGCGGGTCACTTCTCTTTGTGGGCCCAAGAGACGTCACCAAGAGAAATGGCCTGGGGCAACTCGATGAGGGAGAAGAGCTAGGCGCCCGTACGCCTTGCCGGGCGACGTGGTCGCTTCCAGAGGAGCTACCGCGGCGAGCCGCGAGCGCTCGATGACCGAGGCGATGGACAGGCTCGCTGCGCATCGCGGCCACAGCCTCCACGCCGCCGTGCACCTCCTGGCCCCGGTCCCCGAGCGCCCGCGGGATAGCGGCTGTAGCCCCTCTAAGAACCGGGCGCACCTTGCTGGCCGCAACGGCTCCTAGCTTTTGCCTCGCCCCGGGCTCATCCAGGCCGTTTCTCCTGGCGACTTCTCTTTGGGCCAGCAAAGAGAAATCACTCGAGCGCCGGCAGGCGATCGAAAGCCCGCCGCAGGCGAGCCCGCTCGCGGAGAGCCCACACAAGAACGACACCCCCCGCAAGCAAGCCCCCAGCGAAGCGCAAAGAAGCGAAGCACAAAGAGCATCGCGAGCAAGCTCGCTCCCACGGCAAGAGGCGGGACCATGGCCACCTGCGGGACAACCGGCCCCGGCGTCCCGCTACTCGGTGGCCTCGCGCGGCTTCACCAGCCAGCGCACGGCCAGCACGCCCAATTCGTAGAGCAGGCACATCGGCACCGCCAGCATGATCATCGAGGTGATGTCCGGCGGCGTGATCACCGCGGCGATCGCGAAGGCGCCCACGATCGCGTAACGGCGCACGCTGCGCAGCCGATCCACGTCGACCACGCCCACCACGGCGAGGATCACCACCGCGACCGGCACCTCGAAACACAGGCCGAAGGCGAAGAACATCAGCATCACGAAGTCGAGGTAGTGCGTGATGTCGGTCATCATCTCCACGCCCGCGGGCGTCACCGCGGTGAGGAAGCGGAACGCCGCGGGCAGCACCAGGAAATAGGCGAATGCGCAGCCGATGTAGAACAGCGCCAGCGCCGCGACCAGCAGCGGCCGCGCCAGGCGCTTCTCGTGCCGGTACAGGCCCGGGCTGACGAAGGCCCACAGCTGGTACAGGATCACCGGCATGCTGACGAACAGCGCCGTGTAGAAGGCGAGCTTGAGCGGCGTGATGAAGGGACTGGCCACCTCGGTGGCGATCAGGTGCGCGCCCTGCGGCAGGCGCGCGACCAGCGGCGCGGCGAGCAAGGTGTAGAGCCGGTTGGCGAAGGGGATCAGCGCCAGCAGCACGACGAGCACCGCGGCGCAGGCCTTGAGCAGGCGCGCGCGCAGTTCGATCAGGTGCGAGAACAGGCCCTGTTGCAGGTCGACCTGCTCGGGCTCAGGCGATGCCATGCGGGTGTTCCTTCGCCGGGGCGTGGTGCGGGTCGTCGGCGAACAGGTCGCCGGTGAGCGTGTCGCGCTCGGGCGCCGGATCGTCTGCCGCCGCCACGGGCGCCTCCTGCCCGGCGGGCTGCGGCAGCGGCGCCGGCGCGGCGGGGGCCGGCGCGGCGGTCACCGAGCCGACCGCCTCACGCACCTCGCGTGCGGCGGCATGCATCTGCGCCTGTGCCGCCTCGGCGCGCGCGGCTGCCTCGCGCGCGGTGCGCTTGATCTCCTCGATCTCAAGCTCGCGCGCCACCTCGGCGCGCACGCTCTCCCAGCTGTTGCGCACGCGGCGCACCAGCGCGCCGGCGGTACGCGCCGCGCCGGGAAGCTTTTCCGGCCCGAGCACGAGCAAGGCCACGAGTGCAAGCAGCAGCAGCTTGCCGAAACTGATCTCGATCATCGCCCCGCCACCGCGCACTCAGCGGGTTTCGCTGGTGTCGCGCGCCTTGCTGGTGGTGCCTTCCGCAGGCGGGGGATCGGCGCGCAGCTGCTCGGGCGCCTTGCGCTTGGCCTCGTCTTCCTCGTCGTCCCCCTGCATGGCCTTCTTGAAGCCACGCACGGCGTTGCCGAGATCCGGTCCGATCTTGCTCAGCTTGCCGGTGCCGAAGATCACCAGCACCACGACGAGCAGGATGAGCCAATGCCAAAAACTGTCCAGACCCATGTCTTGAAACCTCTGACGGTGCGTGCCGAAAACCGATAGGTGCCCGCATGGCTATGCCAGCACCGCGATCAACGTGCAGTGTACTCCTCAAGCTGATCGCGGAAGTCGACCACCGCCCCCGGCACGTTGCTGACCCCGCCTTCGAAGATGCGCCGGGGCGTGATTCCCGCACCGTACACGGCCGCGTTGGCGTCGTAGTCGATGCGCAGCGCCGAACCGTCCAGCGCCACGCCGGCGAACAGGCCCCGCGAACGCGAGTAGGAATAGATCTCCGCCTTCATCTGCGCATCGGTGGCCGCGGTGGCAGTGCGCCCGACCGGGCCGGCCGCGGCCGCGGCGTCGGCGCCGACCGTGAACTTGCCGTCGACGATGGAATCGACGCCGCGCTGGGTGCGGAACACCAGCACCACGTCGGTCGAGGACACGCCCGCCTGGAACCCCACGCTGCCGCCGGTGAGGGTGATGAAACTGGGGTTGGACCAGGTGCCGTCCGGGCTCTTCACCGAGATCAGGCCCTCGCCTCGGCGGCCGCCGAAGATCAGTCCGGCCTTGACCATGTCGGGGATCACCGCGATCGCCTTGGCGTTCTGCAGCAGGTCGCGCGGGATCGCCTTGTCCGGCGCCTGCATGATCTCGCGCAGCACGCGCACCGCATTCTGCGCGCGCGCCAGCGGCGGGTCTTCCGCCTGCACGACCGTCGCCGGCAGCAGCAGGGCCGGCGCGAGCAGCAGGCAACGACGCAATGCCTTGAACATGGGCTTCTCCTCCACGTGGGGTTGGGGGTGCGGCAACCGCTCCGCCGGGGCGCCGGGCCGCTTGTGGCAGACTCCACCGCCTGCCTGCGCCACCGGGTCCACGATGCCACAGCCCAGCCACTATACCGGCCCCGCCGACGCCGCCCCTGACCGGCGCGTTCAGGCTGGCGCCATCTGCGGGACCGGCGTGCTGCTGGTGAACCTGGGCACGCCCGAGGCACCCACCGCGCGTGCGCTGCGACCGTACCTGGCCGAGTTCCTGTCCGACCCGCGCGTGATCGACTACCCGCGCTGGCTGTGGTGGCCGATCCTGAAGGTGATCCTGGCGATCCGGCCGCGGCGTTCGGCGCATGCCTACGCGCGGATCTGGACGGAGGCGGGCTCGCCGCTGCGCGTGCTGAGCGAATCGCTCGCCGCCGCGCTGCAGGCCGAGCTCGGCGGCCAGGCCCGGGTCGCGCTGGCGATGCGCTACGGCCAGCCGACGGTCGCGGCGACGATCGCCGCGCTGCAGGCGGCCGGCGTGCGGAGGCTGCTGGTGCTGCCGCTCTACCCGCAGTACTCGGCGACCTCCACCGGCTCGGTGATCGACGCGGTGGCCGAGGCGCTCAAGCGCCTGCGCTGGCCGCCGGAGCTGCGCGTGGTCAACGACTACCACGACGATCCGGCACACATCGAGGCGCTGGCGCGGCGCATCGAGCACTGGTGGGGCGCGCACGGCCGCGGCGAGAAGCTGCTGCTGTCCTTCCACGGCATTCCCGAGCGCTACGTGCGCCTGGGCGATCCCTACCTGGCGCAGTGCCAGGCGACCGCGACTCTGCTGCGCGAGCGTCTGCGCCTGCGCGGGGACGAGCTGCTGCTGAGCTTCCAGTCGCGCGTGGGCCGCGAACGCTGGCTGGAGCCCTACACCGACGCCACCGTGCGCCGGCTGGCCGGCGAGGGGGTGCGGCGGCTGGACGTGGCCTGCCCCGGCTTCGCGGTCGACTGCCTGGAGACGCTGGAGGAGATCGCCATGCAGAACCGCGAGTTCTTCGTCGAGGCCGGCGGCGAGGCGTTGCGCTACATCCCGGCGCTCAACGATACGCCCGAGCAGGTGGCGAGCCTGGCCGCGCTGGTCCGCCGCCACGCGCAGGGCTGGCCCGGTTTCGCCGGCGGACCGAGCTGAGGGTTTGCTGCCCCCGCGGTCGCGCGCTCGGTGGAAGCGCGCTTGCTCGCGATGCCCTTGACCTTTGTTTGGGCGCTCGCTTGCGGAGCGTGTCGTCCTTCTACGGCGCTTTCGCGACCGGGCTCGCCTGCGGCGGGCTTCCGCTGGCCTGCCGGCCAGCGGGTCACTTCTCCTTGCTGGCCCAAAGAGAAGTAACCAAGAAAATGGCCTGGGCAACTCGATGCGAGGAGAAGAGCTAGGCACCCTAACGCCTTGCCGGGTGAGTTGCCCGCTTCAAGAAGAGCTAGTGCGGCTACACCGCGAGCGGTCGATGACCGAGGCGATGGCCTCACATGCGTATCGCATGTATGGTTCGTGCGATTCCGGCTTTTTGGGGGCCGCAGAAAACGACGCCGCGGTCGTCAGTTCTTCCCCCGCTCGGCAAGGAAGCGGCGGCAGGTGGATGGCGGTGCTGCCAGGGCTTGCTGGCGAGGCGCCTGCCCTCAGAGCCGCCCGCCCTGATCGGCGGCGAGCAGCTCCGCGTCCAGCGGCAGCACGTCCAGCCCGCGCGCGAACAGCATGGCCTGGAAGCGCTCGCCCATCTGCTCGGGCAAGGTCAGGCGGCGCACTTCCTGGGCCAGGCGGTGGCGCGCCACCTCGTCGGGCGCCGCCGCATAGGCCTGCTCGAACGCCGCCTGCAGGCCGCTGGCAAGCAGGAGCTGCGCCTGCGGCAGGTAGGCGGCCACGCCGAAGCCGGCGCTGTTGCCGGCCTCGGCCAGCGCGGTGAAATCCACCGAGGCGGTGAGGTCGTTGAGACCCGGCCAGTGGAAAGGGTCGTTGTGCGCGTGGTGGCGGTAGTGCGCCATCAGCGTGCCGTCGTCGCGCTCGGGCAGGTAGTACTCGCGGCGCACGTAGCCGTAGTCGACGAACAGCATCAGGCCAGCCACCAGTGACCCCGCCACCGCCTGCATCCAGTACGGCAGCTGCGGCAGGATCTCCGAGCGGTAGCCGTCGGCGAAGCGCCGCTCCACGTCGCGCTCGACGTGGCGCACCGCCGCCGCCACCAGCGCGTCGGCCGGGCGGTCGGTGCGCAGCAGGCGACCCTCGCCGTCCAGGGCGACGTGCTCTTCGTAGACCTCGCCCTGGCGCAGGGTGAAGCGCGTGGTGGGCAGCGCGTCGATGACCTCGTTGGCGAACAGCACGCCGCGCCAGTCCCGCTCGGGCGGGCGGTCCAGCCAGGCCACCCGCGCGCGCAGTTCCGCCGGCAACGCGCCGGACAGCCGCTCGCGCTGGCGGTCGCGCAGGTCCGCACTGGGCTCCAGGATCAGGTACCGCCGGGGCACCGTGCCCGCGTCGGCCAGGGCGCGCAGCGCGGCCTCGGCGAAGGCGCCGCTGCCGCCGCCCAGCTCCAGGAAATCCGCCTCGCCACCGAGCAGGGCGAGCACGGGCTGCACCGCGTTGACCACACAGCGCGCGAACAGCTCGCCGAGCTCCGGGGCGGTGACGAAATCGCCGGCGGCGCCGAACTTGGTCCTGCCGGCGCTGTAGTAGCCCAGTCCCGGCGCGTACAGGCAGCGCTCCATGTACTGTGCGAACGGCATCGGCCCGTGCGCCGCGATCTGCGTGCGCAGCAGCTGAAGCAGGCGTTGCGAATGTTCGCGCTCGTCGGGACCGGGTTCGGGAAGGCGGGAAGCCATGCGGGCGGATCGTGGCGAAGGATCGGAAAGCATAGCCGATGGCCTGTCACGGTCCCGTGCCGCGCCGTCCCGGCCGTGCCCTGTGCAGCTCCCCGGTGCGAGCTTGCTCGCGGTGCCTTGTTCTCGGTCTCGCCGCGCATGAGCGTCGCGAGCAAGCTCGCTCCCACAGGGCGGAAATGGTGGTCAGAAGTCCTTCTGCAGGCTCAGGTACACCCCGCGGCGCGGACCGAACTGCGGCGCGCCCACGCCGATGCCGCTGCCGTCGCGCAGCTCGTAGCTGCGGTCCAGCGCGTTGAGCACCGCCAGTTGCGTGTGCAGGTCGCCGAAGCGGCCGAAGTCGAAGTCGTGCGAGACGCTCAGGTTGAGCTGGAAGTAGGCCGGCAGGTGGTCGCCGTTGGGCACCGCGCCGTCGCGGCGCAGGCCGCTGCCGAACAGGTAGTCGGCGCCGATCCGCGTGCGCTCGTCGAGCGCGTAGCTGACGCCGCCGGAGGAGGCCAGCTTCTGGTCGTGGTCCAGGTGGATGTAGTGGTCGTTGACGTAGGCCAGGTCGTCCGGATCGAAATTGTACTGGCTGGTGATGATGCGCTCGCCGATCGCCTTGCTGGCGGCCAGGTTGAAGTATGCCGACAGCGGGCCCTGGGCATAGTTGACGGTGAACTCCGCGCCCTTCACCCGGCCCTGCGCGTAGTTGAAGGTGGAGTAGACCAGCGCCGAGCCGAACTGACCCTCGTCCTGCAGCCGGTGGACCTTGCGGTAGTACGCGTCGAGCCCGAAGGTCCAGGCACCGAGGCTCTGCTGCACGCCGGCATCGAAGTAGTCCGAGCGCTCGGCCAGCGGCGTGTTGTTGCCCAGGTCCGGCACCGCGTTGGTGGTGCCGTCGAAGCGCGCGATGTTCTCGCTGGTGATCATCTCGGTCGCCGGCGGCGTGAAGTAGCGCGCGTAGCCGGCGTGCACCACGGTGCTGCCGGTGGCCTGCCAGACCAGGCCGATGCGCGGGCTGAGCTGGCTCTCGGTGCGGGTGAGCCGGTAGCGGTCACCGCGCAAACCGAGGTTGAGGGTCCAGGCCTCGTTCAGGGACCACTCGTCCTGCACGTAGGCGGACCAGGTCTTGGCGGTCAGGCGGCTGGCGTCGAGGATCTCGATCGGCGTGGTGCTGGTCTGCCCGCCGTCGGCGTCGGCCGGGAACACCCAGGCGTCATTGCCGCTGCCGGCACGCTCGAAGCTGCCGTAGAGGCCGTAGCGCAGCGTGTGTGCATCGCCCAGCGGGGTGGCGAAATCCGCCTGCAGGGTGCTGGCGCGGTTGCTGCGGGTGACATTGGAGGCCACGCCGTTGAACATCAGTTCGCCGACGCGGTCGGGCATGTAGTCCACGTCGGTGTAGCGCTGGCCAAGCGAGACCTGGTAGTCCGTGCTGCCGCCGAGCTTGCCCTGCAGCGCCAGCACGCCGAAGCGCGTGGTTTCGTTCTGGCGCGCGTCGAGCAGCGCGGAATCGAACGCGGTGCGGTCCAGGTAGCCGAACTGCGGCTGCTGGCCCGGCACGTTGGGGATCTCGAAGCGGTTGTTGGCCGAGCCGAACAGGAAGCTCAGCCGCGTATCGGCATCGATCAGGTAGCTGACGTCGCCGAAGCTCTTCACCTGGTTGGTATGGTCGTGGATCGGCTTGCGGCTGGCGGTGGGGTTCTCGATGCCGGCATCGCTTTCCAGGTAGTTGGCGGTGAAGAAGGCGCTCCAGCGGTCGCTGCTGCCCCACAGCGAGACGTTGGGGTTGAGCGTGCCGAACGAGCCGCCGGTGATGCCCACACTGCCGCCGTTGCCGAGCTGGTGGCCGCTCTTGGTGGTGATGTCCACCACCGCGGCGGTGCGCAGGCCGTACTGCGCCGGCAGCGCGCCGTCGAGCAGCTTCACGCTGCGGATGGTGCGCGCGTCCAGCGCCTGGCCGAAGCCGGAGATCGACTCGGGGATGATCACGCCGTTGATGCGGTACTGCAGGTTGCCGTGGTCGCCGCGCACGTGCAACCCGCCGTAGGAGTCCTGCACCACGCCCGGGGCCTGCAGCAGCACCTGGTTCAGCGGAGTGGACTGGCCCAGCGGCAGCTGCGCGATCGCCTGCTGGTCGATCACGTACTGGCTCGAGCCGGTGTCCGGCGACAGCGCATTGCGCGCCTGGTCCAGCGCCGCGGTGACGTCGACCGTTCCCAGCTGACGCACCTGCATCGGCGTGTCGGACTTGGTGTCCGCCGGCGCGACGGCGTCCGGCGCGGACGTCGCGAAGGCGGGACCGAGGGCGCAGGCGAGGCTGAGGGCGAGCAGGGTACGCGTCATGGATACCATCCTGGGACTGGGGTTTCGAAATGTTATAATATAACCAATCCGGACCACCCTGCCGGAAGTCATGCAGGCCATGCGGCATTCACGCCGCGTCGCGGACACTGGCCCTCCACCCCGAGGACACGCCATGGCCCAGCCTTCCACCCAGGTGCCTGCCGTTCCGGCCACGCTCGAGCACGGCCTGATCACTGCCGCGATCCTGGACTTCGTCAGCCAGATTCCCGGCAGCCGGGTTCACGGCGAGGCACACCCGGATGCCCGGGCCCGCGAACTGGCCCGCCAGGCCGCGCGCAAGGCGGCGCTCACCGCCGGCTCGCTGGCGCTGCCGCCGGGACCGCTGGGCTGGCTGACCGTGCTGCCGGAGCTGGTGGCGATCTGGCGCATCCAGGCGCAGATGGTCAGCGACATCGCCGCCGCCTACGGCAAGCACGCCAGCCTGGGCCGCGAGCAGATGCTCTGGTGCCTGTTCCGGCACACGGCGGCACAGGCCTTCCGCGACCTGGTGGTGCGCATGGGCGACCGGCTGCTGTTCCGCCAGCTCTCGGCCACGCTGGCCGAGCGGCTGGCGCAACGGATCGGTCTGCACCTGTCGCAGCGCGCGGTCGGTGCCGGCATCTCGCGCTGGCTGCCGGTGATCGGCGCGGCCGGCGTCGGCGCCTACGCCTGGTACGACACGCGCGGCGTAGCGCGTACCGCGATCGAGCTGTTCAGCGGCCGCACCGCGGTGGACACCGAAACGGTTCTGCCGGCCGACGCCGAGCCGCTCGATCCCGCGACGCCGTGACGGCCGCGGTGCTTTGCGGCAAGCTCGCCGCATGACCGCCCCGACCGACCCCTCCACCCGCCCCGTCGCCCTGGTCACCGGTGCCGCACGCCGCGTCGGCGCCAGCATCGCGCGCCAGCTGCACGCGGCCGGCTACGACCTGGCCCTGCATTACCGCCGCTCGGCGGGCGATGCCGAGGCGCTGGCGGCGGAGCTGGAGGTCCGGCGCCCCCACAGCACGCTGCTGCTGGCCGCCGAGCTGGCCGATACGGCGCGGTTGCCGTCGCTGGTGCAGCGCGCAGTGGATCGCTTCGGCCGACTCGACGCGCTGGTCAACAACGCCTCCGCATTCCGGCCCACGCCGGTCGGCGAGGCCACGCCGGCGCACTGGGAGGAGCTGTTCGCCTCCAACGCGCAGGCACCGTTCTTCCTGTCCCAGGCCGCCTGGCCGGCGCTGCGCGAGGCGCGCGGGGCGATCGTCAACCTGGTGGACATCTACGCCGAACGGCCCTTGGCCGGCTACCCGATCTACGTGATGGCGAAGGCCGCGCTGGCGGCGATGACCCGCGCGCTGGCGCTGGACCTGGGTCCCGAGGTGCGCGTCAACGCGGTGGCCCCCGGCGCCGTGCTGTGGCCGGACGAGGGCAAGGACTACGACGACCGCGCCGCGATGCTGGCGCGCACCCCGCTGCGGCGCGCCGGCAGTCCGCAGGACGTGGCCGGCGCGGTGCTGTGGCTGCTGCGCGACGCGCCCTTCGTCACCGGACAGATCATCCGCGTGGACGGCGGGCGCAGCCTGTCGGTGTAGTCACCGCTTCGGACGGAAGGCGCTTTCGAGCAGCGCGGCCTCGAAGCCGGCACCGACCACGCCATCCTCCGCGTAGTGGTACAGCGCAGCGGCATAGATGCCCTGCAGCGAGGCCTGCACCAGGCCGAGCAGCACCAGACCGACCGCCACCACCGCCACCGCAACCACCACCGCGGGCAGCGAATGCAGCGCCACCGCGCCGCCGATCAGCAGCGCGCCGAGCAGTACGGCCAGCAAGGTCGCCAGTCCGAACGCGGTGCCCAGGCCGACGTTGCCGACCAGGTTCTCGCCCCAGGTGCGCTTGAGCAGCTCCACGCTGCGCCTGACCGCATCGAACGGGCCGACGTCCTGGCTGGCAAGCACCGGTACCACCAGGAAGGTCGCCACCGTCCACGCCAGCCCGAGGAAGCCCGCCACCAGCCGGCCGATCAGGCCCAGCCGCTCCTGCAGTGCACGCAGGAACAGGCCGACCGTGGCCGCGATCAGTGCATAGCCGAGAAGGCTCGCCCAGCGCGAGCGGGCCAGCGCCAGGCCGTCGGAAAGCCGGGTCGGCTCGCCGCGCAGGTGGCGCAAGGCGCAACCGGCCAGCGCGGTGTTGAAGAACACGATCACGAAGTACTGCACGAGGTAGAAGCCGAATCCGACCAGGTAGACGAGCGCCGACCCATGCCGCGTGCGCTCGCCGCCGAGGTATCCGCCGGCGATCACCGCCAGCGCCACGGGGACCAGGAAGCTTGCCGCCACCACCAGCGAGCACACGCCCGAAAGCAGCGGAAAGGCGAGCAGCGCCTTGTCCGACCGCAACACCGCGGCACTCGCCTTCATCAGGTCCCAACTGCGGGCCAACTTGCCGGCCATGCGCTTCCCCTCGTTCCGTGATTGACGGCGGCCTTTCTAGCACCCGGCCGGCTGCCGCGACAGTGGCCGACCCACGCGCTCCATAGGAGCGAGCTTGCTCGCGGTGCTCCGTCTGTCGCCTGCGGAGCAACGGCCTCGCGAGCAAGCTCGCTCCTACAGGGGATAGGGTTGCAGCGGTTCGCTCTCCTGCGGGAACGCCGCCCACAGCTCGGCCAGGCGGCGCCCGTCCAGCGGGTGGCGCAGGTCCGGCGCGATGTCGGCCAGCGGCTTGAGCACGAAGGCGTGCGCCAGCTCCTTGCGCGGCACCTGCAGGTGGCCGGGCCCATCGATCACGCGCTGGTCGTAGAGCACGATGTCCACGTCGAGCGTGCGATCCGCATAGCGCGGCACGTCGCGGCGGCGGCCGTGGCGGTCCTCCAGCGCGTGCAGCCAATCGTTGAGCGCTTCGGGTTCGAGCCCGGTCTGCAATGCCGCCGCCAGGTTGACGAAGTCGGGCCCGTCGAAACCGACCGCGCGGCTGCGGTAAGCCGGCGAGACGACCACGTCGCCGAAGCGCGCGCGCAGCTCGTCCAGCGCCGCGCGCAGGTGCCGCCGCGGCTCGATGTTGGAGCCCAGGCTGAGGTAGGCGCGTGCCATGCTCAGGCCTCGGCCAGCGCGCCCACGCGCACCGGCACCGGTGCGCGCGAGGCCAGCGCCGCGCGCACGTCCTGCCCCGACGGTTGCTGGTACAGCGCCAGGCCGAATTCCGGCAGCAGCGCGAACAGGTGCTCGAAGATGTCCGCCTGGATGCCCTCGTACTCGGCCCAGGCCACCGTGGCGGTGAAGCAGTACAGCTCCAGCGGGATGCCCTGCGGGCCGCTGTCGAGCTGGCGTACCATGCAGGTCATCCCGCGATGGATGCGCGGATGCTGGCGCAGGTAGGCCTGCGCGTAGGCGCGGAAGGTACCCAGGTTGGTCAGGCGGCGGCGGTTGGCCGGCACCGCGGCCGCCTCGCCCAGCGCGCGGTTCCAGTGCTCCACCTCGCGCGCCTTCGACGGCAGGTAGTCGCCCAGCAGGCGCAGCGCGGACAGCCGGCCGATCTCCGCCTCGTCGAGGAAGCGCACGCTGGCCGCGTCGATGTGCAGGGCGCGCTTGATCCGCCGCCCGCCCGACTCCTGCATGCCGCGCCAGTTGCGGTAGGCATCGCCGATCAGGCGCCAGCTGGGGATGCTGGTGACGGTGTTGTCCCAGTTGCGCACCTTGACCGTGTGCAGGGCGATGTCGATGACCTCGCCGTCGGCGCTCAGTTGCGGCATCTCGATCCAGTCGCCGACCCGCAGCAGGTCGTTGGAGGACAGCTGCAGGCTCGCCACGAAGCCGAGGATGGTGTCCTTGAAGACCAGCATCAGCACCGCCGACAGCGCGCCCACGCCCGACAGCAGCAACCCGACCTGGCGGCCGGTGACCACGGCGATGACCACCAGCGCGCCGGTCAGGAACAGGCCGAGCTTGAGCAGCTGCACCACGCCCTTGATCGAGCGCTGGCGCCCGGCCGGGGTCTGCCGGTAGAGGTCGTCCGCCGCCGACAGTACGGCGCCGAGCGCCTGCACCACGAACAGCACCACCAGCGCCAGCATCGCCTTGCCTACCACGGTTTCCACCGCGGCGGGCACGCCGGGCACCAGCACGATGCCGTACTGCACCAGCAGGGGCGGCACCAGCCGTGCCAGCCAGCGGAACGCGCCGTGCTGCAGCAGCGCGTCGTCCCAGCGCCAGACGGTGCGGCGGGCGAGGCCGTCGAGCAGGCGCAGCAACAGGCGCCGGCACAGCTCGCCGGCCAGCCAGGCCAGCGCCAGCAGGGCGAGGCTGCCCAGCAGCGTGCGCATCCAGGGCAGATCGAAAAGGGTTTGCAGGGAGGCCATGAAGTTGCTCCTGTCGTCGCGGGAGCGCGCGGCGCGCTCCGGGCGAGCATGGGTCGAGGAAGGCGGGCGCCCGCGGGCCGGGGCGTGCCTACTGCGGCCGCGTACCGCGTTCGATCCGCACGCCGACCGCGCGCGCGCCGCGCACGGCGCCCGGCTTGGACAGCTTCAACCGCACCCAGGGAACGCCGAACTCCTCGCGGATGATCGCGGCGCACCGCTCCGCCAGCGTCTCGACCAGCCCGAAGCTGGACGCGCCCACGTACTCGATCAGCCGCTTGGACACGGCCTTGTAGTCGAGCGTGTGGGCGATGTCGTCGTGCGCCGCCGGCACGGTGTTGTCGAAGGCCATCTCGATGTCGAACGCGAGCGTCTGGCGCACGCGCCGCTCCCAGTCGTAGATGCCGATCACCGCGTCGATGCGCAGGTCCTCGATGAAAACGATGTCCATGCGACAAGGGTCGGCGAGCGCGGGCAGGGATGCAAGCCACCGCCGCAATCAACGCACCGTGGGAGCGAGCGAGCTCGCGATGCTGTGGTCTTCGGGAGGCTCCAGAGCCAGAGCACCGCGAGCAAGCTCGCTCCTACGTGGCTGCGGCGACGGCCGGCAGGCTCTCCAGGTCCCAGCGCGGCTGCACCCGCACGGCCTCGTCCTGGCCCTGCCCCGCGGCCAGCCGGATCGCGCCGGCCAGGGCGATCATGGCGCCGTTGTCGGTGCAGAAGGCCAGGCGCGGGAAATAGGTGCGGAAGCCGTCCTGCCGTCCGGCCGCGGCCAGCGTCTCGCGCAGGCGCCGGTTGGCGCCGACGCCGCCGGCGATCACCAGCCGCTCGGTGCCGGTGGCCTCCAGCGCGCGGCGGCACTTGATCACCAGCGTGTCGACGATCGCCTCTTCGAAGCCGCGCGCCACGTCGGCACGGGTCTGCTCGGACCGGTCCGACTGCTGCCAGGCCAGCAGCACCTGCGTCTTCAGGCCCGAGAAGCTGAAGTCCAGCCCCGGCCGGTCGGTCATCGGACGGGCGAAGCGGAACACGCCCGGGCGACCCTGCTCGGCCAGCTTGGCCAGCGCCGGCCCGCCCGGGTAGGGCAGCCCCATCAGCTTGGCGGTCTTGTCGAAGGCCTCGCCGGCGGCGTCGTCCAGGGTGTCGCCGAGCAGGCGGTAGCGCCCGATCGCCTCGACCTCCACCAGCATGGAATGCCCGCCGGAGACCAGCAGCGCCACGAACGGCGGCGCCGGCGGGTCGGGCTCCAGCAGCGGCGCCAGCAGATGGCCTTCCATGTGGTGCACGCCGATCGCCGGCACCCCCAGCGCCCAGGCCATGGCGCGCGCGGCGGCGGCCCCGACCAGCAGGGCGCCGACCAGGCCCGGGCCGGCGGTGTAGGCCACGCCGCCGAGGTCGGCCGGGGTCAGGCCGGCCTGCGCCAGCGCCTCGCGGACCAGCGGCAGCAGCTTGCGGACGTGGTCGCGGCTGGCCAGTTCCGGCACCACGCCGCCGTAGTCCGCATGCAGCCTGATCTGGCTGTAGAGCGCATGGGCGAGCAGCCCGCTGCCGGGCGCCTGCGGCTCCCAGCGCAGCAGCGCCACCCCGGTCTCGTCGCAGGAGGTTTCCACGCCGAGCACCGGCCGGCCGGGCAGGTTTGAAAATGGATTGGTGTCCACGCTATACTTCGCGGCTCGCCACTATTCACAGGCTCGCCAGGTTGGCGGGCCAGTTTACCACCCGGAGTTTTCATGCCCAGCGTCAAAGTCCGCGAGAACGAGCCGTTCGAGCTTGCCCTGCGCCGCTTCAAGCGCACCTGCGAAAAGGCCGGCGTGCTCGCCGAGACCCGCAAGCGGGAGTTCTACGAGAAGCCGACCCAGGAGCGCAAGCGCAAGCGCGCCGCCGCGGTGAAGCGCCACCTGCGCCGCCTCTCGCGCGACGTCTCCCGCAAGACCCGGATGTACTGAACCCCTGCCGCCGCAGCGTCCCGCGCGGCACAGGCGTTCTCCGGCGGCACGGCCGCCGCATCCCGAGGCCGGTGTTGCCGCGCGGCAACGCCGGCCTTTCGCATTTCCGGAGCCAGCCCATGAGCCTGAAGCAGCGCATCACCGACGACATGAAGGCCGCCATGCGCGGCGGCGAGAAGGAACGCCTGGGAGTGATCCGCCTGATGCTCGCGGCGATCAAGCAGCGCGAGGTCGACGAGCGGATCGAGCTGGACGCCGCCCAGACGCTGGCCGTGCTCGAGAAGATGCTCAAGCAGCGCCGCGATTCGGTGAGCCAGTTCGAGGCGGCCGGCCGCGAGGACCTGGCCGCGGTCGAACGCGCGGAGATGGCGGTGATCGAGGGCTACCTGCCGGCCAAGCTGGACGACGCCGAGCTCGACGCGCTCATCGACGAAGCCATCACGCAGACCGGCGCCAGCTCCGCCCGCGACATGGGCAAGGTGGTCGGTGCCGTGAAGCGGAAGGCAGCCGGTCGCGCCGACATGGCGCAGGTCTCCGCCCGCATCAAGGCCCGTCTGGGCGGCTGACGCCCGGGCGCGGCGGCACGGCACCCCCGACCCGCCTTGAAGAGGAACGGGTGCCCCGGGCGCGCGGCCCCTGCCAAGCACTGGCGCACGCCACGCTCACGCCCCGCACAGCGAGCTGATGCGCACCCTTCACGCCCGATCGCCTACAAGGGGGCGGCGTCGCCTGATCGGAGGCTCCCGCCCCGGCCGCGCGACGGAGGGAGAAGCGGCATGCTCAAGTGGGCCATCATCTTCGCCATCATTTCGCTGGTCACGGGTTGGCTGGGGTTCGGTGGCATTTCGGGCGTCACCGCCACCATCGCCAAGATCCTGTTCGCGATCTTCGTGATCCTGTTCATCATCGCCCTGCTGGCGGTGATCGGCGTGTTCCACATCCTGTAGCGCCGGGGCCCGTCCGCGCGCCCGCGCACGGCACGTCACGGCGGGCCCAGGCGGCCTTCCGTGACGTCGCAGGTGCCCCCGAACCCGGGCCCAGGCCCTAGACTAGGCCGTCTATGCGCGGCCGTATCCCCGACAGCTTCATCGACGAACTGCTCGCCCGCGTCGACATCGTCGACGTGATCGAGCGACGCGTGCCGCTGAAGAAGGCCGGGCGCGAGTGGACCGCGTGCTGCCCGTTCCACAACGAACGCACGCCCTCGTTCTACGTCAGCCCCGCCAAGCAGTTCTTCCACTGCTTCGGCTGCGGCGCGCACGGCACCGCAGTGAAGTTCCTGATGGACTACGAGCGGCTGGAGTTCCCCGACGCGGTGGAGGAGCTGGCCCAGTCGGTGGGCCTGACCGTGCCGCGCGAGGGCGGCCGCGAAGCGGGGCCACGCGAGGACAAGAGCGACCTGTACGCCCTGCTCGAGGACGCCGCGCGCTGGTACGAGGGCGAGCTGCCCAGGAGCGCCGAGGCACAGGCCTACTGCCGCAAGCGCGGGCTGGATGCCGACACCATCGCCCGCTTCCGCCTGGGCTGGGCGCCGGCCGGTTACGACGGGCTGATCAAGGCGCTGGGCGGCAGCGACCGGCGCATGCAGCTGCTGACGGAAGCGGGCATGGTCGCCACCGGCGAGCGCGGCCACCGCTATGACCGCTTCCGCGAGCGGCTGATGTTCCCGATCCTCGACCGTCGCGGCCGGGTGATCGCCTTCGGCGGCCGGGTGCTGAGCGGTTCTTCGAGCGTGAGTCCTTCGCGCGAAGACCAAGAGGCGGGCAGCCCTGCCCTGGCTCCCGAGAAAAGCGCCCCCAAGTACCTCAACTCGCCCGAGACCCCGCTGTTCCACAAGGGCCGCGAGCTGTTCGCGCTGTGGCAGGTGAAGCAGGCCAACGCGAGCCTGCAGCGCGTCGTGGTGGTCGAGGGCTACATGGATGTGATCGCCCTGCACCAGGCCGGCCTGCCGATCGCGGTGGCCACGCTGGGCACGGCGACCACGCCCGAGCACACCGAGGTGCTGTTCCGTGCCGCGCCCGACGTGGTGTTCTGCTTCGACGGCGACCGTGCCGGCCGCGCCGCCGCCTGGAAGGCGCTGGAGGCCGCGCTGCCGCGCCTGCGCGACGGGCGCCAGGCCTACTTCCTGTTCCTGCCCGAGGGCGAGGATCCGGACACGCTGGTGCGCAAGGAGGGCAAGGAGGGCTTCGAGCGGCGCCTGAAGGCGGCCACGCCGCTGTCCGAATACTTCTTCGGCGAGCTCGCGCACGACGTGGACACCGCCAGCCTGGACGGCCGCGCTCGGCTGGCCGAGCGCGCGCGCCCGCTGATCGCCCGGCTTCCCGACGGCGCCTTCCGCGACCTGATGGCGGACGAGCTGGAGAAGCGCACCGGCGCGCGCGCCCAGGTGCCGGCCGAGCCGGCCGCGCGCCGCGCGGTGCAACGGCCGGTCGCGGTGCAGCGTTCACTGGTGCGCAGCGCGATCGCCCTGCTGCTGGCGCAGCCCGGCCTGGCCGACCTGGTCGAGCCGCCCTACCGCTTCCTGCGCCTGGACAAGCCGGGCGTGGGCCTGCTCGCCGAGCTGCTGGACCTGTGCCGCGCGCGGCCGGGCATCAACCCGGCCATGCTGGTCGAGCATTTCGCCGAGCGGCCCGAGTACCCCGCGCTGCAGAAGCTGATGGCGGCGATGGTGGTCGGCGAGCCGGAGGCGCAGCGGGCGGAGTTCCTCGACGCACTGGCGCGGATGGAAGACCAGGCCGTCGCGCTGCGCCGCGAGGCGCTCACCGCCAAGCACCGCGAGGGCGCGCTCAGCGACGCCGAGAAGGCGGAACTGCGCGAACTGCTGGCGGCGCGCCGCCCGACCCCGGCGCAGGGCTGAGCACGATGGCGCGATTCCCGGCGCGCACGCGCCTCCACCGCCCGGCGCGCGCGCCCGCCTGGACCGCCGATGCAGTTGCTTGAGCGCCTGATCCTGCTGTTCGCCGAGAGCGGCTACCTGGCGGTGTTCGGCGCACTGCTGCTGTGCGGTGCGGGTGCGCCGCTGCCGGAGGACATCACGCTGGTCGCCGGCGGCGTGATCGCGGGCCTGGGGTTCGCCAACGTGCACGCGATGGTGGTGGTGGCGCTGGTCGGCGTGCTGGCCGGTGACGCGGCGATGTTTCTGCTCGGCCACCGCCACGGCGCACGCATCATGCAATGGCCGCTGGTCGCGCGGCTGCTCACGCCGGCGCGCTACGCCCAGGTGCAGGAGAAGTTCGCCCGCTACGGCAACCGCCTGCTGTTCCTGGCGCGCTTCCTGCCGGGCATGCGCACGGCGGTCTACGTCACCGCGGGCGCGACCCATCGCGTCTCGTTCCTGCGCTTCTTCCTGCTCGACGGCCTGGCCGCACTGATCAGCGTGCCGCTGTGGGTCTACCTCGGCTATGCCGGCGCCGACAAGCGCGAGTGGCTGGCCATGTGGATCGGGCGCGGACAGCACGGGATGTGGATCCTGGCCGGACTGGGCGTGCTGGTGGTGGCGGCACTGTGGTGGTGGCGCCGGCGACGCGCACGCCGCAGCGCAGGCAACGGCTGACCGGCAGCCGCTAGAATCGGCGACCCGCGCGCTCGCGTCCCTCACGATCGTTCATGCTCCCTGCCCCGCTGCGCCGGCTGCTTCCCGACGGCTTCACGCTCGCCCTGCTCGGCACGGTCGCGCTGGCCAGCGTGCTGCCTTGCCGTGGCGACGCGGCGCGGTGGCTGGACCGCGCCACCGACGCGGCGATCATGCTGCTGTTCTTCCTGCACGGTGCCAAGCTCCCGCGCGCGGCGATCCTGCGTGCCCTGGCGCACTGGCGGCTGCACCTGGCCGTGTTCGCCAGCACGTTCGTGCTGTTCCCGCTGCTCGGCTGGCTGCTCGCGCCGCTGTCGCGCGCGCTGCTGACGCCGCAGCTGGCGCTCGGCGTGCTGTTCGTCTGCACGCTGCCGTCCACGGTGCAGTCCTCGATCGCGTTCACTTCGATCGCCGGGGGCAACGTGCCGGCGGCGGTGGTCAGCGCCTCGCTCTCCAGCCTGCTCGGCATCGTGCTGACGCCGCTGCTGGCGGGACTGCTGCTCGCCGCGCATGGCGGTGCGTCGCCCGGCCTGGCCGGCGTCTGGAAGATCGTCGAGCTGCTGCTGCTGCCCTTCGCGGCCGGGCACCTGCTGCGGCCGTGGCTCGGCGACTGGGTCGAGCGCCACCGGCCGCTCCTGGGCCTGACCGATCGGGGCACGGTCCTGCTGGTGGTGTACGCGGCGTTCGGCGAGGCCGTCGTCGCGGGCCTGTGGCGCGACACCGCACCGCTCGCGCTTGCCGCCACGCTGGGGCTCGGCGCGTTGCTGCTCGGCCTGGCGCTGCTGTCCACCGGCATGGCCGGGCGGCTGCTCGGCTTCACCCGCGCCGATCGCATCACGTTGCTCTTTTGCGGTTCGAAGAAGAGCCTCGCCAGCGGCGTGCCGATGGCGAAGATCCTGTTCACCGGCCAGGCCGGCGGGCTGGGCGCGCTGCTGCTGCCGCTGATGATCTTCCACCAGCTGCAACTGATGGTCTGCGCGGTACTGGCGCGGCGCTACGCCACTCGCGCCGCCGCCCGCGGCGACGGGGAAGCGAGCGCGGATTGAGCAGGCCACCGCGACCGCCGTCCGCGACAGATAGGAGCGGGCGTGCCCGCGATGCTCTGCTCGATGCGGTACCCAAGCCAAAGGCATCGCGAGCAAGCTCGCTCCTGCGGCAGGCGCCGGGCGGTCAGAGCCAGCGCCCGTAGCGGCGGATGTACAGATGCTTCACCAGCTGGGTGAGGCCGGCGTAGCAGAGCAGCGTCAAGGCGAGCCAGCCGAAGTAGGCCACCGGCAACGTACCCATGCCGAGCTTGCCGCCGAGCGGGCTGAACGGGATGACCAGCCCGATGGCGCCGATGGCCACGGTCAGCGCCAGCACCGGCGCGGCTGCGATGCTCTGCAGGAACGGGATGCGCCGCGTGCGGATCATGTGCACGATCAGCGTCTGCGACAGCAGCCCCTCGACGAACCAGCCCGACTGGAACAGCGCCTGGTGCGCCGGCGTGTTCGCCCCGAACAGGTGCCACAGCAACCAGAAGGTGGTCAGGTCGAAGATCGAGCTGACCGGCCCCACCCAGGCCATGAAGCGACCGATGTCGCTGGCGTCCCACTGCCGCGGACGGCGCAGGTATTCCTCGTCCATGCGGTCGAACGGGATCGCCAGCTGCGAGATGTCGTAGAGCAGGTTCTGGACCAGCAGCTGCAACGGCAGCATCGGCAGGAACGGCAGGAACGCGCTGGCCACCAGCACGCTGAACACGTTGCCGAAGTTCGAGCTGGCGGTCATCTTGATGTACTTCATGACGTTGCCGAAGGTGATGCGGCCCTCGACCACGCCCTCCTCCAGCACCATCAGGTTCTTTTCCAGCAGGATGATGTCGGCCGACTCCTTGGCGATGTCGGTGGCGGTGTCCACCGAGATGCCGACGTCCGCCTCGCGCAGCGCCGGCGCGTCGTTGATGCCGTCGCCGAGGAAGCCGACGGTGTGCCCCTGGCGCTGCAGCGACTTCACCACGCGCGCCTTCTGCAACGGCGACATCTTGGCGAACACGGTGGTGCGCGCGACCAGCGCATCCAGCGCCGCGTCGTCCAGCGCCTCGATGTCGCGCCCCTGGGCCGAATGGCTGACTTCCAGCCCCACCTCGCGGCAGATCTTGCGGGTCACCGCCTCGTTGTCGCCGGTGATCACCTTCACCGCCACGCCGTGCTCGTGCAACGCCGCGATCGCGGTGGAGGCCGAGTCCTTGGGCGGGTCGAGGAAGGCGAGGCAGCCGATCGCGGTCAGGCCTGCCTCGTCGGCCAGGCCGTAGGCGCGGCCGCTCGGGCTCGCACGCTTGACCGCGACCACCAGGACGCGCAGGCCGTCCTCGTTCAGGCGGTGGGTCATCGCGCGGATCCCGGCGCGGCGCGCGTCGTCCAGCGGCACTTCCTGGCCTCCCAGACGGGCCGCGCTGCAGATGGCCAGCATCTCCTCCACCGCGCCCTTGCACACCAGCAGGTGCTGTCCGTCGCCGCCGGCCAGCACCACCGACATGCGCCGGCGCTGAAAGTCGAACGGGATCTCGTCGACCAGGCGGAAGCGGGCGGCGGTCGGTTCGAGGTCGCGGTGGGCGAGCACCGCCTTGTCCATCAGGTTCTTCAGGCCGGTCTGGAAGCGGCTGTTGAGGTAGCCGTACTCGAGCGCCTCGTCGGACGGCTCGCCCTCCAGGTCCAGGTGGCGCTCCAGCACGATGCGGTCCAGCGTGAGCGTGCCGGTCTTGTCGGTGCACAGCACGTCCATGGCGCCGAAGTTCTGGATCGCGTTCAGGCGCTTGACCACCACCTTGCGGCGCGACATGGCAAGCGCGCCCTTGCCCAGGTTGGCAGTGACGATCAGCGGCAACATCTCCGGGGTCAGGCCAACCGCCACCGACAGCGCGAACAGGAAGGCCTGCAGCCAGTCGTGCTTGTCCAAGCCGTTGATCAGGAACACCACCGGCACCATCACCGCCATGAAGCGGATCAGCAGCCAGCTGACCGAACGCACGCCGCGGTCGAAGCTGGTCTGCACGCGCGGGCCCGACAGCGTGTGCGCCAGCGAGCCGAGGTAGCTGCGCGGACCGGTCGCCACCACCACCGCGGTGGCGGTGCCGCTGACCACGTTGGTGCCCATGTAGCAGACGCTGGACAGCTCCAGCGGATGGCTGCTGTCGGCGGCGAGCAGGTCGCGCGCGCTGGGCGCGGCCTTCTCCACCGGCAGCGATTCGCCGGTGAGGATGGCCTGGCTGATGAACAGGTCCTTGGCCGAGAGCAGGCGCAGGTCGGCCGGCACCATGTCGCCGGCACCCAGGTGCACGATGTCGCCGGCGACAAGCTCGCCGACCGGCACCTCGATGCGCTCGCTGTGGCCGTCGGCGGCGCGCCGGGTGACGGTTGCGGTGTTGCGTACCATCGCCTTGAGCTGCTCGGCGGCGCGCGAGGAACGGAACTCCTGGGTGAAGCTGAGCAGCACGCTGATGCCGACCATCACCGCGATGATCAGCGGCCCGGTGAGGTCCGCGCGGTCGGTCGCCAGCTGCACGATCGCCAGCAGCACCAGCACGGTGATGAACGGGTTCTTGCAGGCGCGCAGCAGCTGCCGCGACCAGTGCGGCGGCTTCTCGTGGGAGACCTCGTTGGCGCCGTCGCGGTGCAGCCGCGCGGCGATCTGCGTGGCGTCCAGGCCGGCCAGGGTGGTGTCCAGCGTGGCCAGCAGTTCGTCGTTGCGGGCCAGGGCGTGGTCGGCGGCCGCCACGCGCGAGTGGGTCACGCTCCTGCCGGTCGCCCGCGCCGCGGCGGTCTGAAGGGTCTGCCTGATCATCTGTCCGTTTCCGTCTGTCGCTTCGCTGCACCGGCGGGCCAGGAATCAGGCGCGCGCCGGCTACCGGTCCGGCCGTCTTGGCCGGTCGATCGCGGGGACTGGCGGAGGCCAGCCCTTGCGGAGCGGACGCGGGCTCATCCGTTGACCACGCGGGGGAGCGGTGCCGACTGCGCCACCACGACGGGACGGCGCAGCTCGATCACCTCGGCCGCGGCCAGCGGCGCGGGCACGGTGACGGTGTAGACCGCCCGCGCCGTCCGACGATGCGGGAACAGGCTGCGCCACAGGCTCAGCAGGGAAAAATCGCGAAGGAGGTTCATGGCCCATCTCCTCGTAACGGTGTCCGCGACACCGCTCGGAGTGGGCCGGGCTTCCCTAGTCGAGGAAGGCGCCGGCCGACCGCAGGCGGTCGCCGCAGACGATCAGCTTGTAATGCGACGCCGGCACCCGATGCTCGCGGATGTCGACGTTGCGACTAGGGTAGACGTCCATATGCCTTGGAAGGTCTTGGGGAATGCCGCGGCGCTGCGCGCCGTCCGGCGCGCGCATTGTCGTGACGAAGCGGGAGGCTGTCAAGCCTGCGGCAGGCTCAGGCCGCGTGCTGCAGCACGAGACGGCTGCCCTGCAGCGGCGCCATCAGCCAGTGGTCGGCCAGCAGGAAGGCGAACAGCGCCATCAGATAGACCACCGAATACTTGAACACGCGCATGGCGAAGAACTCGTCCGGTGGGTCGAGCAGGCGGATCGCGTAGTACAGGAACCCGCCACCCAGCACCAGCGCGCCGCCCAGGTACACGGCGCCGCTGAAGCCGGTCAGCGCCGGCAGCAGGGTCACCAGCACCAGCAGCACGGTATAGAACAGCACGTGCCAGCGCGTGTAGGCGACGCCGTGGGTCACCGGCAGCATCGGGATCCGTGCGCGTGCGTAGTCGTCACGGCGGAAGATCGCCAGCGCCCAGAAATGCGGCGGCGTCCACACGAAGATGATCAGGCACAGCTGCAGCGCGAAGGCGTGCAGCTGCCCGGTCACCGCGGTCCAGCCCAGTACCGGCGGGATCGCGCCGGCCAAGCCGCCGATCACGATGTTCTGCGGCGTGGCGCGCTTGAGGTACGCCGTGTAGACCAGCGCGTAGCCGATCAGCCCGCCGAAGGTGAGCCACGCGGTCAGCGGGTTGACCAGCAGCGCCAGCACCAGCATCGAGGCGATGCCCAGTGCCACCGCGAACACCAGCACCTGCCGCGCGGTGAGCTGGCCGGTGGCGAGCGGGCGGCGCTGGGTGCGCGCCATCAGCTTGTCGATCCGCTCGTCGATCAGGTGGTTGAACGCGGCGGCCGACCCGGAAGCCATCCAGATCCCCAGCGTGCCGAACACCAGCGCGCGCCACGGCGGGATGCCCGGCACCGCCAAAAACATGCCGATCACCGCGCAGAACACCAGCAGCGCCACGACGCGCGGCTTGGTCAACTGGAAGTACTGGGAGAAATGCAGGGCCACGGGAGGCTTCACAGGTCGGGGCACGGGCTCAGGGCCCGTGCTGGGCGAGTTCGTTCGCGGCCGTATCGGCGTAGTCGGCGAATTCCGAGTAATCGAGGCGATGATTGCCGTTCAGGTCGAACGTATCGAAGCGTGCACGCAGCACCGGCAGGCTGGCCACTTCGGACCGCGCCAGACGCAGGTCCCTGTTGCGGTCGAGCGCCAGGAACAAGTCGGTCAGCTGCTGGTCCGACATCCGCGGCCGCGCGGCATCGCGCTCCCGGAGCCGGCGTTCGATCGACAGCGGATCCTGGCTGCCGGTGTGCTGGCTGCGTCGCTCCAGGGCGCCTGCGCTGACGCCCTTCTGCGCCTTTTCCTGCGCGACGGCGACGCCGCACAGGCACAGCGCACCCAACGCCGCGAGGGCGCTTCCCAGTATCCGGCCTTGACGGTTTGCCACCATTCCGTTCCTCCACGGGCTTCAGCGCGGTTGACGCGGCCCGGTGGGCGAGACGGGCACGGAAGGCCCCGCATCATCCAACCGTTGCTGCGCGCGCGCCAGGGTCGCCAGCAGGGTGAACAGCAGCAGGGCCGCTACGCCGTTGTGCAGGGTCGCTACCGGCAAGGGTAGCCCGAAATGCACGTTGCTGATGCCCAGTAGCACCTGCACCACCAGCACCACGCCGATCGCGCCCCCCGCGGCACGCAGGCCGGCGCGGGCGACGCGGTGGCCCAGCCACAGCAGGTACACGAAAACCACCAGCGCGCCGATGCGGTGCGCGATCTGGATGGCGCTGCGCGCGGCCATGTCGAGCACGCCACCTTCGTAGTTCACGCCGATGCCGCGCCATAGTACGAAGCCCTCCCTGAAGTCGGTCGGCGGCGCCCATTGGCCCAGGCACTTGGGGAAGGCATCCGGACCGGTGCCGCAGGCGAGCGCGGCATAGTTGGACGAGGTCCAGCCGCCCAGCGCGATCTGGCAGGCCAGCAGCACGATGCCGAGCGCGATCCAGCGGCGCAGCGGGGCGTACCGCTCGTCCGCTGCGCCGACGCCGGCGAAGCGCAGCGCGGCGTAGGCGAGCAGCGCGAAGGTGGTGATGCCGCCGAGCAGATGGCCCATCACCACGATCGGCTTGAGCAGCAGGGTCACCGTCCACATGCCGAGCATCGCCTGGAAGATGATCACCGCCAGCGCCAGCACGGCCAGCCGCCACGCGCCCGGCCGGCGCAGCCGCACCGCCGCGGCCAGCGGCAGCGCGATCGCCGCCACCGCCAGCAGCGAGGACCAGACGTGCTCCCCGCGCACGTACAAGGTGACGCCGCCGGCCGCCAGCAGCGCGCCGGCGATCACCGCCGTCCGCGCCCAGCGCGGCCGCCAGGCGGCCAGCAACGCGAGCGCCAGCACCAGCACGCCGAGCGTGCCCGCCAGGAAGCGGTGCACCTGCTCGCGCCAGGCCTTGTCCGCCTCGTAGGGACGGTCGGGAAAGGCGGCATCGGCGCGCGCCACCGCCTGCGCATGCTGCGGCCAGGTCACCTGGCCGTAGCAAGTGGGCCAGTCCGGGCAGGACAGGCCGGCATTGGAGAGGCGCACGAAGGCGCCGAACATCACCACGCCGAACGCGAACACCGCCGCGCACACGGCGAGCCAGCGCATCGCACGGCGCAGCCCGCGCCCCGGCCCCGTGTCCGCCACCGTCTCTGCAACCGGCATGCGGCTGCCTGCGTCACCGTTCATTTGATCACCTTGTGCAGGTCGCGCAGCAGGCCGGTGCCGTCGAAGCCCGCCGGGTAGTAGGCCAGCGCCGTGCCGTTGGACTCCACCAGCAGGGCGCTCACGCTGTCGGCCGCGGCCGGGCGGAAGGCGGCCAGGCGGCCGTCCGGATCCTCGCCGAGGATCCAGTAGGCCTTCATCGCGGCCACCTGCGCCCGGTCCGCAGGCGCCGTACCCAGGTACAGCAGCCGCAACCGCTTCTGGTTGCGGTTCAGCGTCACCCACGCCTTGGCCATCCCGCTGAGCGCATCGAAGCAGCGTGCCGCGCAGCCGGGCCCGGCCAGCGCGACCAGCGTCATGCGCGGTTCGGCCGGGTCGCGCCAGGCGTAGTCGCTGCCGTCGGCGAGCCGCACGCGGACGTGCTCGTCCACGAAATTGCGCTGCGGCTGCACCGGCCGACCGTAGCCCTTGCCGCTGGGCTGCCAGCCGCTGAAGGTGAGGATCGCCGCGGCGATGATCGGGGCGGCGAACACCGCCATGATCGCCAGCAGCTTGAGCCGGCTGGCCTTGAGGGAGGGCGCGGGAGTGTTCATCGGTCGTCCGTACGTCGGGGGCCACGGCGGCGATGCAGCACGGCGAAGATCGCCAGCACCGCCACCGCGAAGCCGAACCATTGGAAGGCGTAGGCGCGATGCCGTGCCGGTGGCATCGCGGAGAAATCGAACATGTGCGCGCGCTGGTACACCGCCGCCGGGTCGGCGTCCAGTGCGAGCACGCGCGGATACAGCGGCCGGCCGAGGTCCTTCGCCACCTGGGCCAGGTCCAGGTAGATGCTGGTCTTGGGCCAGCGGGTCTGGCTTGCCAGCGCGTCGCCGCCGAGCTCCAGCCCGGTGCCGGGCGGCGGCAGGTACAACCCGTGCAGGCGCAGCTCGCCTTGCGGCAGCGGCGGCAACTGCGGCGTCCGCTCGTCGCCGCTGCCGGGAAGGAAGCCCAGATCCACCAGCAGCAGGCGGGCGTCACCGGGCAGCGCCAGCGGCACGTAGGCCTCCACGCCGCCGCGCGCATCGTGTCGCGGGTTGTCGAGGAGGTAGACGCGGTCGGCCAGGTAGCGTCCCTCGACCGCCACGCGGGGAAAGGCGTCCTGCGGCGGTGTCGCGGCCACCTGGCGCAAGGGAACCGGTGGCGCTTCCGCGGCGGCGGCGTAGCGCCGCAGCAGCGCTTCCTTGTAGTCCGCGCGATGGAGCTGCCACACGCCCAGGCGCACGAACAGCGCCGCGGCGCCCACGGTCAGCAGCACGCTCCACCAGGCCGGCCTGCGCCAACGTGTCACGCGGAGGCCCCGTCGGCGGTGGCTATACTGCCGGCTCGAAAGTCGTTCGGACCGCTCACGTGGAAACCATCTACAAAATCGCGCTGGTGATCATGTTCCTGATCGTGGTGTTCAACCTCGGCCAGGCGCTCTACTACATGATGACCGACAAGGACGGCAGCAAGCGCACCGCCTGGGCGCTGACCCGGCGCATCGGCCTGTCGATCGTGCTGATCGCCATGATCATGCTGGGCATCTGGATGGGCTGGCTGCAGCCCCACGGCGTCGGCCGTTAATTGTAGCGGCGGCGGTTGCCGGAATTCGCCTGCGCGACAATTGGCCCACGCACCACGCCCGGTAGGAGCAGGCTTGCCCGCGATGCTTTTTTCAGCGGTGCTTGCCAGGAGCCAGGGCATCGCGAGCTTACAAGAGACGAGCCGCAACGAAAAAGCCCGCCATCGGCGGGCTTTCTGCTGTGCGTCGGCGGGCCGCTCAGAGGATGTAGACGAACATGAACAGGCCCAGCCACACCACGTCGACAAAGTGCCAGTACCAGGCCACCGCCTCGAAGCCGAAGTGATGCTCGGCGTTGAAGTGGCCCTTGAGCACGCGCAGCCAGATGATCGCCAGCATGATCGTGCCCAGCGTCACGTGCATGCCGTGGAAGCCGGTGAGCATGAAGAAGGTCGATCCGTAGACGCCGGTCTGCAGCGTGAGGTTGAGCTCCCGGTAGGCCTCGATGTACTCGTGCGCCTGGGCGAACACGAAGGTGGCGCCCAGCAGCACGGTCAGGCCCAGGAACAGCAGCACCTTGCCGCGGTGGCCGGCCTTCAGCGCGTGATGCGCGATGGTCACGGTGACGCTCGAGGTGAGCAGGATCAGCGTGTTCAGCAGCGGCAGGCCCCACGGCGCCACCGTCTCGAAGTCGCCGCCGATGTGCGCGGGACCATTGCCGCCGCCTGCGCCCCAGGCTGCGGCGTAATCGCTCCACAGGAACTGGTGGGTCAGCACGCCGTGGCCCTCGCCACCCAGCCACGGCACGGCGAACAGGCGGGCGTAGAACAGCGCGCCGAAGAAGGCGCCGAAGAACATCACCTCGGAGAAGATGAACCACATCATGCCCATGCGGAACGACCGGTCCACCTGGGCGTCGTACTTGCCGGCCAGCGACTCGCGGATCACCGAGCGGAACCAGCCGAAGAACATCGCCAGCACGCCGAGGAAGCCGATGCTGATGACCGTCTTGCCGAAGCCGGCCTCGCCCGGCGCGGCGTTGAGCCAGTGCGCGGCACCGAACACGGTGACGAACATGACCACTGCGGCCACGATCGGCCATTGGCTCTTGGCCGGTACGAAATAAGCGCCTTGCTGCTGACCCATGAGTGATCCCCGTGGATTTCTCTTCGTTTGCTTCCATCCCCGCCGTGCCGCACGGGGAACTGCTTGCCGGCACGACACGCGTACCGGGGAATACCTTGCTGCTAGCCGATCCTGAGCATGCTCAGGATCGAGAGCAGGAACAGCGCCACCGCGATCGTTCCGGTGATCCAGAGCGTGCGCCGCACGCCACGCCGGTTCGGTTGCTGGTTGGTCACTGGCCTGCCCATCGTCTCGCGATCGGGCGACGCGCCGTTGCCGTGGCGTCACCCGGTGCCATCAGTCCTCGACGTGGCCGTGCGCCAGCTCGTCGTCGTGGATCACCGGCGGCAGGGCGAAGGTGTGGTGCGGGGCCGGCGAGGGCACCGTCCACTCCAGGCCCTTGGCACCTTCCCACACGCGGTCGGTCGCCTTCTTCTTGGAGAAGAACACGCAGTGGATGATCACGCCGAGGAAGATCAGCTGCGAGGCGCCGAACAGGAAGCCGCCGATCGAGCTGATCATGTTGAAGTTGGCGAACGCCACGTTGTAGTCGGGGATGCGGCGCGGCATGCCGGCCAGGCCGAGGAAATGCTGCGGGAAGAACAGCACGTTGACCCACACCACCGAGTTCCAGAAGTGCATCTTGCCCCAGAACTCGCTGTACATGCGGCCGGTCCACTTCGGCAGCCAGTAGTAGGTCGCGGCCATGATCGAGAACGCCGCGCCGGTCACCAGCACGTAGTGGAAATGCGCCACCACGAAGTAGGTATCGTGGTACTGGAAGTCGGCCGGCACCAGCGCCAGCATCAGGCCGGAGAAGCCGCCGATGGTGAACAGGATGACGAAGCCGATCGCGAACAGCATCGGCGTCTCGAAGGTCATCGAGCCGCCCCACATGGTGGAGACCCAGTTGAACACCTTCACGCCGGTCGGCACCGCGATCAGCATGGTGGCGTACATGAAGAAGATCTCCGCGCCCAGCGGCAGGCCCACCGCGAACATGTGGTGCGCCCACACGATGAACGACAGGAAGGCGATCGAGGCGATCGCGAACACCATCGCCTTGTAGCCGAAGATCGGCTTGCGCGAGAACGTCGGGATCACTTCCGAGATGATCCCGAACGCCGGCAGGATCATGATGTACACCTCGGGGTGGCCGAAGAACCAGAACACGTGCTGGTACAGCACCGGGTCGCCACCGCCGGCGGCGTTGAAGAAGCTGGTGCCGAAGTACTTGTCGGTCAGCAGCATGGTCACCGCACCGGCCAGCACCGGCATCACGGCGATCAGCAGGAACGCGGTGATCAGCCAGCTCCACACGAACACCGGCATCTTCAGCAGGTCCATCCCGGGGGCACGCATGTTGAGGATGGTCGCGATGATGTTGATCGCGCCCATGATCGAGCTGATGCCCATCAGGTGGATCGCGAACACCACGTAGGCCACCGTGTTGCTCTGCAGGGAGAGCGGCGGGTACATGGTCCAGCCGCCGGCGGGGCCGCCGCCGGGCAGGAACAGCGTCGACAGCAGCAGCGCAAAGGCGAACGGCAGGATCCAGAACGAGAGGTTGTTCATGCGCGGCAGCGCCATGTCCGGCGCGCCGATCATCAGCGGGATCATCCAGTTACCCAGGCCGACGAAGGCCGGCATGATCGCGCCGAAGATCATCACCAGCGCATGCATGGTGGTCATCTCGTTGAAGAAGTACGGCTGCACCAGCTGCATGCCGGGCTTGAACAGCTCCGCGCGGATCACCATCGCGAAGCTGCCGCCGATGAAGAACATCAGCAGCGAGAAGATCAGGTACAGCGTGCCGATGTCCTTGTGGTTCGTGGACATGAACCAGCGCGTGAAGAAGTTCGACGGCGCGCCGTGGTGCTCGTCGTGGTGATCGTGGGTGGCTGCGTGGGCCATGGCCTTGCACCTCTACCTAATGCGAATGCTTGAAAGCGGATGGGCTGTAAAGCTCAGCCCTGCTTGCCCGGCGCCTTGGCGGCCGTGGCGACCTGGGCGGTCGCCGGGGCGGCCGTCGTGGAAGCGGGGGCCGGGGTCGGCGAGGCCGGCGTCGCGGGCGTGGCCGGCGGCGCCTTGGAGGCGGCCTGCTGCTGCGCCAGCCATTGGGCGAACTCGGCCTTGGAGACCGCCTTCACCACGATCGGCATGAAGCCGTGATCCTGGCCGCACAGCTCGGCGCACTGGCCGCGATAGGTGCCGGGCACCTTGATGTTGGTCCAGGCCGCGTTGACGATGCCCGGGATGGCATCCATCTTCCAGCCCAGCGCCGGCACCCACCAGGAGTGGATCACGTCGCCGGCGGTGATCACGAAGCGGATCTTGGTGTCGACCGGCACGACCAGCGGCTTGTCGACGTTGAGCAGGTAGGTGTTCTCGTCGCCCACCTTGACCGCGTTCGGATCCAGACCCGAGCGCAGCTGGCGGGTGTCGTTGCTCTGCTCGTCGAGCTTGGACATGAAGCCGACGCCATCGATCGCCTTGCCCTGGTAGTCGACGTAGTCGTAGCGCCACTTCCACTGGTAGCCGGTGACCTTCACGGTCATCTGCGAATCGGTGGTGTTGGCGAAGGAGGTCAGGCCGCCGGTGGACATCCAGGCCAGCACGATCAGGATCAGCACCGGCACGGTGGTCCACACCACTTCCAGCATGGTGTTGTGCGACCACTTCTCCGCCACCGCGCCGCGCGATTTGCGGAAGCGGAACATGGCGATGAACATCGCGCCGAACACCAGCAGGCCGATCGCCGTGCACACGCCGAGCGCGACGTTGTTGAGGAAGTAGGGTTCGGGCGACCACTCGGTCACGCCGCGGGTCATGTTGAGCTGGCCCGGCTGGGGGTTGGCCCACACCGCGCCGCTGAACAGCGCACAGGCCGCTGCCGCCCATGCCTTGATCCTGATGCCGCCAGATGTCATGTCTTGCACCTTTGTTGACCCTACCCGCGCCGCTGGCCTTGCACGTCCGCCAGCAGCACCTTGAGTTTCCTCGACAACGCGGCGCGTTCCTCCTCGGCGAGGAACGAACCGATTTCCAGCTCGCGTCCGTGCGACCCCAGCAGCAGGCGGCCACGCCCGTTGCCGGGCTCCAGCCGCACGCGCACCCAGTAGGACTGGAAGCATGCGCGCCGCCGCCCGGGCAGCGAGCGCACCTCCAGCGACGACGCGTCGAGGGTGATGCGTTCGCTGCGGTCGCCCGCGCGCCAGGCCTGCCGCAGGGCGAGGGCCATCGCGCAGGACTCGATCAGGGCAAACAGCGGAGCGAAAACGTTCCCCTGCCACGCACCCAGCCCGGCCGTCGTCAGCGCCAGAGCCGCCAGCACCATGATCAGGCGACGCAGTCCGCGACGGCTGAGCATGCGATTGGGCCGTAGCCACATCGTCACGCACGACACGCCGTCGGCAGCTGGTCGAAGCACGATCATGGACATCCGGCGTGCCTGGAACTGCGGAATGATAGGCCGCCGCGTCGTCCCTAGGCAAGAATGCCGCACCGGGCTGACCTGGATCAGAGCACGCTGTCCGGTGAAACAGCCGGCCTCGCCCGGAGCGGCGATCCCCGCACATCAGGGCGCGAGCCGAGGTCGCCTCGCGCCGCCGGATGCGGCCGCGCACGGATGCATGCGCCTGTGTGCGGGGCGTACAATCGCGAGCTTCCCCGCCGCATCCGCGGTTCCCGACGAACATCCCGTGATCGAACCCATCCTCAGCCCCGAAGTCCCCGCCGGTGCCGAGCCGGCCCGCGCGCGCATCACTGCCGCCTGGCTGCGCGACGAGACCGAGGCGGTCAACGACCTGCTCACCCAGGCCAGCCTGCCGCCGACCGAACGCGAGCAGGTGATCGACCTGGCCGCCGACCTGGTCACCCGCGTGCGCGCCCGCGCCAAGGACCAGAGCGCGGTCGAGTCCTTCATGCGCCAGTACGACCTCTCTTCCGAGGAGGGGGTGCTGCTGATGTGCGTGGCCGAGGCGCTGCTGCGCATCCCGGACAAGGCCACTGCCGACAAGCTGATCCGCGACAAGCTCGGCGACGCGAACTGGAAGAAGCACCTGGGCCAGAGCGAGTCGCTGTTCGTCAACGCCGGCACCTGGGGGCTGATGCTCACCGGCAAGCTGGTCAGCCTGGCCGAGGAGACCCGCCACGACTTCACCGGCGCGCTCAAGCGCCTGGTCGCGCGCGCCGGCGAACCGGCGATCCGCCTGGCCGTGCGCCAGGCGATGCGCATCATGGGCCACCAGTTCGTGATGGGCCGCACCATCGACGAGGCGCTGGACCGCTGCGCGAAGAAGGAATACGCGATGTACCGCTATTCCTACGACATGCTGGGCGAGTCCGCGCTGACCGCCGAGACGGCCGAGCGCTACCAGGAGGACTACCGCCGCGCGATCGCCCGCATCGGCGCGCGCGGGCCGTTCGCCAACCACACCGACGCCCCGTCGATCTCGGTCAAGCTCTCCGCGCTGCACCCGCGCTACGAGGTGGCCAACCGCGCGCGCGCGCGGCGCGACCTCACCGCCAAGCTGCTGGAGCTCTCGCAGCTGGCCATGGCGCAGGGCATCGCGCTGTCGGTGGACGCCGAGGAGGCCGACCGCCTGGAGCTGTCGCTCGACATCGTCGGCGACGTGTTCGCGCACCCTTCGCTGGAAGGCTGGAACGGGCTCGGCATCGTGGTGCAGGCCTACTCCAAGCGCACGCCCTTCGTGATCGACTGGCTGATCGAGACCGCGCGCGCCACCGGCCGGCGCTGGTACGTGCGCCTGGTCAAGGGCGCCTACTGGGACGCGGAGATCAAGCGCGCGCAGGAGAACGGCCTGGCCGGCTACCCGGTCTACACGCGCAAGCCGAACACCGACGTCTCCTACCTGGCCTGCGCGCGCAAGCTGTTCGACGCCGGCGTGGAGCTGATCTATCCGCAGTTCGCCACGCACAACGCGCACACCATCGCCGCGGTGCATCACCTGGCCAAGGGCCGGCCGTTCGAGTTCCAGCGCCTGCACGGCATGGGCACCGACCTCTACGCCGAGGTGATCGGCAAGGACAAGCTGGGCGTGCCCTGCCGCGTCTATGCGCCGGTCGGCACGCACGAGGACCTGCTGCCCTACCTGGTACGCCGCCTGCTCGAGAACGGCGCCAACACCAGCTTCGTCAACCGCGTGGTGGACGAGAGCCTGCCGGTGCGCGAGCTGGTCGCCGATCCGTGCGAAACGGTGCGCAGCTTCGCTTCCATCCCTCACCCGCGCATTCCCCTGCCGGTCAATCTGTACGGCGAACTCCGGAAGAATTCCATGGGCGTGAACTTCTCCAACGACAACGAACTCCGCTCGCTCGCCGAAGCGGTCAACAGCCACGCCGGCCCGTGGCGGGCCACCCCGCTGGTGCCCGGCGCGAGCAGCAGCGGTCCGACCGTCGAGGTCACCAACCCGGCCGACCGCCGCCAGGTGATCGGCAGCTACGTCCCCGGCGACGCCGCCATGGCCGACCAGGCGCTGGCCAACGCGGTGGCCGCGCAGCCGGGCTGGGACCGCCTGCCGGCCGCCAGCCGTGCGGCGATCCTGGAGCATGCCGCCGACCAGCTCGAGGCGCGCCGCGGCGAGTTCATCGCCCTGTGCGTGCGCGAGGCGGGCAAGAGCCTGCCCGACGCGATCGCCGAGATCCGCGAGGCGGCCGACTTCCTGCGCTACTACGCGACCATGGCGCGCCGCCTGTTCGGTCAGCCCGAACAACTGCCCGGCCCGACCGGCGAGAGCAACCAGCTGTTCCTCAACGGCCGCGGCGTGTTCGTCTGCATCAGCCCGTGGAACTTCCCGCTGGCGATCTTCCTGGGCCAGGTCTCCGCGGCGCTCGCCGCCGGCAACGCGGTGATCGCCAAGCCGGCCGAGCAGACCTCGCTGATCGGCTACGTCGCGGTCAAGCTGCTGCACGAGGCCGGCATCCCGGCCGACGTGCTGCAGTACCTGCCAGGCGACGGCGCCACGGTCGGCGCGGCGCTGACGAAGGACCCGCGCGTGGCCGGCGTCGCCTTCACCGGCTCGACCGAAACCGCCTGGGCGATCAACCGCGCGCTGGCCGCGCGCAACGCGCCGATCGCCGCGCTGATCGCCGAGACCGGCGGCCAGAACGCGATGATTGCCGACTCCTCCGCGCTGCCCGAGCAGATCGTCAAGGACGTGATCTCGGCCGCCTTCCAGTCCGCCGGCCAGCGCTGCTCGGCGGCGCGCGTGCTGTTCGTGCAGGAGGACATCGCCGACAAGGTGATCGGCATGCTCGCCGGCGCCATGGCCGAGCTCAAGGTGGGCGACCCGGGCCTGCTCTCCACCGACGTCGGCCCGGTGATCGACGCGGACGCGC
Source organism: Fulvimonas yonginensis (assembly GCF_037137055.1). Classification (NCBI taxonomy): domain Bacteria; kingdom Pseudomonadati; phylum Pseudomonadota; class Gammaproteobacteria; order Lysobacterales; family Rhodanobacteraceae; genus Fulvimonas; species Fulvimonas yonginensis. The sequence continues at coordinate 157,730 of NZ_JBBBNY010000004.1, forward strand.
TGAAGATCCTCGTCGAGCATGCGGCGCGCATGGACACCGAAGCGAAGAAGATCGCCGAGGTGCCGCTTGACCCGGCGGCGACCGCGCACGGCACCTTCTTCGCCCCGCGCGCCTACGAGATCCCCTCGCTGCAGACGCTCAAGCGCGAGATCTTCGGGCCGGTACTGCACGTGATCCGCTGGAAGGCCAGCGAGCTGGGCGAGGTGATCGACCAGATCAACGCCACCGGCTACGGCCTCACGCTGGGCATCCACAGCCGCATCGACGACACGGTGAACTTCATCCAGAGCCGCGCGCGTGTCGGCAACTGCTACGTCAACCGCAACCAGATCGGCGCGGTGGTCGGCGTGCAGCCGTTCGGCGGCGAGGCGCTCTCCGGCACCGGTCCCAAGGCCGGCGGCCCGCACTACCTGCTGCGCTTCGCCAGCGAGCGCACGCTCACCATCAACACCACCGCGGCCGGCGGCAACGCCTCGCTGCTGACCATCGGCGAGTAAGCGCAAGGCGCCCCTTCCCTCCGGGGGGAGAGGGCGAGGGTGAGGGGGCGGGGCTGCCTTCGCCGGGGCGCCGGCCGGACGGCCGGATCCGGGCGCCGACAATCTTCGGGGGACGGCGGTCGCCGGCGCAGGGCTCGTGCGAGGATGACGCCCTACCCCAGCAAGCGCGCGTCATGGCCGACACCACGGAGCTGATCACCACCCTGCACCGCCTGCGCAGCGCGCAGGCGCGCGACCCGCTGCCGGCCTGGCCGGTGCGCGCCGACCGCCTGCGCCGCCTCGCGCGCATGCTGCGCGAACAGCGCGCCGCGTTCGCTGCGGCGATCGACGCGGACTTCGGTCAGCGCCCTGCCGAGGAGACCGACCTGGAGCTGTTTCCCTCGCTCTCCGCGGTCCACCACGCGCTGCGCCACGGCCGGCGCTGGATGCGGCCGCGCCGCGCACCGACCAGCCTGGCCTTCCGGCCCGGGCGCAATCGGCTGGTGCCGCAGCCGCGCGGCGTGGTCGGCATCGTGGTGCCGTGGAACTACCCGCTGTTCCTGGCCGTCGGGCCACTGGTGGACGCGCTGGTCGCCGGCAACCGCGCCATGGTGAAGATGAGCGAGTTCACGCCGCGCTTCGCCGCCCTGTTCGCCGAACAGGTGGCACGCCGCTTCGCCGACGACGAGGTGGTGGTGGTCACCGGCGATGCGGCAGTGGCGCAGGCGTTCACCGCGCTGCCGTTCGACCATCTGCTGTTCACCGGCTCCACCGCGGTCGGCCACCAGGTGATGCGCGCCGCGGCGGCCAACCTGACGCCGGTGACGCTGGAGCTCGGCGGCAAGTCGCCGGCCATCCTGGGCCCCGGCGGCGACCTGGACCACGCGGTCGAGCGCATCCTGATCGGCAAGCTGCTTAACGCGGGCCAGACCTGCGTCGCGCCGGACTACGTGCTGCTGCCACGGGCACGGATCGAGGCCTTCGCCGCGCGCGCCCGTGCGGTTGCGGCACGGCTGTATCCCGACCTGGCACACAACCGGCAGTACGCCAGCCTGGCCTCCGACCGGCACTTCGCGCGCATGGCGGCACTGCGCGACGAGGCCGCCGCGGCCGGCGCCCGCATCGTGCCGCTGGCCGAAGGCGCGGCCGACCCCGCGCGACGGCTGTTTCCCCCGCAGCTGCTGCTGGACGTTCCCGACGATGCGAGGGTGATGCGCGAGGAGATCTTCGGCCCGCTGCTGCCGGTGGTGCCCTACGACAGCCTGGCGCAGGCGATCGACTACGTGAACGCCCGCCCGCACCCGCTGGCGCTGTACCTGTTCGAGCGCGACCGGGCCGCCGTCGACGCGGTGATCGCCCGTACCCGCGCCGGCGGCGTCACCCTCAACGACACCCTCTATCACCTCGCCCAGCACGGGCTGCCGTTCGGCGGCGTCGGGGCCTCCGGCATGGGCGGCTACCACGGCAAGGCGGGCTTCGACACCTTCTCGCACCTCAAGCCGGTGTTCGTCCAGGCGCGCTGGAACGGCGCCGGCCTGCTGCGCCCGCCGTACGGCCCGCGCTTCCGCCGCCTGCTCGAGCTGCTGCTGCGGCACGGTTGAACGCCGCCGTGTCCACGCGCTGGCGACGGGGAGCTGGCGACACTGCGCGCTGGCAACCCGCAGGAGCCGGCCATGGCCAGAGCACCTTCCAACGACGAGCGCGCCCCGGATCCGGCCGGGGTGGACGCCGGTCCGCAGAGCGGCCCGGGCGGAGCGGGCGGCGAACCCAGCGGCGCGGCCCTGCAGGCGCAGGAACAGGACCGGCCCGCTGCGCGGCACGTGCCGCAGGACGCCGGCCACCGCGAGCACTCCTCGGATACGACCCGGCCGGGCTACCGCGCGCGCCCGGCCGGACAGAGCGGCGTCGGCCTGCAGGAGGACCGCACCTCCGCCCTCGACGAGCCACCCGGCGAGGGCAACTACATCGCCAGCGACCAGGGCGACAAGCCGCTGCGCAACGGCTGACGCGCCTCGTGCGCACCCGCCATGCCGCGGGCAAAAAAAAGCCTCCCCGCGGGCGCGGGGAGGCCTGGCTTGCGGACGATCAGAACTTGTACTGCGCCGACAGGCTGAGCAGATTGCCGTAGTCGTCGAAGTCGCCCGTGAGCACGTCGCCGGTCGGGCTGACCGTATTGACGTGCGCATGGTTGACGAAGATGTGCGCGTACGAGGCGTTGATCTCGAAGTGCTCGCTGGCCCTGTAGCCCAGACCCACCGCGGCGAACTTGCGGGTGGAGTCGGGCACGCGGGCGTCGCGGGTAGCGTTGTACGTCGGCGTGGTGTCGACCGAGATGCCGGCGCGCAGGGTCAGCTTGTCGTTGACGTAGTAGTCGCCGCCGATCGCCGCGTACCAGGTATTGCGCCAGTTGAAGGTTTCCACGCTGTCCGGCTGCGCGGGGTTGCCGTACTGCACGCGCAGCTCCTTGAACACGTCCCACTTGGTCCAGTTCAGGTCGATGCCGAGGCCGAACTTCTCGGCCTGGTGCCAGTAGCTGAAGCCGGCGGTGGCGGGCGTGGTGAAGTCGGCCCGGCCAGTGGTGTGGGTGAACGGCACGCCACCCAGCCCCGCGAGCAGCGGCGCCACCTGCGGACTGGACAGCAGCGCGGTCACGTTGGCCGGCACGGTGAAGTTGCCGGTGCCTTCCAGCGTGTGGTCGATCTTCGAGCGGTAGTTGAAGGCGAGCTTGTCGTTCGGCGTGAGCTTCCAGTAGGCGCCGACCTGCCAGCCGTAGCCCCAGTCGTCGCCCTTGATGCGGGCCAGGCCGTCCGAGCCCGGCGGCACCACGGCGCCCACCAGGTTCATGTAGGTCGGCACGGCGGCCGGCGGGATCAGGCCGCCGGCGGCGCCCTGCTGGATCAGGCCCAGCGCCACGCCGTTGAAGTTGATCGCCGAGGTGAGCTCGGCGGAGGTCTTCTGCGCGATCGCACTGACGCCCAGGCTGAAGGTGTCGGTCACGTCGAACGAAGCGGACAGGGTGGTGTCCAGCGACTGGAAGTGCGACTTGATGGCGTTGTAGCGGCCCATCCAGTTGCGGCCGTACTCGGTCTGGAAGCCGAACGGCACCGAGAAGCCCAGGCCCAGGTGCACGCGGTCGGACACCTTGCTGGCGAGGAACAGAGCGGGCACCGGCAGCGTGGTGCCGGCATCGCCGCCGTTGCCGCCGCTGATCGGCCGGCCCAGCGCGTCGTGTGCCGTGCCGCTGAAGCGGGCGCTGAAGTTGATCGCGGTGACGTCCGCCTGCAGGTAGGTGCCGTCCAGGTCGGTCATCGCCGCCGGGTTGTTGGCCACCACCGAGGCATCGCCGCCGGCGGTCGCCGAACCGGCGTAGGCACGGCCCATGCCCTTGGCGCTGTTTTCCTTCAGCTGGAAGGCGCTGGCATGTGCGCCCTGCGGCAACGCCAGCGCGCCGGCGATGGCGAGGCTCAGTGCGGCCAGCGCAAAGGGCCGGGCGGCGGCGCCCGGAACGGAACGAAAAGACATAGGCATCGCTTGCTCCTGCTTATTCTGAAGACGCGGCTCGGGGTGGCATGGCAACGGCGCGGCGCTTATTTCATACGCGCGTTTGACGTTCCCGGGCGACACTCTGCCCAGCCACCCAGGGGCTTGCAAGTGCGACCGCAGCATTTGCGCGCGCCGCTGCTACCCTTCGCGTCCTCGTGATCGCGCCACTGCATCGGAGTCGTCCATGCACTGTTTCGTCTACGCCAGCCAGCGCAAACCCGATACCTACGTGTGGCTTGCCGAGCGCGACGAATTCGGCGTGTTGCCCGAGTCGCTCGCGCTGCTGCTCGGCGAGCTGCGCTTCGTGCTCGAAGTGCAGCTGGACGAGCAGCGCCGTCTGCCGCGCGAGGACAGCCGCGTGGTGCTGCAGAACCTTCGCGCCCAGGGTTGGCACCTGCAGCTGCCGCCGAAGGAGACCCTCGCCGTCGCCAACCAGCTGCAGCGCAGCACCGCGGACGATCGCGACGCGTGAAACGTGGCGTCGCGGTTAACGCGGCGTTACCGTCTGCCGCGTCGACGCTTCCTATACTCGCGCAATGAACGAACCCCGATCGCGCCGCCGCCCGCCGCCGCTCCTGCAGGGAGCGACATGGTTCCTGCCCGGATGGATCGCCGTGGCGGTCGCCGCCCTGGGGGCGCATCCGCTCGCGCTGATCCCGCTGCTGCTGGCCAACGCCCTGACGATGGCCGCGGTGTGCCACGCCATCGGTTTCGATCCGGAGCCCCGCTTCCGCCGTACCGTGCTGCGCCGGGGCGCGGCGCACCTGGTCATGTTCACCGGCTACGTGGCGCTGGTGTTCCTGCTGATCGCCTGGCCGATGCTCGAGTTGCACCGGCAACCCTCGCTCAGCGGCGCGCTGCTGCTGGCCGCGGCGCTGGTCGTCGCGCTGGTGGCGCTGTGGCGGGTGTGGCCGGCGTTCGGGCTGGTGTTCGTCTGGGATGACGCCTACCCGGAGCAGAGCGACGGCTCGTGGATCTTCACCGCCACCGCGCGCAGCCTCGCCTTCGGCCGGCACCTGGCGCGCGAGGAGCGGTTCTTCAGCCACTTCCTGCCGGCCGCCCTGGCGCTGCTGGTGCTGGCCTTCGCCGCGATCGCGCTGAGCGGGCTTTACGGCGTGCTGCCGGCGGAACTGCGCGCGGCGGCGCTGGCGGTCTACGGCCTGGCGCTGCTGCCGCTGGGCTGCCTGCTGATCGCCAATCGCACCCTGCGCGCGCTGCTGTGCGAGCGCTCGCGGCCGCGCCGGCGCGCCGAGGACGCGCCGCTGCCGGCGGACTTTCCCGCACCGCCGGCGCCGCGCCCGGTCGCGCTGAGCGAGGAGGAGCGCACCGCCGGCGCACCCGCGCAGGGCGCGGCCCTGCTCGCCGCCACCCGCGCCGGCGACATCGAGCGCGCGCTGGTCCTGCTGGAGGCGGGCGCCGACCCGAATGCCGCGCCCGCGCCCGGCGAGCGAGACCAGCGTCCGGTACTCACCCTCGCCGCGCTGCTGCCCGACACCCGCCTGCTGCGCGCACTGATCGCCAAGGGCGCCGACGTCAACCGCGCCAGCGGCGGCGTGACGGCGTTGCTGGCGGCCACCCGTGACAGCTGGCACGGTCGCGCCGAGGCGGTGATGACCCTGCTGGCCAACGGCGCCAGCCCGCTGGCAACGGACGGCGAGGGCAACACGCCCCTGCACGGCGCCGCGCTCAGCGGCGAACCGATCGTGGCCGCGATGCTGCTCGATGCGGCCGCCCCCGTGAACGCCCTCAACAAGGCGGGCGTCAGCCCGCTGGCCGCCGCCTGTCGCGCGGCCAACTGGCCGCTCGCCAAGTTCCTGCTCGAACACGGCGCCAAGCCGGCACCGCCCGAGGGCGAACCGGCGCTGGTCGCCGCCGCCGGCATCGCCGACGACGATCCCAGCGGCATCAAGCTGCTGCTCAAGCACCGCGCGCCGGTGAACGCCACCGACCTGCATCACCGCAGCGCGCTGATGGCCGCCGCCGCCGAAGGCCACGAGCAGATCGCGCGAACCCTGCTCGCCGCCGGCGCCGATCCCAATCTGGCCGACCGCAACGGCACCACCGCCCTGATGGAAGCCGCGCGCAGTGGCGCCAGCGGCCTGGTGCAGGCGCTGGCCGAGGCGCACGCGGACGCGCTGGCGCGCGACAGCCACGGCCGCGACGCGCTCACCCTCGCCTGCCAGTCGCCCCGTGCCGACGCCGAGACCGTGCGCGCCCTGCTCGCGCTCGGCGCCGAACCGACGCGGGTCGGCAGCGACGGCCGCAGCCCGCTCGACCATGCCGCCACGGCCGGCCGCTGGGACCTGGTCGCCTTGCTCGATCCGCAGTCGCCGCTGCCCGCCAGCCTGGGCGGCGAGGCGCCGGCCGAGGGCACCGACGGCCCCGAACCGCTGCTCGAGGCGTTGCGTGCCGGCCAGTGGGCGGTGGTGTCGGCGTTCGCCGAGCGCGCGCGCGGCTGGCCGATGGAGCGGCTGGCGCAGTGCTACCTGGAGCTGACCCAGCCCGGGCTCGGCGCGGCGCGGCGGTGGCTGCTCGAGCACGGCCTGTCCGCCGAAGCGACCCTGCCCGCGGTCGACGCGCGACCCGGCCGGCGCCTGTTCGACGCGTTGCTGGCCCGACTGCCGGACGCCAGCGAGGCGGTCGAAGGCCTGCTGCAGGCGGGTGCCACGCCGGCCGGCGCCGGCCTGCTCGCGCAGGCGCTGACGACACTGGGCGAGGCCGCGGCGGGTTCGCCCCTGCCACTGGCGCTGCTCGGCGCCGGTGCGGATCCATTCGGCCCCGATGCCCGCGAACGCACACCGCTGCACCTGGCCGCCACCTACCGCTGCACGGCGCTGCTGGAGGCGCTGCTGGCACGGGGCTGCAATCCCAACGTCCGTGATGCCAGCGGCCGCACGCCGCTGTTCGCCGCGATCGAACACGGCGAGACGGCGCTGCCGCTAGTGCGCGCCCTGATCGCGCACGGTGCCGACGCCGAGGCCGCCGACGCCAACGGCGAGACGCCGCTCGGCCTGGCCCTGGAGCACGACGCGATCCAGCACTGGCTGCACTGGGGCGACTGGGCTCGACCGCGGCGCGCGCTCGCCGCCGAGGACCTGCCCGCGGCGGCCCGCGCCGGCGCGCTCACCGCGGTCGAGCGCCTGCTCGAGCTCGGCTTCCCGGTCGACACCCGCGACGCGCAGGGCGCCACCGCGCTGCTGCACGCCTGCGGCGCCGGGCACCTCGACATCGCACTGCGACTGCTGGACGCCGGCGCCGACGCCACGCTGCCGGCGGCGACGGGCGTGACGCCGCTGGCCGCCGCCGTGGCCGCACGCCGCAACACGCTGGTGGGCCTGCTGCTCGACCGCGGCGTGGCGGCCGACCAGCGCCTGCCCGGCGAGACCACCGCGCTGATGATCGCCGCGGGCCTGGGTTATCCGGAGCTCGCCGAGCGCCTGCTCGCCGCCGGCGCGGACGTCCGCGCGGCCGATGCCCGTGGACGTACCGCGCTGCACGCCGCCGCACAGTTCGGCTTCGAGCACAACGACAGCCTGCGCGCACGGCGCCTGTTCGACGTCCTGCTCAAGCACGATGCCGAGGTGGACCGCGCCGACGCCGAAGGCAAGACCGCGCTGCTGCTGCTGCTCGGCGCGCAGTTCAAGCCCGGCGCCGCCTGCGACGCCACCCACCTGGCCGCGCTGCTGCCGGTGCTGCTGGATGCCGGCGCGCGGCTGGACCACGCCGACCAGCGCGGCGTCACCGCGCTGCACGCCTGCGCGATGCACGCCCTGCTGCCGGCCGCCCGCGTGCTGCTCGCCCGCGGCGCCGACCGTCAGGCGGCCGACGCCTTCGGCCGCACGCCGGCCGACGTCGCGCGGCACCTGGGCCTGGTCGACATCGCCCACGAGCTGGCCGCTCGCGGCAACGCCGTGCCCAGCGTGCGGCAGATGCTGCGCCAGCCGGCACAGCCGGCGGAGTGACACACGCGCCGGGCATCGGGAGCCGCGGAAACGCGTGCTGCCGGAGATCGCATGCCCCGCCGGCGCGGGACGCGCGCACCGCTAGGCGGAAGGCGACTGTTCCCGCCCTTCGCGCTGGGCGTCCGCCTCGAACAACTGCTCCAGGTCGACCAGCGCCTCGCGCGTGGTCTGCACGATGCGCGCGTCGTCGTCGTAGACCAGGTACTGGCGCTTGAGCAGTTCGGCATCCTGCTGGCGGAAGCGCTCCACCCGCGCGGCCGCGACCTCGGGCGCCATGCCCAGCGCCTCCAGCGTCATGCGGGTCATCTCCAGGCTGGAGCAGAGCGTCTCGCGCACCGGTTCCTCGATGCCCAGGTCCATCAGGCGCCACACGTGCTGGCGGTTGCGCGCGCGGGCGATGACCTTCAGGTGCGGGTACTGCCGGCGCACCAGTCGCGCCACGCGCAGGCTCGATTCCGGATCGTCGCTGGCCAGCACGAACACCTGCGCCTTGTCCGCCTGCGCCGCGCGCAGCAGCTCGGGGCGCGCGGGGTCGCCGTAGAAGATGTCGTTCCAGCCGCCGAAGCGCTGCACCAGGTCGATCTGCTCGACCGAGTGGTCCAGCGCCACGAAGCGGATGCCCTGCGCGCGCAGCACGCGCGCCACGATCTGGCCCATGCGGCCGTAGCCGGCAATGATCACCCGCGGCGTCTCGGTCTCGATGGTGTCGTACTCGCGCACGGCCTTCTTCGGCCGCGCACCGAGCAGGCGCCCGGTCAGCGCCACCAGCAGCGGCGTCAGCGCCATCGAGAGGGTGATCGCCAGCACCAGCCGGCCGTGCAGCATGCCGTCGAGCACCCGTTGCCCCGCCGCGAGATTGAGCACCACGAAGGCGAACTCGCCGCCGGAAGCCAGCAGGGCCGCCAGGCGCAAGGCCTCGCCCCGGTCCAGTCCGCCGGCCAGCCGCCCCAGCGGCCACAGCAGCACGCCCTTGACCAGCAACAGGCCGGCCACCAGCGCCAGCACGCGCAGGGGTTCGCTGAGCAGCAGCGAAAGGTTCATCGACATGCCGACGCTGACGAAGAACAGCCCCAGCAGCAGGCCCTTGAAGGGCTCCAGGTGCGACTCGAGCTCGTGCCGGTATTCCGAATCGGCGAGCAGCACGCCGGCCAGGAACGCGCCCAGCGTGGAGGACACGCCGACCCGCTCCATCAGCCACGCCGTACCCATCACCACCAGCAGCGCGGTGGCGGTGGACACCTCCACCGCGTCCGCCTTGGCCACGAAATGGAACACCGGCCGCAGCAGGTAGCGCCCGCCGACCACCACGGCGACGATCGCGCCCATCGTGCGCAGCACGCCGGCCAGATCGACGCCGTGCCCGCCGGTGTTCGCCAGCAGCGGCACCGCGGCGATCAGCGGGATCGCGGCCAGGTCCTGGAACAGCAGGATCGCGAACGCCTGCCGCCCGTAGGCCCAGCCGGCCTCCTTGCGTTCGGCCAGGATCTGCAGCCCGAAGGCAGTGGACGACAGCGCCAGGCTGCCGCCCACGATCACCGCCGCCGCTCCGCCCAGACCGAACAGGGCGAAGCCGAGCGCCCCGATCGCCGTGCCGCAGACCAGTACCTGCAGCAGACCGGTGCCGAACACCGCGCGGCGCATCACCCACAGGCGCTGCGGCGACAGCTCCAGGCCGATGACGAACAGCATCAGCACCACGCCGAACTCGGAGATGGTAGCCACGCCGGCGGTATCGCTGACCAGCCCCAGCTCCTGCGGTCCGATCACCACGCCGGCCAGCAGGTAGCCCAGCACCGCGCCCAGGCGGAAGCGCTTGGTCAGCGGTACCGCGATCACCGTCGCCAGCAGGAACACCAGCGCGGTTTCGAGGAAATGGTGGCTTTCCATGCGGACGCTCCGGTGGGGAGCATCGATTATTCCACGCCACGAGGCATCCGCATCGCCGCCTCGCCGTCGTAGGCGCGGGCTACCGGCGGGTCATTCGCCACGCAGCCAGCGCGCGGCGTCGAGCGCGTAGTAGGTCAGGATCGCGTCGGCGCCGGCGCGCTTGAAGGCCGTGAGCGACTCGAGCACCACCGCCTTCTCGTCCAGCCAGCCGTTCTGCGCCGCGGCCTTGAGCATCGCGTACTCGCCGCTGACCTGGTAGACGAAGGTCGGCGCGCCGAAGGCGTCCTTCACGCGGCGCAGCACGTCCAGGTACGGCATGCCGGGCTTGACCATCACCGCGTCGGCGCCCTCGGCGAGGTCCAGTTCCACCTCGCGCAACGCCTCGTCCGAGTTGGCCACGTCCATCTGGTAGGTGTGCTTGTTGCCCTTGCCCAGGTTGGCCGCCGAGCCGACCGCGTCACGGAACGGGCCGTAGAAGCTCGAGGCGTACTTGGCCGAGTAGGCCAGGATACGGGTGTGGATGTGGCCGGCCGCCTCCAACGCGTCGCGGATGGAGCCGATGCGGCCGTCCATCATGTCCGAGGGCGCCACGAAATCCATGCCCGCCTCGGCCTGCGCCAGCGACATCTTCACCAGCGCCTGGACCGTGGGTTCGTTCATCACGTAGCCGTCGGCGTCGATCAGGCCGTCCTGGCCGTGCGTGGTGTAGGGGTCCAGCGCCACGTCGCCGATAAGGCCCAGCTGCGGGTACTTCGCCTTCAGTGCGCGGGTGGCGCGATGCATCAGGTTGTCCGGGTTCCACGCCTCGGCCGCGTCCTCGCTCTTGACCGCCGGATCGGGCGCGGGAAACAACGCCAGCGCGGGCACGCCCAGCCGCACGCACTCGCCCGCCAGCTCCAGCAAGCCGTCGATCGAGAGCCGGTCCACCCCCGGCATCGAGGGCACGCGCTCGCGCCGGCCCTCGCCCTCGATCACGAACGCCACCATGATCAGGTCACCCGGCAGCAGCGTGTGCTCGCGCATCAGCGCGCGGGAGAAGGCGTCGCGACGCATGCGCCGCATGCGGATGGCGGGGAAGCTCATGGGGGAATCCTGCGGTGGTGCCGAAGCTGCCATTGTACGCTCGGGGCTGCGCAGCACTGGCGGGCTGCGGCGATCCATCATCCTGCCGGTACAGCCCCCTCGGAAGAGAGGGGTTGGCAAAGGGGCGGGTGTGCCGGCTCGCACCTCCGGCCGCCCGGCGCTCGGCACCCTCCCGGTGGCAGACATCCCGGCGTGGAGGCTGGTGCTTCGGCGTGGGCGCCAGCGCTTGGCCCCAGCACGCGCGGGGCTTTCGCGTTCATCTTCAGCGGTGCAGCCAAGGGCTGCCCGCCTCAGGCGTCCCGGATCGCCGCGATCGGGTCGAGCGCCGCCGCCTGCCGCGCGGGGTAGAAACTGAACACCAGCCCGATCGCCAGGCAGGCGGCCACCGAGGCAAGGATGCCGATCGGCTCCCACGCCACCTGCCAGCCCGCAAACAGGGCTATCGCATAGGCAAGGGACGCACCGAACAGCAGGCCGATCAGTGCTCCGGCCGTGCAGATCACCACCGCCTCGCGCAGGAAGCGCACCACGATGTCGTGCCGGCGCGCGCCGATCGCGCGCAACAGGCCGATCTCCCGGCGGCGCTCCAGCACGTTGGCCAGCATGATGTTCATGATGCCGATGCCGCCGACCAGCAGGCTCACGCCAGCGATCGAGCCCATCACTATCGAGAAGATGCGCTGGGTCTGCTGGTTCTGCCGGTACAGTTGCTGCGGCACCACCAGTTGGTAGTCGCCCACACCCGCATGACGCTGGTCGAGCACCTGGTCCAGCACGCGCGTGGCATCGCCAAGGCGGTCCGCATCGGCCACGCGCAGGAGGAAGCGGTCGATCTGGTCTTCCATCGGCTGGAAGCGGAAGCGCGCCAGCGCGCTGGAAAGCGGCACGAACACGCGGTTGTTGTCGGCACCGAGCGCCACGCCTTCGAAGCTGTCCTTGTCCAGGTCGCGATCGGCCAGTACGCCGACCACGCGCAGCCAGACCTGATTGACCTTGACCAGGCGCCCCAGCGGCCTGCCGTCGGGGAAAAGCTCGTGCGCCGCCTGCGCACCGAGCACGGCCACGGCGGCCAGGCGCGCATCGTCCTGTGCGGTGAGGGCGCGCCCTCGAGCCATGCGCAGGGAGGCAAGCTCGAAGTAACCGGGGCTGACCCCGCTGACCTGCGCCTGGCTGGCACTCAGGTCGCTGAAGATGCCCCAACTCTTGATGCGCTTTTCCGCCGCGTAGCGCTCGGCGGTAGGCACGACCCCGAGCGCGGCGCGGGCATCGGCCACGGTGAGGCCCAGGCTTCGTGCACGGGCCTCCTTGAGCGCGTCGCCCTCGGCGCTGTGCGCCTCCGCGATGAGGTTGTGCAGGCCCAGGCTTTCGACCAGCCGGAGCGCTTCGCGCCGGCTGCCCGCGCCCACGCCCTGCATGGCGACGATCGCGCCCACGCCGAAGATCATGCCCAGCAACGTTAGCAGGGTACGCAGCTTGCGACGCGACAGCTCGTCGATCGCTTCGCGCCAGGGCCCGGCCTTCATGTGCCGTCTCCATCGGGCGCTGCGGCAAGCAGGATGCGATCGCCTTCCTGCAACCCATCGAGCACCTGGGTGCGGGTGGCGCCGCGCACGCCGAGCCGGAGCTTGCGGACCACTTCCGCACCGTGGCTCAGTACGCGCACGGTAGCGCCGTCGCCGTTGCCGACCAGCGCGACGTTGGGAACGCTCATCGCGCGCCGTGCGTCGAGCAGCACGATGTCGCCGACGAAACGCTGGCCCGGGACCCAGCCAAACCGGCGCACCGCGTCCGCGGGTACCCGAGCCTTCAACGACAGGTACTTGACGGGGCTCTCGCGATCGCGCGTCTGCGCGGCGGCCGCGATCCAGTCGAGTCTGGCGCTCACCCGCTGCGCCGGCCGTCCCCACGGGTGCAACTGCACCGTCTGCCCAACGGCGATGCCTTGTGCCTCGATCTGCGGCACGGCCAGTTGCACCTCCAGTGCGCTCAGGTCGGGCAGGCTGGCGAAGCTGTTGCCGGCCCAGAGGTTGCTGCCCACGTGCGGCTCCTGGCCGGCCCAGTCCCGTTCCAGCACCAGCACGCCATCGTGTGGCGCGCGCAGTTCCAGCGCATCCAGATCGGCCTGCTTCTGCCGGGCCACCGTGGCGTAGGTGTCGTGCTGGGCGTCCAGCACGGCCAGTTCGGCCTTGCCACGGGCGCTCGACTGCCGTTCCCGCCACTGGAGTATCTGCCGGCGCACGCCCAGGTAGGCCTCGTCCTGGACGGCGTCGAGGATGTCGTTGCGCGCGATCGCGGCAAGCGTGGCGTGGGCATAGCGGTGGGCGATGGCCAGCTGGCCGTCCACCTGGACGATATCCACGCCGAGCTGTCCCTGCTTGGTCGCGAGCTCGTCCTGCTTGCCCGCGCGGGCAAGCAGGTTGCGCTCCAGATCGATGCGGGCCTGGGCCAGGTCCTGCTCGCTCTGCGTGGCGGAGAACCGGGCGACCCGTTCACCGCGGGTGACACGGGTCCCGTCCGGCAGCATCCAGACGATCTGCCGCGGCGTCCATTGCTCGCCCGGCACCAGCATGGGCGTAGCGGTGACCGCTCGCAGTTCGCCCTCGGCGCGCACCTCGAATTCCAGCGGCCCCGCGTGCGCCTGCTCAAGCACCGTGTAGGCGGCCCTGGGCGAGGCGCTGCATGCGCAAAGCGCTGCCAGCGCCAGGCCGAGGCATGCGCGACGCATCATCGTGCCCCCTCCGCGCGGCCCGGAATCTCGACCTGCACCGGCTGGCCGGGCCTGAGCCGTGCCGTCTGGCCGTCGTCCAATCGCACCAGCAGGTCCATCACCGGGATCGCTTCGACCCGGGATTTGCTGTGCACGTTGTTGCCGATCACCACCACCGTGCCGGCCAGGCTTCGCTGCCCTGCACCGGCGAGCTGCACCTGCACCCGCTGGCCCAACCGCACCCGCCCGAGCTCCCGCTCCGGCAACGCCGCGCGCACCGCCAGCGTGGAAAGGTCCGGCATCTGCGCGACCGACTGGCCGCGCCAGACCTGTGAGCCCGCGTCGATCTTGTCGCCGTTCCATTTGGTCTCGTGCAATACGATGCCTGCGCGAGGCGCCCGAATGGTGAGCGCGACGAGCGAAGCCTGCAGCTCGGCCACCTCGCTCTGCAGCTGCGCCACCTCGGCATCCGCCAGCTGCTGCTCGGCGGCACGCTCGGCTGCGGCGATACGTTCGCGCTCGATCGTCAGGCGCAGTTTCTGCTCGGCCCTGGCGCGGGCGACCAACAGCTTGCGGTAGTCGATGCCAGCGACATAGCCCGGCGGCACGCTCGCCTTGCGGCGCGCCTTCTCCGCATCGGCCCTGGCCTGAGCCGTGGCAAGTTCGGCCTCGCGTGCGCGGTCGGCCAGGTCCAGCCGGAGCTGTTCCTGCTTGCGTTGCTTCTCGGCCAGTTCGCTGCGCTTGGCGGTAAGGTTCTTCGACACCTCCGCACCGTCGAACACCACCAGGACATCGCCCTTGGCGACGGGCGCGCCGTCACCGGCCATCTGCGTGACCGTGAGCTGCCACAGCCCATCCACCGCCGGCGGCGCGACGGCGACGCTGCTCCGGGCGAACAGCTCGCCCGCGATGCGCAGCGGCCTGGTGGGCGCTTGCAGCGGCATGGCCGCAGGCTCCTCCCGGGTATCCACCCGCACGCTCATGCCGGGCCGCAGGCCGGTCGGCGCCGCCCCCTCGAAGCCGATGGACACCTCGAAGTACCGGCCTTCGCCCCATTCCTTGCGCGCAGCCGGGGCCCCGGCGATGGTCTCGATGCGCCCGCGCACCACCTCGCCCGGCAGCGCGTCGATGGCCAGGAAGACCGGCTGGCCCGGCGCGAGGCCCTCGCGGTCCGGCTCCAGCACCCACGCCTTCACGACATAGGCGTCTCCCTCGCCGACCACCTCGCCCACCTGGTTGCCGGGGTAGGCGGACGATCCTTCTTCGTAGCGGCCGCCACTGCCCAGAATGTTGTCGAAGCCGTGGATCACGGTACCTGCGCGCTCGGCGAGGACCGCGGCCTGGGTGACCTGGTCCTGGTAGAAGCCCATCGACAGTCGCTGCTTTTCCAGCTCCAGTTCGCTGTCGTGGCGCCTGCGCGCGACCGCCTCGACTGCCTGCACTGCTGCCTGGCGCTTGGCTGCGAGTGTGCGCCCGGCACGCTGCATCTCGCCCTGGAAGCGGTCGTAATTGAGTGCCGAGATCAGGTTCCTGGGAATCGCCGCATCCACCGCCGCGGTATCCCGCTCGGCTTGCGCATCGGCCAACGCGAGCTCGGCGTCGGACTGCTTGAGCTGCAGTTCGGCGATCTCCTTGGCGTTCTTGGCCGCGGTCTGCTCGAGCTGCGCCTTGAGCTTGTGCAACTGGGCCTCGGCCGAGCCGGCATCGATGCGCAGGAGCACGTCCCCCTTCGCCACGTGTGCGCCGTCCGGCACGTAGTAGCGCAACACCACCGGCGAGCTCATCGAGGGCGGCGTGTAAATGCCCTGCGCATGGGCCATCCGGATCTCGCCGCTGAACACGGTGCCCTGCGCGACGGCACACGCCGACATCGCCAGCCACGCCGCCACCCGCTCACGCCGCCGAGTCAAACTCGATCCTCCCGTCGCGAATGCCGATCTGGCGCTGCGCACGCGCCGCCACATCGGCATCGTGAGTGACCATCACCACGGTCTGGCCCTCGCCATGCACCTCGTCCAGCAGCGCCAGCACGTCCGCGGCGCTCTTCGAATCGAGGTTGCCGGTCGGTTCGTCCGCGAGCAGCAGGGCGGGCTTCATCAGCAGCGCACGGGCGATCGCCACGCGCTGCATCTGGCCACCGGAGAGCTGACCCGGTCGGTGTTCCAGATGCCGCTGCAGCCCCATGCGCGCGAGCAGGTCGCGGGCCCGCTGTTCCAGACCCTCGCCCGGCCCGCGCAGGAAACGGCGCGGCAGCAGCGCGTTCTCGAGCACCGACAGGCGCGGCAGCAAATGAAACGACTGGAATACGAAGCCGATGCGCAGGTTGCGGAAATCGCTGGCGCGCTCGTCATCGAAGGTGGAGACGTCGACGCCTTCGAGCAGGTAGCGGCCGCTGTCCGGCCGATCCAGGCAGCCGAGCATGTTCAGAAGGGTGGACTTGCCCGATCCCGAAGGCCCCACGATGGCCGTGAACTGGCCCCGTGGCACGGTGAAACCCAGCCCATCCAGCGCGGCGATGGTTTGCCCGCCCACGCGGTAATGCCGGGTTACTGCTTCCATGCAGACCATCCCTGACTCCACTTGCGTCACACCGCGCCAGTGTCACCGGTGCCCGCCGGCCCGCGCAAGTAGCCAGGCAGGCCGGTTTCCGATACCTTGCCCGATTGCCGCCGGCCCCGCCACAGGGCCGCGCGTAAAGACCACAGAACGAATCCATGAGTTTCGACATCCGCACCCCTACCCTGCTCGCCGATCTCGGCGGCACCAACGTGCGCTTCGCACTGGCCGACGTGACCAGCGAGCAGCCGCTGATGAGCGACAGCGTACGGCGCTACCGCGTCCGCGACTTCGCCACGCTGGCCGACACCATCCGCCAGTACTTCGCCGACACCGGCCTCACGGCAAGGCGCGCGATCATCGCCGCCGCGGGACGCATCGCCGACGGCGAGACGGTGCAGATCACCAACAACCCCTGGGCGGTTGCGGCGCGTGCGCTGCAGTCCGCGCTGGGCATGGATTCGGTGAAGCTGGTGAACGATTTCGCGGCGCAGAGCATGGCGGTACCGCTGCTGCGGCCGGAACACCTGAAGGCGGTCGGCGAGCTGCCGTTGCCGCGGCTGGACCGTTGCGACCACCAGACCTTCGTGGTGATGGGCCCCGGCACCGGCCTGGGGGTCGGCGGCCTGCTGCGTCGCGACGGCCATTGCAGCGTGCTGGAGAGCGAAGGCGGCCACGCCGGCTTCGCCGCGCACAGTCCGGAGGACATCGCGATCCTGCACCGGCTCAACCAGCGCTTCGGCCGCGTGTCCAACGAGCGGCTGATCTGCGGCAACGGCCTGGTCAATCTCTACCAGGCGCTGGCCGACATCGAAGGCCAGGCGGCGCAGGACTACACCCCCGAGGACATCACCGCGCATGCCGGCGCCGGCACCGACCCGCTGTGCGTGCGCACGGTCGAGACGCTCGCCGGCATCTTCGGCAGCGTCGCCGGCGACCTGGTGCTGACCCTGGGCGGTTGGGACGGCGTCTACCTCACCGGCGGACTGCTGCCGATCCTGCTGCCGTGGCTGCAGCGCGGCGGTTTCCGCGCGCGCTTCCAGGCCAAGGGCCGCTTCACCGAGACCCTGCGCCACGTGCCGACCGTGGCCGTGCTGCACCCGGAGCCGGGCCTGCTCGGCGCCGCCGCGCTGGCGGTGATGGAATCGGGCCGGGCGCTCGTCCCGCACGCGTAGACGCACCTTCGCGCCGGGCATGGTTATCCTCCCGCTTCGAGGAGGACGACCATGCCACGCATCTTGCGATTCGCCTGGCTGTGCAGTTGGATCGTGGCCGGCGCCGCCCTGGCAGGAACGACGCCCTCGAACGCGCCCGCAGGCGTCACCGTGGCCCCCGCCTTGCGCTGGCCGGCCGCGCCGATCGCTTCCGCGGCCGCCCTGGACGCCTACCTGCGCGGGACGCCGCCGGCGGCCTCGCCCCTGAGTGCGTTCACCGCCGACGGTCGGCGGCGGTTCCTGGCCAGCCTGACGTTCCACGAACACGGCCTGGGCGGCTTCTCTACCGACGACCTCACCTACGAGCTGACGCGCGCACAGGCCTGGAACGTGCTGCGCCTGTTCGGCGAGCAGGCCTACGCCAGCGGCCTTCCCGCGCGCACCCGGCCGCGGCCACCCGACGACCGGCCGGCAACGCTGGCCGCCGCCTACGACCGACTGGCCACGTTGCAGCCCGACGATGCCGCCCTCGTCGCCCTCTACGCCGAGGCGTTCGCGCCCGCCCGGGCCCGACTGGCCCGGCTCGACGACGCGGACGTGGAGCTGCTGTTCCGTGCGGCGGGCCGGCTCGCTCATGGGCGCCGGGCCGATCCGGGCTACCTGGCGGACATGCAGCACGCCTTCGCCGAACTCGACCGCCGCGGTCGCGTCGATCGCCCGCACGCCGACGCGCTCTACGAGGCGCTGCTCGCCGCCCACCGCACGGAAGCAGCACGCGCCCTGCTCGCCAGCCGGCCGAACCTGGATCGTCGACCGCCTCCCGTGATGCGCACCGCCCGCCTGCGCGCGGGCCAGGCCAGCGTGTGGATCGCCCATGGCTCCCACGAGCTGTGGCGTCTGCCGTTGATGTTGCGCGACACGGCGCAGGTGGTGGTGATGGGCTCGCCGCATTGCCATTTTTCCGGGGCGGCGGCGCGCGACATCGACGCCGATCCCGTCCTGCGCGCGCTCTTCGGTGCGCACGCGCAATGGATCGCCCCGGCGAGCGACATCACCGACTTCGCCGCCCTGCTGGCCTGGAACCACACGCATCCACAGCAGAGGCTCGCGATCGCCAACGACGACGCCGAGCTGCCGTTCGTCGGCACGCTGGAGACGCCGGTGTTCTACTTCCTGCGCCACGGCGACGTGGTGGCGACGCTGGTCGGCTGGCCGGGGCCCGACCAGCGCGAGCGGCTGCGCGCGCAGCTTCGGTCGCTCGGCCTGCTCCGCCCTCCCTCTACCCCACCGGACACCCGATGAACCGCGACCGCACCGCTTTCCTGTTCGATCTCGACGGCACGCTGGTGGACAGCGTCTACCAGCACGTACTGGCCTGGAAGGAGGCGCTCGACCGCGAGGGCATCGAGCTGTCGGTGTGGCGCATCCATCGCAAGATCGGCATGAGCGGCGGGTTGTTCACGCAGATCCTGCTGCGCGAAACCGGCATCGAGATTACCGAAGACCGCGTGGCGCGCCTGCGCCGGTGGCACGCCGAAGCCTACGCACGGCGCGCCGAGGCTGGCGGCGTGCGGCCCCTGCCCGGCGCACGCGAACTGCTCGCCTGGCTGACCGACGCGGGCCTGCCCTGGGCGATCGCCACCAGTGGTCGCATGCAGACCGCCGCGCACAACCTGGAAGCGCTCGGCGTCGATCCGGCCCGGGTGCCGGTGGTGACCCGCGACGACGTCCGACATGCCAAGCCCGACCCGGACCTGTTCGTCACCGCCGCGGCGCGGCTGGGCGTGGACATCCAGCACGCGCTGGTGCTGGGCGACAGCATCTGGGACATGCTGGCGGCGCAACGCTGCCGCGCGCTCGGCGTGGGATTGCTGTCCGGCGGCTACGGGCAGGAGGAACTGGAGCGTGCGGGCGCGTTCCGCGTGTACGAGGATCCGGCGGACCTGCTGCGGCACATCGACGAGGTGGCGGCGCGAAGCTGAGGCATCGCGGCTTCGCGCGCCGGGCGCGGTGCAGTTCGCCGCCCTGAACGCGCCCCGGGTGATTCGCCGCGGCTGCAGCGCTGCCTTGGCGCCTCCTCCACGCCAGGGTGGGGGACGGGGCGCGCGGCGGCGATGCCGGTGCCGGCTTGTTGCCGTTCTATGCGGTTTTTTCCGCAAGCGATCGCGCCGCGTATCGGTAAGGGCGAGCTCCTACCGAGCACGCGGCGCGGACAGCAAACCCGAGGGGCACCCGGACACGGAATCGCCACCGCGCGTCAGCGCACACCTCCGCGCCCCCTCACCCCACCCTCTCACGGCAGGGAACAAGAGCCAAACGCTCGACTAGGAGCGATCCCGCGGCATGCAAAGCTCGCCGCAGGCGGTCCGGATGACACGGCAAGGAGAACACCCCTCAGCGCCCCGCGGCAGGCGAAAAGGACACCCGCGCCCCGCGGCCGCTCACCCGGGCGCCAGCAGCGCATCCAGGTCGTCCTGGTCGAAGCTGAGCCTCTCGCGCGCGCCGCCGCCCTCGAGCACGGCCTCGGCCAGTTCCGCCTTGCGCGCCTTCAGCTCCTCGATGCGCTCTTCGACGGTGTTGGCGGTGATCAGGCGGAACACGAACACCGGCTTGTCCTGGCCGATGCGGTGGGCGCGGTCGGAGGCCTGCGCCTCGGCGGCCGGATTCCACCAGGGGTCGTAGTGGATCACGGTGTCGGCGGCGGTGAGGTTGAGGCCCACGCCGCCGGCCTTGAGCGAGAGCAGGAACAGCGGTACGTCGCCGTCCTGGAAGCGTTGCACCGGCTGGGCGCGGTCGCGTGTCTCGCCGGTCAGGGTCACGTACGGCAGGCGGCGGCGGTCCAGCTCGTCGGCGATCAGCCGCAGCATCTCGGTGAACTGCGAGAACAGCAGCACCTTGCGGCCCTCGGCCAGCAGCGCCGGCAGCATGTCCATCAGCAGCTCGAACTTGGCCGACTCGCGCACGCCGCGGGCCGCCTCCAGCTTGACCAGGCGTGGATCGCAGCAGACCTGTCGCAGCTTGAGCAGCGCATCGAGCACGACGATGCCCGAGTGCTGGATGCCGCGCTGGGCGATCACCTCGCGCAGTTCGTCGGCCAGGGTCAGGCGCAGGCTCTCGTAGAGCTCGCGCTGGCGCCCGTCGAGCACCACGCGGCGGGTGATCTCGGTCTTGGGCGGCAGCTCCGCGGCGACCTGCGCCTTGGTCCGGCGCAGGATGAACGGGGCCAGGCGGCGGTTGAGGCGTTCCTGGCAGGCTTCGTCGTGCTGGCGCTCGATCGGCACGCGGTAGTGGCGGCGGAACGCACCCTCGTCGCCGAGCAGGCCGGGCACGGCCAGGTCGACCTGCGACCACAGTTCGCCCAGGTGGTTTTCCAGCGGCGTGCCGGTGAGGCAGATGCAGCGCGGCGCGCGCAGGCTGAGCACGGCACGGCGCGCCTGCGTGCGCGGGTTCTTCACCTGCTGCGCCTCGTCCAGCACGATCAGCGCGAAGGGCTGCTTGCGCAACGCGGCGACGTCGCGCGGCAGCAGCGCGTAACTGGTCAGCACGATGTCCTGCGTGCCCAGCTGGGAAAAGTCGCCGCTGCGCTGCGGGCCGTGCAGGGCCAGCACCTTGAGGGCGGGCGCGAAGCGTGCGATCTCGGCCTGCCAGTTGGGGATCAGGCTGGTCGGCACCACCACCAGCGCCGGCTGGGCCAGCGCGCCGCGCTGCTTCAGCGCGAGCAGGTGGGTGATCAGCTGCAGGGTTTTCCCCAAGCCCATGTCATCGGCGAGCACGCCGCCGACACCGGCTTCGGCCAGCGCGTTCAGCCAGCGCAGGCCCTCGCGCTGGTACGGGCGCAGCTCGACGGTGAGCCCCTCGGGCACGGCGTCGCTGGCGCGCTCGGCGGCATCGCGCAGGCGCGTGGTGAAACCGCGCAAGGCCTCGGGCGCCTGCAGTTCGCCGCCGCTGGGCAGCGCCTCGGCCAGTTCCTCCAGCCGGCCGGCCTGCACGCGCGGCAGGTGCAGCTTCTTCTTCGGGCGCTCGAGGTACTCGGCCAGCGGCGCGAGCAGGCCGCGCAGTTCCTTCAGCCGCACCGGCACGCGGCGGCGCTCGTCGACCGGCGCGTACCACACCGCGTCCTCGGGCTCGTTGGGCACCGGGCTCAGGTTGAGCTGGTGCTCGGCCAGCGCCTGCGCCACCGCGGGCAGCAGGTTGTGCCGCTTGCCTTCCACCTCGATGCCGATCTCCAGGTCGAAGGCGTGGTCGTCGGTGTCCTCGGTGGCGTTGCCGTACCAGCGCACCGGCCCTTCCAGCACCTCGAAGGGGAAGCTCGGCGCGTAGTCGAGCTGGAAGCCCTCGGCCTCGAGCTTGCCGCGCAGCGCGAGCCAGCGCGCGGGCGTGTTCACCTCCAGCGCGCCGGCGTAGCCCTTGCCGGGGAACAGCCAGGCGTCCTCGGGCAGGGTGTCGGCCAGGTCCCACGGCAGGCCCTCGGTATCCACGCCGGGGGTGAGGCCGGCGCGCTCCAGCTGTTCCATCGCCGAGAGCTCCTCGGCGCGACGGCGCGCGATCTCCACCAGGTGGCCGTTGCGCACGCGGCGCACCAGGGGTTCGCCGCCGCGACCGGGCAGGCGCTCGCCGGCGTAGTCGAAGGCCAGCCGCGCGTAGGCCAACGGCGGCGTGCCGGCGGCCAGGCGGGCATGGCGGGTCAGCGCGTGCAGGGTCAGTACCGGCTTGGGCGCGAGCTCGGCGCGACGCAGCTCGTCGAATACCTGCGGCGGCGGCAGGCGCTGGCCCAGCGGCGAGCCTTTCAGCGCCTTGAGCAAGGGCCGGCTGTCGTCGTGCTTGAGCGGCGGCAGGTCGAGCCAGTGCGATTCGCGCGGCTCGGCCTCCAGCAGGCCGATGCAGGCGTGCTCGGCGTCCAGGTACCAGAGATTGTCCAGGCGTAGCAGGCGCTGGTTCTGGCCCAGCGTCGGCAGCAGGCGCTGGCTGCCGTCCTGCTCGAGCTGCCAGTGCCAGGCGAGCGGATGCGCCTTGCCGCGCGAGAGCCGCAGCCCGGCCAGGCCACCGAGGAAGCACGGCGCGGTATCCAGCATCTGCGCCAGCAGCGCATCGCCGAGGTGGCCGGCCAGGCGCACGTAGCTGCGTCCCTTGCGCACGCTTTGCGGCAGGCCGAGCACGGTGGCGGCCAGGTGCTGCTCGTGCGGCTCCAGTGGGGCATGGGCGAGATGGCGGCTGTCCAGCGGGGTGGGCCGCGCGTAGCGGCCGTGCTCGGCGACGACCAGCAACACCGGCGCCACGTCCAGGTGGGCGTAGGCGGCCCCCTCCTCCGGCACCACCTCCAGGAAGAAGCCGAGCACCTGGGTCTCGACCGGCGCAGGCGCCGGCGGCTTGAACAGACGGCGCCAGGCCGGTGGCAGGCCGCTGCCGGCCACGTCCTGCGGTGCGGACGTGTTTTCGGCGGGCTGCTTTTCGTCCGGTTGCTGCATGCGCATGCGGTCCGCTGTGCCGGCCAAAAGGCCGAGCTTAGCAAGGGCATGGGTGGCGTGCGCGTCGAGGACGCAGGTTCCTGCGCAACCGGGGTGTGCAGAGTAGGTGGAGCGAGCTGGCTCCCGATGTTGCGCCGCCGCAAAACGGATCCGCGGCAAGCTCGCTCCTACGGGAACGCGACCACCTCAGGCGTGACCGAACAGGCCCTGCGGATACTCCGGCTTCTGCTCGCGCGCCATCAGCAGGCGTACCCCCTCGACCGGGGTCACCTCGCCGTGCAGCACGGCGCGCACGCCGCTGGCGATCGGCAGCTCCAGGCCGTGCTGGTCGGCGAGCCGGGCCACTTCGTCGGCCGTCACCACGCTCTCCACCACCTGGCCGATCTGCCGCACCGCCTCGTCCAGCGGGATGCCCTGGCCCAGGGCCAGGCCGAGCCGGCGGTTGCGCGAGAGATCGCCGGTGCAGGTCAGCACCAGGTCGCCCAGGCCGGACAGGCCCATCAGCGTCTCCGGCCGGGCGCCCAGCGCCAGGCCCAGGCGCAGCATCTCGTTCATGCCGCGGGTGATCAGGCCGGCGCGGGCGTTGAGGCCCAGCTGCATGCCGTCGGCCACGCCGGTGGCTACCGCCAGCACGTTCTTCATGGCGCCGCCGAGCTCGGCGCCCAGCACGTCGTTGCCGGAATAGGCGCGGAAGTTCGGCGCGTGCAGCAGCGCGGCGAGCGCCTGGGCGAAGGCCTCGTCCTCCGAGTGCACGGTGACCGCGCTGGGCTGGCCGGCGGCGACCTCGCGCGCGAACGACGGGCCGGTCACCACCGCGGCCGGGCGGCCCGGCAGCTTGCCCGCCACCAGTTCGTGCAGGAAGCGGCCGGTGCCCGGCTCGAAGCCCTTGGTCGCCCAGGCGATCGCGGTGTCCGGGCCGAGCAGCGGCGCCAGCTCGTCCAGCAGGGCGGCAAAGGCGTGGCTGGGCACCACGATCAGCACGATGTCGGCATCACGCACGGCGACGGCCAGCTCGGGCTCGTAGGCGAGCCCGGCCGGCAGCTCCAGGTCGGGCAGGTAGCGCTGGTTGCGGCGGCTGCCCGCCATCGCCGCCAGGGCGTCGCGGTCACGCCCCCACAGCCGGGTGGCCACGCCGTTGCGCGCGGCGAGCGCCGCCAGCGCGGTACCCCAGGAGCCGGCGCCGAGCACGGCGAGGATCGGATGGTCCCGCATGGAATGTCGACGTCAGCTGTTGAGCGTCGGCGCCTCGCCGCCACCGGCCATGCGGCGCTGCTGCTCGGCGAACAGGGCGTCGAAGTTGATCGGCTGCAGCAGGAACGGCGGGAAGCCGCCCTCCAGCACCAGCGAGGAGATCACCTGGCGCGCATACGGGAACAGCAGGTTCGGGCAATAGCTGCCGATGATCCCGGCCTGGTCCTGCTCGTTGAAGCCGGCAATGCCGAACACGCCGGCCTGGTGCACCTCGGCCAGGTACGCGGTGCGCTCGCCCAGCGTGCAGGTCAGGGTCAGGCTGAGCACCACTTCGTACAGGTCGTTGCCCAGTTCGGTGGCGCGCTGGCCCAGGTTCAGCTGGACCTGCGGCTGCGCCTGCTCGTTCTCGCCGATCTCCTGGAAGATCTGCGGCGCGTTGGGCGCCTCGAAGGAAACGTCCTTGACGTAGATCTTCTGCAGCATCAGCTGCGGCATCACCGGGCCGTTGGCCTGGTCGTTGGCGGGCGTGACTTCTGCCATCTTGGAGTCCCTCGGAATCGTGAGTGCGGCGGAGCAAAGGGGGCGATTGTTCCATACATCCGCCGCCCCCGCCATGCCCGCCCCGTGAGCAAGGCTTGCGCAGGCGCCTGTTTTTCCGGGACAATACGCGGCTCGACTTGGGGCCACCCGGCATACCGGCCTTTCCGCGACGCGATGCGGATCATCGCCGGCCCCGCGTCGAGCGCGACACCCTCCAGCATCGCGTGGCGCCATGGCGCCGCTGGGCCGATGCCGTCCTGGCCAACGGGCGGTCAAAACCGATTACGGAGGCTCTCATGGCCCGTGTATGTCAAGTCACCGGAAAGGGCGTGCAGACCGGCAACAACGTCTCGCATGCCAACAACAAGACCCGTCGCCGCTGGTTGCCCAACCTGCACGAGCGCCGCTTCTGGGTCGCCAGCGAAAACCGCTGGGTGAAGCTGCGCGTCTCCAACGCCGCGCTGCGCACCATCGACAAGAATGGCATCGAGGCCGTGATCGCCGAGCTGCGTGCCCGCGGCGAGAAGGTCTGAGGATTGAACCATGGCTAACAAGACCCAAGACAAGATCCGCCTGATCTCCTCGGCCGGCACCGGCCACTTCTACACCACGCAGAAGAACAAGAAGAACACGCCGGAGAAGTTCGAGTTCAAGAAGTATGATCCGGTGATCCGCAAGCACGTGATCTACAAGGAAGGCAAGATCAAGTGATGCAAAGAAGCCCGCCCCTGTGGCGGGTTTCTTTTTGCGCCTGCGGAAGGCCTCCCCCGGCCCCCTGCGCCACGGCGTATGCTCGACGCTGCAGCGCGGCTGCGGACAGGCCGCGCACCTCCGGAGAGCCGCCATGTCCCGTTTTCGCCCGCGCCCAACGCTCGCCCTGGTCCTGCTGCTCGCGACGGCCGCGCACGCGGCCGACCCCGCTCCGGTCACCGTGCGTTTCGACCACCCCGGGAATTTCACCGAGACCCGCGAGGTGCACGCCTTCGCACCCTCGGAGTCCGGTAACGACTACCTCGACACGCTCGCCCGCTACATCGAGCGGCGCGCCGCCAGCATCCTCGCGCCCGGGCAACACCTGGAGATCGTCGTCGAGGACGTCGACCGCGCCGGCTCCTACCTGCCCTCGCTGGGTTCGCTCCATCCGGTCCGCATCGTCGAGGATCTGTATCCGCCACGCATCCGCCTGCGTTTCCGCCTGTTCGACGAACACGGCGCCGTGATCCGCGAAGGCGAGCGCAAGCTGACCGACCTGGCCTTCCTGCAGGACGGGGCGGTCGCCGGCCGCAACACCGACCCGCTGCGCTACGAGAAACGGTTGATCGACCGCTGGCTGGCCAAGGGGCCCCAAGGGCTTTGAGCCACGCGAGCGCCCACCACGCATCGGGACACGCGCCATGACGACGCCCACGGCGCTTTTCCCCGCCCTGCTCGCGGCCGACTGGCACGCGCTGGCCGCTCCGGTGCAGCGCGTGCACGGTGCCGCCGCCTGCATGCGCGCACGCGGCATGGCCGAGGTCGAAGGCGCCGCGCATCTGCCCGCGCGCTTGCTGCGTCGATGGCTGGGTTTGCCTGTGCCGGGCCCGGCACAGACGCTTGAAGTGACGATCGAACGACAGGGGCGCACGGAGACCTGGACCCGCCGCTTCGCCACCTGCCGCATGCGTTCGCAGCTCACCGGCGCGGAAGATGGCTACCTGCACGAAACGCTGGGGCCGGTGCGGCTGCATTTCGAACTGCGTCGCGACGGCCAGGCGATCGACTGGCGGCTGCGCGGCGGCCGTCTGTTCGGACTGCCGCTGCCACGCGCCTGCTTCGGCCGCGTAGCCTCGCGAAGCGGTGCCGAGGGCGACCGCTACACGTTCCACGTCGAGACTCGGTTGCCCTTGCTGGGCAGGCTCGTGGCCTACCGCGGCTGGCTGGAGCCGGTGGATGCGCGCTGAGATGCCCGTGATCGTCTTCGACGGCGTCTGCGTGCTGTGCAGCCGCTGGGTGGAATTCGTGCTGAAGCACGACCGCGCCGGCCGCTTCCGGTTGGCCGCCATGCAGGGGACGCAGGGGCGGGCACTGCTGCAGGCGCATGGCCTGTCGGCCGACGACCCGGCTTCGCTGCTGCTGGTGCAGGACGGCCACGGCTACACCGACACCACGGCGATCATCCGCGTGCTGCGCCGGCTCGGCGGCCCGTGGCTGGCCGTGGCCACACTGCTGCGCCTGGTACCACGGTTCTGCCGCGACCCGGCCTACCGCTGGATCGCCCGCCGTCGCTACCGCCTGTTCGGCCGCCGTGCGGCCTGCCGCATTCCCGATCCGGCACAGGCCTGGCGCTTTCTGGACTAGCCGATGCGCTCGATGCCGGTGCGCAGCGCATAGCCGGCAAAACCCGCCTCGATCCGCTCCAGCGGAAGCAGGCCCATGCACGGCATGGCGCCATGGGCGTCGACTCCCCCGTCCGCGAGCTGCTGGGCCAGCACCACGGCGGGCGTGACGGGCACCTGCGGACCGTCGCCGGCGTCGGCATCCAGCCACCAGCGCAGGCACAGGGCCTCGCCCGCCGGATCGGTCCCGGATACCTCCACCACCATGCCGCCGATGTCCGTGCCGAAGCCGACGAAGCGCTCACTGAAGCGGCGCAAGACAGGCGCGCATCGGGCCAGGTCGCGGATCAGTCCGAGCCGCACCAGGCCGGCGGCGCACCAGGTACCCGCCTGCAGCAATGGCAACTCCAGCCCCGCACGAAACAGCACCGTGCGTATGCCTGGGTAGCGCGCCGGGAACAGATCGAGATCGGGTACCTCGCACACGCCCACACGACGGCGGCCGAAGGGGAAGGATTGCCGCTTGCCGTCCATCCAACCATGCGCGTGCTGCCAGCGCCCATCCCGCCAGACGCGGATCGGCCGCCCGCAATAGCCGAGGATCGATGCGACCGTGGCGTCCCCGCGCGGCGTGCGGTTGCCGGGGCTGATCGCATGCTCGATGCGTTCGATGCGACCGAAACGCGGCAGCAAGGCATCCACGACGGCGGCGCTGAGCGCGGGTACGCTCGACGCCCCGCTGACCAGCAGCCGCCCGGTGCGCCGCGCGCGCTCGTCCAGTCTCGTGATACCGCACACGAAGGCACGGCCGTCAGCCAGGTCCAGGTAGTCGCTGTCCACCGCCAGACAGGCTTCGGCCACGCGGTAGTCCTGACCTTGGAAGGGCCCCGCCGTATGGATGACCAGTTGTGGCTGCAGGCGGCCCAGATGTGCCGCCGCATCCGATCGTTCCATGTCGAGCTGGGCGATGTCGACATGGCGGCCGATGCTGTCGCGCAGCGCTTCCAGGGGCGCCAACCGCCGGCCCGCAAGGACCAGCGAAAACCGCACGTCCTGCGCCAGCCGCCGCGCGATGCGCGAGCCGAACACGCCCGTGGCGCCGATCACCACCACCCGCAATGCCATCGCCGCTCTCCAACAAAAAGCCCGCCAGGAGGCGGGCTCTTCGTCATTCTACGGCGGGCGGTCAGGCGCCAGCGAGCGAATACCCCTTCAGGCGCGCGGCGAACTCCTGCAGGGAGCGGATGCCGCTCTGCTCGGCCTCCGTCACCCACTGCTGCAGGCCCTTGAGGGTCTGCTCGGCGCCGCGCTGCTCCATCAGTGCCGCCAGGCGGGCGCGGAAGTCGCACACGGTGCGCAGGGTCGGGCGCTTGGCCAGCAGGGCCTGCAGCTTGGCGCTGCCGTCCTTGTCCAGCCAGCGGCCGCCGTCGGCCAGCGCGCGGCGCAGGCGACGCGGCATCGACTTGAGGTTGTCGCCGGCGTGGGCGGCTTCCTCGCGCAGGGTCGGCACGATCACGCCGCGGTAGTAGTCGGTCATCGCCTGGAAGCGGTGGGTCAGCACGGCCTTGAGCGTCTCGGCATCGGGCAGGTGCACGTTGGGGCGGATGTCCAGCGTCGGCGCCACGCGCAGCACCTTGGCCAGGCCCACCGCGCGCAGTGCGCAGATCACCGCCCAGCCGATGTCGAACTCCCACTTGCGCAGCGCGAACTTGGCCGAGCTGGGGAAGGCGTGATGGTTGTTGTGCAGCTCTTCACCGCCGATCCAGAAGCCCCACGGGATCAGGTTGGTCGCGGTGTCGGCGCTCTCGAAGTTGCGGTAGCCCCACCAGTGGCCGATGCCGTTTACGAAGCCGGCGGCCCAGAACGGGATCCAGATCATCTGCACCGCCCACAGCGCGGCGCCGATCACGCCGAACAGCGCCAGGTCGACGATCAGCATCAGTGCCGGGCCCCAGTACGGGTGGCCGGTGTAGAGCTTGCGCTCGATCCAGTCGTCGGGCGTGCCGCGGCCGTACTTCTCCAGGTCCTCCTTCACTTCGGAGGCATCGCGATACAGCGAGACGCCGTCCCAGAAGACCTTCTTGATGCCGTAGATCTGCGGGCTGTGCGGGTCTTCCGCGGTCTCCACCTTGGCGTGGTGCTTGCGGTGCACCGCCACCCACTCCTTGGTGACCATGCCAGTGGTCAGCCAGCCCCAGAAGCGGAAGAAGTGCTGCACGACCGGGTGCAGGTCGACGCCGCGATGGGTCTGGCAGCGGTGGTAGTAGATGGTGACCGTGAAGATGGTGAGCTGCGTCACCACCAGCGTGTAGATCAGCATGGTGAGCCAACCGGCGTGGGTCACGCCGTTGGAAAGGAAGGTCAACACAGCATCGAGCATCGGAAAACACCAGGGGAGTTGGAAAGGCAGTCTATCGGAGGGGTTTCCGTACCCGCCAGCATGGCCCATCACGTTTCAGGCATGCGTGAAACGTGGCCCGCTGTTGTGTAAAGGTGGGGGCGCC
This sequence comes from Fulvimonas yonginensis, assembly GCF_037137055.1. Lineage (NCBI taxonomy): Bacteria > Pseudomonadati > Pseudomonadota > Gammaproteobacteria > Lysobacterales > Rhodanobacteraceae > Fulvimonas > Fulvimonas yonginensis. The sequence goes on from NZ_JBBBNY010000004.1 coordinate 187,113, forward strand.
GTGACAATCAAGCAATGACTCTGCCACAACCCCTGTTAAAGCTTGAGCAAGTCAGCCGCCGCCGCGCCGGGCGGCCCGCCGTGGAGGCGCTCAGCCTCGCGCTCGAGCGTGGCCAGGTGCTGGGGTTGCTGGGCATCAACGGCGCCGGCAAGTCGACCACGCTGGCGATGATCGCCGGTGCGCTGGCGCCCGAGCGCGGCCGCGTCCTGCTCGACGGCCAGGAGCTGGCCGAGCACCCGTCGCTCGCGCGCCGCCTGGTGGGCTGGCTGCCGGAACGTGCCCCGCTGTGGCAGGAACTGACCGTGGGTGAACATCTTGACGCACATGGTCGCCTGCGCGGGCTGGACGGCAAGGCGCTCGGGCAGGCACGCGCGCGCATGCTCGAGCATCTGGAGCTGGCACCGCTGGAACGGCGTCTGGCCGGCGTACTCTCGCAGGGCCAGCGCCAGCGGCTGGGCCTGGCCTGCGCACTGCTGCACCAGCCGGCGCTGCTGGTACTGGACGAGCCCGGCAACGCGCTCGATCCGCTGCAGCTCGCCGCGCTGCGCGCACTGATCCGCGAACAGGCGGCCGCCGGCACGGCGGTGATCCTGTCCACGCACGTGCTGACGGAAGTCACCGCCGTGTGCGATCGGGTCGCCATCCTGCACGAAGGTACCCTGCGCCACGAGGGGATGCTGGCGAAGGACGACCACGCTGCGCTGGAGCGGCGCTTTTTCGGCATCGCCACCGCCCGGGCCGCCGCATGAGCGCACTGGCGGTGACCCGGCTGGAACTGCGCCGGCTGTTCGTGCGCCCGCTGGCCTGGGTGGTCGGTGCGCTGACGCTGGCCTGGCTGGCGTGGAACTTCACCCTGTTGCTGGGCAGCTTCCTCGCCGCGCAGGTGCGCCTGGCCGCGCTGCCCGACGGGCCGGGCTACACCGACCTGGTCGCGGTGCCGCTACTGGCCAAGCTGGCCGAGCTCGCCTTCCTGGTGGTGCCGCTGCTGTCGATGTCCGCGCTGGCCGGCGAGCGCCGCGAAGGGCGCCTGGCGCTGCTGCTCGGCATGGGCCAGTCGCCCACGCGGCTGGTGCTGGGCAAGTACCTGGCGCTGATGGTGTGGCTGTTGCTTTGGCTGGCGCTGACCCTGGCGATGCCGACGGCGCTCGCGCACGCCACCGCACTCGACTGGGGCAAGCTCGCCGCGGCCGCGCTCGGCATGGCGCTGCTGTTGGCGGGGCTGTGCGCGCTCGGCCTGGTCTGCTCGGCCTTCGCCTCGCATCCGGCCATCGCGGCCGCGCTGGCGCTGGTGCTCACGCTGGGCCTGTGGGCGGTGAATCTCGGCGCGCAGCTGGCCGGGGTGAGCGGCGGCGCGATCAACTGGCTGGCGATGAGTTCGCACCTGCAGCCGCTGCTGCGCGGGCTGGTCGCCAGCCCGGACGTGGCGTGGTTCGTGCTGCTGACGGCGGTCTGCCTGGCGCTGACGATCCGCCGCGTCGCCGCCGAACGGGAGCGCGGCTGATGCGTGCCCTGCTGGGACGTCTGGACGTGTGGCTGTTCGCGCTGGCGCTGCTGGCCGGCGCCGGCGCGCTCGGCTACCTCTCCACCCGCTACGCCGTGATGTCCGACTGGACCGCGGGCGGGCGCGCCAGCCTCTCGCCGGAAAGCCGCGCGGTGCTGGCCGCGCTGGACGGGCCGGTGGAGATCGTCAGCTACGCCAACCCGCAGGGCGACCTGCGCCAGACCATCGCCGGCTTCATCGAACGCTACCGGCGGCTCAAGCCGGACCTCACCCTGCGCTTCGTCGACCCGGAACAGGACCCGGCGAAGATGCGCGCGCTGGGCATCACCGTGGACGGCGCGATCATCGTGCACTACCGCGGCCGCGAGCAGCGCCTGGACGAGCTGTCCGAGCGCAGCCTGACCAATGCGCTGGTACGCCTGACCCGCAGCGGCGAACGGATCGTCGCCTTCGTCACGGGCGACGGCGAACGCCGCGCCGACGGTCAGGCCAACGCGGACCTGGGCACCTTCATGGCGCAGCTGGAAAGCCGCGGCATGCGTGCGGTGCCGCTCAACTTCGCGCAGGTGACGGCGGTGCCCGAGCACACCGACCTGGTGGTGCTGGCCAGCCCCACGCTGCCGCTCGCGCCCGGCGCGGTACGCGCGCTGGTCGACTACCTCGGCAACGGCGGCAACCTGCTGTGGCTCACCGAGCCGGCCGACAGCGACCTCAACCTCGAACCGCTGGCCGACGCGCTCGGCCTGCGCGTGCTGCCGGGCGTACTGGTCGACGGCGGCGGCGCGGCGCTGGGCCTGAAGGACCCGCGCCTGATCGCGCTCGGCGCCTATCCGGCGCACGCCATCACCCGCGGCTTCGTGCTGACCACGCTGTTCCCGCAGGTGGCGGCGCTGGCCCAGGTCAACCGCAACGACTGGGCGGTGCAGCCGTTCCTCGCCTCCGGACCGCAGAGCTGGACCGAGTTCCAGCCGATCGACAACGCAGCGAGTTCGACCATCCGCTACGATGCGGCCGCGGGCGAGCTCAAGGGACCGCTCGACTTCGGGCTCGCCCTGACCCGCCTCTCGCCCAGCCCCGACAAGAGCCAGCAGCGCGTCGCGGTGATCGGCGACGGCGATTTCCTCTCCAATACGTTCCTGGGCAACGGCGGCAACCGCGCGCTGGGCGAGCGCGTGTTCGACTGGCTGCTCGGCGACGACGCGCTGGTCAGCCTGCCCCCGCGTGGCGCGCCCGACCGCGTGCTGACGATCTCGCAGACCGAGCTCAACGTTCTGAGCCTGGGCTTCCTGCTCGGGCTGCCGCTGCTGCTCGGCATCGGCGGCGCGCTGGTGTGGCGCCGGCGCCGGCGCTGATGCGGCGCGCGGTCCGCCAGCGCTGGCTCGTGGCCGGTATCGCCGTCGCGCTGCTGGCGCTGGCCGCGGTGCAGTACCTGCACGACCGCCGCGACGCGCCCGGCACCCTGCTGGGGCTCGATCCGTCCGGCATCCGCTCGGTGGTGCTCACGCTGCCCGGCCATCCGCCGGAGACCTACCGCCGCGCGCGGGGCCACTGGTGGCGGGCCGACGGCCGGCCGGCCGACGAGGGCCGGCTGCAGGAGCTGACCGAGATCGCCCAGGCGCCCGTGGCCGGCTGGCGCCCGGCATCCGCCTTCGACCCGGCCAAGATCGGCCTGGCGCCGCCGCTGGCGCAACTACGGCTGGACGGACACACGCTGGATTTCGGCACTACCGCGGTGACCGGCCCGCTGCGCTACGTGCGCGTCGACGGACGCATCGCGCTGGTGCCGCTGCGCTACACGCCGCGCCCGTCCACTCGGGACGCCGAACGCATCCACTGAGCCACCCGCGGCAGCGAGCCTGCTCGCGATGTTCTTCGCCCCGACGTGACGGCGCCGCCGGGAGCATCGCGAGCGATGCCCGCCGGGACATGCGTGGGGCGCTTGCGGCGGGTCGGATGCGGGCCCATATCGGGCGGATCGGTGTTTGGAAAGGAGTGCGCGATGAGCCAGCAGGTGATGGGCGTGTTCGGCATGGGCGTGATGGGTCACAGCCTCGCGCTGAACATCGAGAGCCGCGGCCATGCGGTATCGGTGTACGACCACGACCCTGCCTTCACCGACCGGGTGATCGCCGAGCATCCGGACCGGCGCCTGGTGCCGTTCCGCGATCTGGGCACCTTCATCGCCTCGCTGGAACGTCCGCGGCGGATCCTGCTGATGATCAAGGCGGGCGCGCCGGTGGACGCGATGCTGGAGGCGATGAAGCCACTGCTGGAACCGGGCGACATCGTGATCGACGGCGGCAACAGCTACTACCAGGACACCATTCGCCGCGAACGGTCCATGCAGGCGGCCGGGTTGAACTTCATCGGCTGCGGCGTCTCCGGCGGCGAGGAGGGCGCGCTGAACGGCCCGTCGATCATGCCGGGCGGGCCTCGCGAGGCGTACGCGAAGGTCGAGCCCATCCTCACCGAGATCGCGGCGCGCGCGCCGGACGGCACGCCGTGCGTGGCCTGGATGGGCCCGAACGGCGCCGGGCACTACGTGAAGATGGTGCACAACGGCATCGAGTACGGCGACATGCAGCTGATCGCCGAGAGCTACGCCGTGCTGCGCCAGGTGCTGGGCCTGTCCAATGCCGAGCTCGCGCAGGTCTATGCCCAGTGGAACGAGGGCGAGCTGGACAGCTACCTGATCGGCATCACCGCGCGCATCTTCACCCGCCAGGACGCCGATACCGGCCACGCGCTGGTGGACATGATCCTTGACCGCGCCGGGCAGAAGGGCACCGGGCAGTGGACCTGCCAGGACGCGCTGGAGATGCGCGTGCCGCTGCCGCTGATCACCGAGGCGGTGTTCGCGCGCGGCCTCTCCGCGCAGAAGGACGAGCGCGTCGCCGCCAGCCGCGTGCTGATCGGGCCGGCCGCCACCTTCGCGGGCGATCGCGCGGCCTTCGTCGAGGCGGTGCGCCGCGCGCTCTACCTGGGCAAGCTGATCTCCTACGCGCAGGGCTTCGCCCAGCTGCGCGCCGCCTCGCAGGCGCACGCCTGGGACCTCGACTACGCCACCATCGCCAGCATCTTCCGCGCCGGCTGCATCATCCGCGCGGGCTTCCTGCAGCGGATCATGGACGCCTACACGCGCGAGCCCGGCCTGGCCAACCTGATGCTCGACCCCTACTTCGCCGACGTCGCGGCGCGCTACCAGCAGGCGTTGCGCGAGGTGGTCGCCACCGCGGTGACCTGCGGCGTGGCCACGCCCTGCCTGGCCTCGGCGGTGGCGTGGTTCGACGGCTACCGCAGCGAGCACCTGCCGGCCAACCTGCTGCAGGCGCAGCGCGACTATTTCGGCGCGCACACCTTCGAGCGCGTCGACCGGCCCGGCACCTTCCACGTCGACTGGGAATCGAACACCTAGGTGGGGGCGAGCTTGCTCGCGACGCCGGCGCAGACTCGAAGCGAAGAACGAAGAGCGTCGCGAGCAAGCTCGCTCCTACAATTCCCGCATGCCTGAATTGCCTGAAGTCGAAACCACCCGCCGCGGCATCGCCCCGCACGTGGAGGGCCGTCGCGTCGCCGCCGTGATCCTGCGTCGGCCGGACCTGCGCTGGCCGATCCCGCGCGAGGTGGGCGAGCTGCTGCCGGGTCAGCGCATCGACGCGGTGGAGCGGCGCGCCAAGTACCTGTTGCTGCACACCGCGGCCGGCAGCGCGCTGATGCACCTGGGCATGAGCGGCATGCTGCGCGTGCTGCCGCCGGATGCGCCGCTGGGCGCGCACGACCACGTGGACATCGCGCTCGCCGCCGAAGCGAGCCGCCCTGCCCGCGTGCTGCGCTTCACCGACCCGCGCCGGTTCGGCTGCCTGCTGTGGCAGCCACCGGGACAGGTCCACGCACTGCTCGCCGCACTCGGCCCGGAGCCGCTCACCGAGGCGTTCGACGGCGACCTGCTCTGGCATCGCTCGCGCGGACGCGGCGCCGCGGTGAAGCTGTTCCTGATGGACAACACGGTGGTGGTGGGCGTGGGCAACATCTACGCCAGCGAGGCGCTGTTCGCCGCCGGCATCGATCCGCGCCGCGCCGCCGGCAAGGTCTCGCGCGAGCGCTATGCGCGGCTCGCCGCCGAGGTCAAGCGCATCCTGGCGTGGGCGATCGAGCGCGGCGGCACCACCCTGCGCGACTTCCTCAACCCCGATGGTGCGCCCGGCTACTTCTTCCGTGAACTCAACGTCTACGGCCGCGCGGGCGAGCCGTGCCGGGTGTGCGGCACGGCCATCCGCCAGGTCACGCTGGGGCAGCGCTCGACCTTCTGGTGCCCGCACTGCCAGCGCTGAGCGGAGCCTGTCCCGCGAGGGCGCGCCTTCAGTGCGCGCCGAACAACTGCTCGGCGCGCTGGAACAGCACCCAACTGGTGGCGATGAACTTGTCCCCGCCACGCGGGCGGTTGCCACGGTGGGTGTGCGTGAAGGCCGCCGGGGCGAGCAGCAGAGTGCCGGTGCGAGGCGTGATGCGGCGCTGCTGGTACAGGAACTCCGTCTCCCCGCCTTCGAAGCCGTCGTTGAGATAGAGGGTCCACAGCAGGTGCCGGTGCAAGGTCTCGGCCGACCGATCGCGCGGGTAGAGCTCGCAATGCCAGTACGGGTAGCCGCCGCGGTCGGCGGCATAGCGCTGCAGGTTGATGGGGCCGGGCCGGAACGCCGTTTCCACCAGCGGCGCCAGTGCCGCGTCGTCCATGGCCTGCAGTCGCTCGGGCGTGAGTCGTCGGGGTACGCCGTCGGGGCCATGCACGTGCAGCATCAGCGGCGCCACCAGCGCATGCGGGTAGCGGCGCAGGTACTCGAGCAGGCCGGCGAACACCGCCTGGTTGAGCAGTGCTTCGGCGTCACGCCACTCGGCAGGGCCGCTGATGGCCAGGTCCTCGCTGTCCTTCAGCTCCGGCAGCAGGCCGCCACCGACACGGCCCGGCCGGCGTCCGCAGCTGGCGCCGAAGCGCTCGACCAGCGCCTGGCAGGTCGCCGCCGGCAAAGCCTGCGGATACACCCCGATGAAGTCGTCCGCCGCCATCGCAACTCCCGCGCCCCGAGAGCAGCATCCTCGCATGCAGCGCAGATCCGCGCAGGCAACCGCTGCGCGGCACGACCATACGCCTGCGTGCGGAGCAAGCTGACTCCGAATTCACGCCGCGCTACCAATCCTGCCCCGGACCGCCCCATTCCGAGGGCGTATCGGGGAGCCACACGCATGCATTCGAAGTTCACGCCGTTGATCCGCCGCAAGGCCTTCCGCCTGTGCGCCATCGCCGCCGGCCTGCTCGCCAGCGGCGTCGCCCTGGCCGACGCGCAGCTCGATCCGCAGCTGGTGCAGAAAATGAGCGCCGCCGCACCCACCGACCCGCTGCAGGTGGTGATCACCTACAGGCAGTCGGGCCCGGTGACCGCCGACCAGTTGGCCGTGCTCAAGTCGCTGGGCATCACCCAGGGCCTGACCATGCACACGCTGCCGATCGCCGGTGCGCTGGCGACGCCGGACGAGATCCGCGCGCTGGCCAAGCGCGACGACGTGGTCTCGATCTGGGCCAACCGTCCGCTGAAATACCTCGACGCCGAGGCCAACGGGCTGTCCGGCGCTGCGCGCACGATCGCCAATCCGGGCGACTACCACCGCGCGATCCCCTTCAGCGGCAAGGGCGTGACCGTCGAGGTCAACGACTCGGGTATCGATGCCACCCACATGGACCTGGCCTACGGCACGCACGTGGTGCAGAACACGCAGGGGCTGACCAACCTCGCCGCATACGACACCCTGCTGCCGATCACCTACGTCGAAGGCGTGTCCAACACCGACTGGGGCTCGGGCCACGGCACGCACTGCGCCGGCATCGTCGGTGGCACCGGCGCGCGCTCCAACGGCCTCTACACGGGCGTGGCGCCGGGCGCCGACCTGGTCGGCTACGGCTCCGGCGGCGTGCTGCTGATCCTCGACGCGGTGGGCGGGCTGGACTACGCCGCCACCAACCAGTTCAGCTACCGCAACCCGATCCGCGTGGTCAGCAACTCCTGGGGCAGCTCGGGCAAGTTCGACCCGGCCGACCCGGTCAACATCGCTTCCTACGAGCTCTACAAGCGCGGCATCGTCACCGTGTTCGCCGCCGGCAACGACGGCCCTGGCGAGGACACCCACAACCCCTACGCGCAGGCCCCGTGGGTGATCTCGGTCGGCGCCAGCGAGAAGAACGGCGTGCTCACCGATTTCTCCTCGCGCGGCAAGCGCGGCGAGAGCGGCAGCTTCACCATGCCCGACGGCACGCAGTGGACCTACGTCAACGAGCCGACCATCGTCGCGCCGGGCGTGGATATCGTCTCCACCCGCGACAGCACCGGCACGCTGCCCGCGCTGGAAGCGCAGCAGGACGCGCAGACCATTCCCGCCGCCTACCTGCCGTTCTACACCACCATGAGCGGCACCTCGATGGCGACGCCGCACGTGGCCGGCATCGTCGCGCTGATGCTCGAAGCCAACCCCGGCCTCACGCCGGCACAGGTGCGCGACATCCTGCGCCGCACCGCCACCAACATGACCGGGCGCCTCAGCTGGGAGGCGGGCGCCGGCCATGTCAACGCCTACACGGCGGTTGCCGAGGCGGCGGGCCTGCGCAACGACTTCGGCGCCACGGTGAACGCGCTCCACAGCTTCAACAGCAACGCCATCGTCACGCCCGGCGCGCCGCCGATCCCGTTCTCGGTCGACTTCGCGCCGGTCGGCCCGGTCGGCGAGCAGAGCTTCACCGTGGGGCCGGAAGTGGCCTGGGTCAGTGCTCGGGCGACCATCGACGCCAACACGCTGGCGCTGGTGCTGATCGACCCGGACGGCGTGCGCTACGGCTCGTCGATCGCCCTGCCGGTGCTCGGCGATACCGTCACCACCGGCGCGCCGGCGAAACCGGGCGTGTGGAAGGTCACCGTGCGCGGCATCGGATCGGTCTCCGGCACCAACGTGGACCCGCTCGGGGCCACCAACGGCTACGCGGCACCCGGCACGGTCACCGGCGAGATCAGCTTCCTCAACAGCGGTGGCTACACCGGCCTGGGCGACATCGCCGACCACCCGGCGCGCGAGGCGATCGAGTTCGCGGTTGCCAACCGGCTGGTGGATGGCCTGGCCGACGGCCTGTTCCATCCCGACGATCCGCTCAAGCGCAGCGACCTGGCCAAGTACCTGGTGATGGGCGCCAGCGTGCGCCAGTACCTGCCCTTCGACGGCCAGCCGAGCTTCACCGACCTCGGCACCGGCAAGGCCGCCTACCCCTTCGCCGAGTCGGCGATCGCCCGCGGCGCCGCGCTGCGCGACACCGGCCAGAACCAGGACGGCGTGATGACCCTGTGGGGCGGCCAGTTCCGTCCGAACGACAGCGTGACCCGGCTCAGCCTGGCCTACTCGCTGGTGCAGAGTCTGGCGCTGCAGGACCAGGCGCGTTCCTTCAGCGGCGACCTCGCGGCATTCTACGACGGCCAGCGCATCCCGCTGGACGACGCCGGCCTGATCCCCGCCAACCTGCGCGGCTACGTGCAGCTGGCGCTGGACCGCGGCGTGCTGAACGCGCGCTTCAAGCTGACCCAGGGCCCGTACGACCTGCAGCCCACGCTGCATGCCTACTTCGACCCGAACGGCACCGTGACGCGTGCGGCCTACGCCGTGGCGGCCGGGCGTTATCTCTCGCTGTACCAGAGCGGGCAGTAAGGCCCGCCAATCCCGCCGGCGGGCCGGACATCCGGCTCGCCTGGCGGGCACCGCCGATATCGGACGCCGGTCACGCCGTCACGGGCCAGTCGAACGCCACGTGGGTGTTGTTGAAGTGCGGATCCTCCAGGCTGCCGCCCGGATGGGCGATGAGCTCGCCCGGGATCCCTTCCACTTCCAGCGGCTGGCCTTCGACGAAGCGCACGCCCAGCGCCTGCAGCTCCACCAGCCGTTCGCACAGCAGACCGGCCTGCTCGGCCTGTGCGTCGGGCACGCGGCGGAGACTGAGGTCCGGCCGGCCGAACTTGCGCAGGCCGCGGGTATGGATGTGCGAGCGACCGGGCGCGGCGTCCTCGTTGCGCAGGATCAGCACGTGATGGCGCGGTGGTGCGCCGCCGGGCACGAGGTAGTGCCGGCGCCAGCCCGCGGCGTCGAACAGGGTGAGGATCTGCGGGTCCAGGATCGCGCTGCCGCCCACATCGAGCAGCCCGGCCAGCACGCCCAGCGTGTCGCGCAGGTAATCCAGGCTGTCGCGGTCGGCCAGTTCGCCGCGCACCACCAGCACGTCGGGCGCGGCGCGGGCCTGGTCGAAGGCCGTCGGGTCGTCCTCCTTCAGCAGCTCGCCGAGCACGCCCTTCAGCGGGTAGCCCTCCCAGCCGCGCAGGGCGTTGTGGGCGAAGCGCTCCAGCCCGACGCCCTCGGGCAGGCCACGGCTGGCGTAGCGCGCAGCGGGAATCGCCAGGTCCTCGGTGAACCGGCCGAACACGTAGAAGTACAGCAGGATGGTCTCGTCGCTGGGCTGCCAGTACGGGCGCGGCCACGTTTCGGGGATGGCGGTCATGCGGATTCCTCGGTAGGAGAAGCGCCCTCACCCGCCCCACTGCTTGGCGCGCACCGGGGCGGGCAAGCGAGCGTCAGGGCCGGTCGTCCAGCGGCAGCACGCTCTGCTGCAACTCGATGCGGCCGCGCCCCTCGGTGATGTGCTTGAACTCGGCGCGGCTCACCGAGACGTAACGGTCGTTGCCGCCGATCTCCACCTGCGGCCCCTCGGTCACCGCACGGCCCTGCTCGTCCACGCGCACCACCATGGTCGCCTTGCGCCCGGTATGGCAGATCGTCTTGATCTCTTCCAGGTTGTCGGCCCAGGCGAGCAGGTAGCGGCTGCCCTCGAACAGCTCGCCACGGAAGTCGGTGCGCAGCCCGTAGGCGAGCACCGGGATGCTGAGCCGGTCGACCACGTCGGACAGCTGCCACACCTGCGCCTTGTTCAGGAACTGCGCCTCGTCGACGAACACGCAGTGCAGCGCGCCGCGGTCGGCGATGTCCTTCTCCACCAGTGCGAACAGGTCCTCGCCGCCGTGGAAACGACGCGCGTTCGCCTTCAGGCCGATGCGCGAGGCGACCACGCCTGCACCGAAGCGGTCGTCCAGCGCGGGCGTGAGGATCAACGTGCGCATGCCGCGCTCGTGGTAGTTGTACGCGCTCTGCAGCAGCGTGGTGGTCTTGCCGGCATTCATTGCCGAGTAATAGAAATAGAGCTTGGCCATGAGGCGTCGGCAGGGCCGGATCGGTCAGCGGAAACGGGACATTGTAGGCGCGCCGGGCTAGCCGGCGCGCGCCTGCGCCAGTCGCTGGCGGCGGCCGACCCACCACTGGCGGGCGTTGCGCAGCGCGGCGATCGCGTAGATCAGCTTGAACAGGCGCAGCCGCCGCAGCACGGCCGGCGCATCGAACAGGTCGCCAGCGAGCATCGAGATCACACCCTGCTCCAGCTGCCAGACGTTGCGCGGCGAACGGAACATCTGCCGCATCACCGGCTCGTTGAAGCGGTAGATGAAGAAGGCGAAACGCGCCATGCCCGCGCGCAGGCGCTTCTCCAGCGCGCGCTGCAGCGCCGCCTCGCGATGCGGTTCGCGCAATGCGCCGTCGACCACCCCGACCGCCCGCTCCGCACCCTCCATTGCCAGGTACACGCCGGAGGAGAACACCGGGTCGAGGAAGGCGAAGGCGTCGCCGACCAGGATCCAGCCGGGGCCGGCCATGTGCGTCGAGTCGTACGAGTAGTTGCCGGCGACGCGAACTTCGTCGACCAGCGTGGCGCCCTCCAGGCGCTGCCAAAGGCTCGTGTTGAGGCGCAAGGTCTCGAGCAGGAACGCGCGCGCATCGCCGCGGCGACGCTTGAGGTAGTCGGGCCAGCACACCGCACCCACGCTCATGCAGCCGTCGGGCAGCGGGATCATCCACATCCAGCCGTGCTCGAAGCGGTAGATGCTCACGTTGCCGGCATCCTCGCCGGGGCGCCGCTGCGCGCCCGCGAAACGGCCGAAGATCGCTGCGCTCTGGTGCTGGCGGTTCTTGCGCTTGAGCTTCCTCTTCGAGGAAAGGAAGGCGTCGCGGCCACTGGCGTCGATCACGTAGCGGGCCTCGATGCGGTAGTGGCGGCCCTGGTCGGTGCGCACCTCGAGCCGGCTTTCGCGCGGCCCGGCCTGCTCGACCTTGAGCACCTCGTGGCCTTCGCGTGCCTCGGCACCGCACTCGCGCGCGTGGTCGTAGAGCATCTTGTCGAAGTCCTGCCGCCACACCTGGTAGCTGTGCGGCGGGCTGTCGCCGAGCGCGCGGCCGAAGGAGAACACGTTGTAGCCGCGCTCGTTGTCGGCCTCGAAATCCGCGCCGGCCTTGAACACGCCCATGGCGTGCACCTTGTCCAGCACGCCCAGGCGCTCGAACAGCGGCAGGTTCATCGGCAGCAGCGATTCGCCGATGTGGAAGCGCGGGTGGCGTTCCTTCTCCAGCGCCACCACCCGGTAGCCGCGTCGCGCCAGCAGGGCGGCCGCCGTGCTGCCGGCCGGCCCGCCGCCGATGACCGCCACGTCGCACCGCTCGATCGCCGTCTCCCGCTCCATCGCACCTCCCCGGCGTGCCTGGGCGGCACGCGTGCGCCGATTATGGCCGATGCGCCCGGGCGTGGGAGAGCGGCTCTGCTACGATCGCGCTCCGCCTGCCCCTGCTTCCGGTTCCATGCTCAATCCGCAACAACTGGCCGCCGTCGAACACTGCGACAGCCCGCTGCTGGTGCTGGCCGGCGCCGGCTCCGGCAAGACCTCGGTGATCACGCAGAAGATCGCCCACCTGATCCAGCGGCGGAAGCTCGCCGCCGCGAAGATCGCCGCCATCACCTTCACCAACAAGGCCGCGCGCGAGATGCGCGAGCGCGTGGGCAAGCTGGTCAGCAGCGAGGATGCCGCCGCGCTCACCGTGTGCACCTTCCACGCGCTGGGCCTGAGGTTCCTGCAGATCGAGCATGCGCGCGCGGGGCTGCGCCGCGGTTTCTCCGTACTGGACGCGGACGACAGCGAGGGCATCGTCAAGGAGCTCGCTCCCAAGGGCGCCAAGCCCGACGTGCTGTTCGGCCTGCGCAACCTGCTGAGCCGCGCCAAGAACGCCGGCCTCTCGCCCGAGCAGGCGCTAGCCTCCGCGCGCAGCCCGCGGGAGCTGGAGGCGGCCACGATCTACCAGATGTACCAGCAGCGCCTGGCCGCCTTCAACGCGGTGGATTTCGACGACCTGATCCGCCTGCCGCTTTCCATCCTGGAAACCGACGCCGAGTGCCGCGACACCTGGCGCGAACGCCTGCGTTACCTGCTGGTGGACGAGTACCAGGACACCAACGACGCGCAGTACCGCCTGCTCAGGGCGCTGGCCGGCGAGCGCGGCGGCATCACCTGCGTGGGTGACGACGACCAGTCGATCTACGCCTGGCGCGGCGCCAACCCCGAGAACATCGAGCAGCTCGGCCGCGACTGGCCGAACCTGCGCGTGATCAAGCTGGAGCAGAACTACCGTTGCGGCAGGCGCATCCTGCGCGCGGCCAACGCGCTGATCGCGCACAACCCGCACGTGCACGAGAAGAAGCTCTGGAGCGAGCATCCCGAGGGCGCGCCGATCCGCGTGCTCGAATGCAAGGACGCCGAGCACGAGGCGGAGAAGGTGGCGGCGATCGTCGCCACCCTGGCCGAGAAGCACAAGGCGCGCTGGCACGACATCGCCATCCTCTACCGCGGCAACTTCCAGGCCCGTCCGCTGGAAAAGGCGCTGCGCCTGGCGCGCATCCCCTACCACCTCACCGGCGCGCTGTCCTTCCTCGACCGCGCCGAGGTGAAGGACCTGCTCTGCTACCTGCGCCTGCTCACCAACCCCAGCGACGACGCGGCCTTCCTGCGCGTGGTGAACGTACCCAAGCGCGAAGTCGGCGCCACCACGTTGGAGAAGCTCGGCCAGCTCGCGCAGTCCCGGCACTGCTCGCTGCTGGAAGCCACCCGCAGCGACGCCGTGCTGCGCCAGCTCACGCCACGCCCGGCGGCGGCGCTGGCCGGCTTTTCCGAGCTGCTGGACGAACTGCGCAGCGCCTCGCTGCACCAGAGCGCGGCCGACCTGGTGGAGACCCTCCTCAAGCGCACCGGCTACGCGGCGCACCTTGCCGCCAGCACACCCGACGCCGCCCTGCGCGACCGGCGCCTCGCCAACCTGCAGGAACTGGCCGACTGGTTCCGCGCCATGCAGAAAGGCAACAGCGCCGGCGACCTCGCCGCGCAGCTGGCTCTGCTCAGCCACGCGGACCGCGACGAGCCCGGCAACGCGGTGCGCATGATGACCCTGCACGCGGCCAAGGGCCTGGAGTTCCGCTTCGTCTTCATCGTCGGCTGCGAGGAAGGCACGCTGCCGCACGAAGGGGCCATCGACGAAGGCCGCATCGACGAGGAACGGCGCCTGATGTACGTAGGCATCACCCGCGCCAAGGAACTGCTGACGCTGTCCTGGTCGGCCAGAACCCGCCGCTACGGCGAGGTCCACGGCAACCAGCCCAGCCGCTTCCTGCACGAACTGCCGCAGGGCGACCTGCACTGGCAGGGCAAGGACCCGGAAGCGGACAAGGAGATCGTGCGCGAGACGGCCGAATCGCACATGGCCCGCATCGCCGCAATGCTCGCGGGAGGCGGATGATGGGCGAACCTACGTTCGCCGATCAGGCGGCCGCCGCCTTCAACCGGCGCGACTGGCCCAGAGCACGCGAGCTTGCCCTGCGCGCGCTCGAACAGGCGCCGCTGGCGCGCTCGGGCATGCACTACGTCGCGGGCATCGCCTGCCTGGAGATGCAGCAGCTCGTGCCGGCGATCGGATGGCTGCGCCAGGCGGTCGAGCTCCATCCCGGACGCGCGGATTTCGCAGCCCAACTCGCCAAGGCCCTGTCCATCGCGCGGATGCCTGGCGACGCCGTGGCGGCGGCCGACCGCGCGCTCGCGCTGGCGCCCGCCGATCCGATCACGCTGGACACCCTCGGCGTGGTCTACACGCAGGCGAATGCGCATGAACGGGCCATCGCGGTGTTCCGCCGGGCTGCCGCGTGCATGCCGGGCGCCGCCCATTACCGCTTCAACCTCGCCACCTCGCTGGTCTTCGCCGGCGATACCCAGGGCGCCGAGCAGGAACTCGAAGCATGCCTGGCCCTGGACCCCGCATTCTGGAAGGCGCACCTGACGCTGGCTCAGCTCCGTCACCAGACCCGCGAGCGCAATCATCTGGAACGCCTGCGCTCCCTGCTGACCGAAGCCAGTGCCGATCCTGCAGGGGCGATGTACCTCCACCTTGCCCTGGCCAAGGAGTACGAGGACCTGGGGGACTACCCGGCCGCGTTCGACCATCTCGTCCGCGGCAAGGCGGCAGGGCGGGCCTCGCGCCCGTACGCGGCACGGCGTGACGAGGCCTTGTTCGAAGCCCTCATGCGCGCCTTTTCCCAGCCCAGCCAGGAAGCGTCCGGCTTCCCGTGTGAGGAGCCCATCTTCGTGATCGGCATGCCCCGCTCGGGCACGACCCTGGTCGAGCGCATCCTTTCCAGCCATCCGGATGTGCACTCGGCAGGCGAACTGCAGAACTTCGGCGCCGTCTTGAAGCGCCTGTCCGCCAGTCCGACCCCGTATCTGCTCGATCCCGACACCATCGCGCGCGCGCGCCGCATCGCCCCCCGGCATCTGGGCGAGGCCTACGTCGCCAGTACCCGGCCCGCCACGGGCGCGAAGCCGCGCTTCGTGGACAAGCTACCGCACAACTTTCTCTATGCGGGCTTCATCGCGCGCGCACTGCCGAAGGCCAGGATCATCTGCCTGCGGCGCGATCCGCTCGATACCTGCCTGAGCAATTTCCGGCAGCTCTTCGCGCAGACCTCACCGTACTACGACTATTCGTTCGATCTGCTCGACACGGGCCGCTACTACGTCCTGTTCGATCGCCTGATGGCACATTGGCGGCGCGTGCTTCCGGACCGCATCCTCGAAGTCCGGTACGAGTCGCTGGTGGACGACCAGGAGGCGGGCACGCGCGCCTTGTTGCAGCACTGCGGACTGCCATGGGACGAGGCCTGCCTGCGGTTCGAACACAATCCGGCACCCGTCGCCACGGCCAGCGCGGTGCAGGTCAGGAGTCCGATCTATCGCACCGCGATCCGGCGCTGGGAGCGATACCGGGCGCAACTGGCGCCCGTGCGGGAACTGCTGCGGCATGCCGGCCTGGTGCCGGAAGACGATTAAAAAGACGGCCCCGCCGGAGCGGCGGCCGTCTTTCGTCGCCAGGCGGTCAGTCACCGAACTGGTAACGCGCCTCCACGTACATGGCGCGACCGTACACGTTGTAGTTGTTGTCGTTGTACGGAGAGCCGGTGGTGCCCGGATAACTGCGATCCAGCGGCGGCATCTTGTTGAACACGTTGTTCACCAGGAACGACAGCGCCAGCTTCCTGGTCGGGTTGTAGGTCACGCTGGCGTTGTAGAGGATCCACGGTGCCAACCGGCCGGTGCCCTCGTCCGTGTAGTTGTCGAGCGCCGAGGCCAGATAGTTGGGCGTGCTGCCGTAACGGTTGAAGTAGACGGTCGCGCTCCAGGTCTCGTTCGGCGTCCAGGTCAGCGAGCCGTTGACCTTGCTCTTGAAGTCGGTCCCGTTCGGATAGGCGGCGGGGTGACGGAGCACGTCGACCTTCGGATCGGTCGGGTAGGTCTGGGTGGTGTGCTTGAGCACGTCGCTGTAGGAGGTCGCGAAAGCCAGCTTGCCGAAACGGCCGATGTCCTGGACATAGCTGAAGCTGGCCGTGATCGCATTGACCTGCTCATTGGACACGTTCACCTTGGGCGTATAGATCTGCTGGATCTGGCCCAGCAGGCCCGGCGTGGTCGACGTGCCGCGGGTGATCTGGCTGAACGCGTTCTGGCAGGTCGGCGAGTTCATGTCCAGCGTGCCGATGTCGCACAGGTATTCCGTGTTCGACAGCTGGTCAACGCTCTGCGTGTTCACCTCGTTGTCGATGTCCCAGTGCAGATAGTCCACGCTGAAGGACATCTGCGACATGGGTGCCCACACGAAGCCGTAGCTCCACACCTTGGCCGTAATCGGCTGCAGATCCCTGTTGCCCGCCTGCTGACCGAAGAACTGGGTCGAATCGTACGGCGCCGGGCAGTTCGAGATGTTCGAGGGGTCGTAACCCATGCGCGCGCAGTTGAGGTAGTCGGGCACGAAGCTGTAGTAACCGCTCAGGCCCTGGAACTCGTCCGCCAGGGTCGGCGCCTTGAACGCGGTTCCGTAGCGGCCACGCAGCAGCAAGGACTCGAACGGACGGTACTCGAGCCCCAGGTTGTAGGTGCCGTGATTGACGTTCTCGCCGCCGACCTTGTAGTTGTCGTAGCGGCCGGACGCGTCCAGCGTGACCTGGCTCAGCAGCGGCAGCCTCAGCTCGGTGGTGGCAGCGTAGCGGGAGCGGTGACCCGCGCCCTGGACGTCGGTGGTACCCCAGACCTCCCCGTTCAGCAGACGCGGGTCGGGCACGTAGGACCAGCCCTGGTTGCCACCCTCGAGGACGACCGCGATGCCGGCGTCACCGCCGGGCAGCGAGAACAGCGACGCATTCGTCAACTGGCCGCGAAGCATGTTGTCCCAGGTCTTCGCGTGCGTGTCGGTGTAGCCGGTGAAGCTCGCGAAATCGGCCGGAGAAATCGGCTGGTAGAACGCCGCGTAGTCCGGGGTGAATACCGGGTACGCGCCGTAGTACGGATCCAGGCCCTGCTGCGGCCCCAGGACGTGCTGGATGAAGTAGTTGTCGATGGGCCCGGCGAAGCGCTGGAAGTTGTGCGACAGCAGCTTGTCGTCGGAGTGGGTGAAGGCGAGATCGTAGTCCCAGTTGGACTGGCCGAACGTGCCCTTGCCGCCGAGGGTCAGCATGTAGGAATGCTCGTACTGCTTGTCCATGATGGACTTGAAGCCGCCTACGTCCTCGGGCGCGAATGCGCGCTGCAGGTCGACGAAGTCGTCCAGGTTCGGATCGTAGTAGGCGCCGAAGTCCACGCCGGTACCCCACCAGATGTAGTTGGAGCCGATCGAGTACTTCTGCTCCTCGTAGTTGTAGAGCAGGTCGCCGTACAACTGCAGGTTGTCGTTCACGTCGAACGTGGCGTGCGTGTAGAGGTTCGCCGTCTTGTCGTCGTTGCTGACGGTCTTGTAGCCCGGCGTGAAGAACGAGCCGCAGTAGGTACGGCCACCGCTGCGGGTGCGCATGCCTTCCGTGCCGCCGAACAAACCGGTCACGTTCGCGCAGTTGTTCGGATCCTCGAAGTAGTAGGCGCCGGTGAACGGGCTGTAGACCAGGAAATCGCGTGACGCGGTGGGCGCACTGGTGCCGTGGGTGAAGTACTGCTTGGTCGGGCCGCGGTCGAAGCCCCAGATCGGCTGGGTGCTCTGGAGCTGCGCCCCGGCCAGCAGATTGAACTTGCCGGCGCTGAAGCCGTCCGCGAAGCTGATGCGCCGGTCGGCGCCGCCGCCGCCCGTGCGCCAGCCGTAGCGGGCGTCGACCGACGGAGCGTCCACGTGCTTCTTCAGCACGATGTTGATGACGCCCGCGATCGCATCCGAACCATACAGCGACGACTGGCCACCCGGCAGGATGTCGATGTGGTCGACCATGTCCATCGGGATGCCGCTCAGGTTGTTGAACGCATCGCTGCCGTTGTAGAGCCCCGGGAAGTTGCCCATCGGGCGGCCGTCGATCAGGTACTTCACGAAGCCGACCGGCAGGCCGAACATGCTGAGCGTCTGGGCGCCCTGGGTGAACGAAGCCGAGCTCTGTGCGCCCTGCACGCTGCCGGTGGCGAACGAGGACTGTTGCAGGGCTTCGGCAACCGTCGTGAAACCGCGGACCTTGAGGTCCTGCGCGGTGATGGTGATGACCGGCGTCGCCGTTTCGATCTCCGTCTGAGGAATCAGCGAACCGGTCACCGTGACGGTCTGCAAGCGCTTCGCATTCGCCTTGTCGGCGCTTTCGTTCGATTGCCCGGCCTGATCCTGGACGGAGGTGCCGGCTGCGTCTTGCGCGTGGGCAAACGCGGGGCTTGCCGCCAGTGCCATCAGCACGGCGACCGCAATGGGCGTCTTCAACATGAGTTACTCCCCTAAAATAGAAAAACAGCGCCGCTGGCCCTGGCCGACGGTTCGGGCCGGACTTCCCCAGTCCAGTTAACGTGCGCTAAACAATGTGTACTTCATCCCCCGGCCGAAAATCAATTGGTCAGATTCGGGGTGTAGGCGCGCGCTCAGAGCAGGTTCTCGCCTTCCAGCTCGCTCTTGAGGTAGGCGTAGTAGATCGGCGCGGCGACCAGGCCGGCGAGGCCGAAGGCGGCCTCCATCACCAGCATCGCGACGAGCAACTCCCAGGCCCGGGAGCGGATCTGGGTGCCGACGATGCGGGCGTTGAGGAAATACTCGAGCTTGTGGATCAGGATCAGGAACACCAGGGCGGCGATACCCACGCCCAGCGACACCGACAGGCCGGCGATGGTCACCGCGGTGTTGGAGATCAGGTTGCCGATCACCGGCAGCAAACCGACCACGAAGGTCACCACCACCAACGTCTTGGCCAGCGGCACGTGGATGCCCAGCAGCGGCAGCACGCCGATCAGGAACACCGCGGTGAACACGGTGTTGAGCAGCGAGATCTTGATCTGCGCGAACACGATGTTGTGGAACGCCTCGGCAAGCCGATGACAGCGCTGGCCCAGCGCGGTCGCCAGCGGCCCGACCTGGTGCGGATGGCGGGTGCTGCGGCTGAGCGCCACGATGGCGCCCAGCACCAGGCCGATGATGATGTGGGCGAAGCCGCGGGCGGTGTCCTTGCCGGCCAGCTGCAGGCTCGACGCATGCTTGCGCGCCAGTTCGGTGGCCATCACGCGCAGCTCGTCCACGCTGTCCGGCAACGAACCGACCAGGGCCGCGGGCAGTTGCTCGCGCGCCTTCTCCACCAGCGGCATCAGCTGCTCGCGCCACATATCCTGCGGGTTGCCGATCTCGCGGTGGAACAGGCCGATCGCACCCAGCGCCAGCAAAATCAGCAGGCCCACCACCACCGCGCCGATCAGCGCCACCACCAGGACGCGGGCACGCTCGCCCGACAACCGCCGTTCCAGCAGCGGGCTGATGGTCTGCACCAGCTCGTACACCAGCAGGCCGGCCAGCAGGGCGGACAGCAGCCGCAGTTCCATCACCAGCACCAGCGCGACGGCGGCGAGCACGTAGCTGGCGATACGGATGGCGCGGGAGGGTTCGCGCAGACGGGAGGGGTCGGAGTGCATGCCTGGGCGTCGGGGAAGCATGGGGCGTCCAGTCTCGCAGCAGGCCCGGCCGTCCGCCAGCCCGGGGTTGCCACGGGGCTGTCGTAAACTGGCGCGACCCTGTCGCCCTCCCGACCGCCGCAAGGATATCCATGCCGCTCCGCCTGCCCTTCGTGGCCGCCCTCGCCCTGCTCGCCGGGTGCGCTGCGCAGCCCTCGCATGTCCCACCCGCCGCCCCGGCGCCGGCGCCCCTGGCGGTGCCGGCGGACGACAACCTCAACGCCGTGGCCTGGTCCCAGACCGCCATCGAGCACGACCTGATCTATCTGCAGACCTACCGCGATGCCCAGACGCGCCTGCTCGCCGCCCTGGCCGACCCGCACTGGGATGCGCTGGCCAAGGCCGACCGCGTGGTGCCTGCCGACGGCCTGAAGCCTGCGGTGATCCTGGACGTCGACGAGACGGTGCTGGACAACTCCCCCTACCAGGCGCGCCTGGTGCGCAGCGGCAGCGAGTTCAACGAGGCCGACTGGGCGGCCTGGTGCAAGGAGGCCCGGGCCCGCGCGCTGCCCGGGGTGGTCGAGTTCACCCGCTTCGCCGCGCGGCACGGGATCGAGGTGATCTACCTGTCCAACCGTGCCAAGGACCTGGACCAGGCCACGCTCGCCAACCTGCGCGCGGCCGGCCTGCCGGTCGCCGGCCCGCAGTCCTTCCTCGGCCTAGGCACTTTCGTCGAGGGCTGCGAGCAGGTCGGCTCGGAAAAGGGTTGCCGACGCCAGCTGGTGGCGCGCCACCATCGCGTGCTGATGCAGTTCGGTGACCAGCTCGGCGACTTCGTCGACGTGCTGCCGAACACGCCCGAGGGCCGCAAGCGGGTGGTGGCGCCCTACCTGAACTGGATCGGCGAGCGCTGGTTCGTCCTGCCCAACCCGAGCTACGGCAGCTGGGAACCCGCGCTGTTCGACAACGACTGGCAGGCACCGCGCGAGGAGCGCCGTCGGCGCAAGATGCAAGCGCTCCACGTTGATTAGAAATCAAGCACTTGCCTATCCAAACATCAAGTGTTGCCTCAAGTTCGGAGAGCCACTAAGCTTGGACAGCCGAAACCTGCCGACCTCCAGACGCGGGCAAGGCCATTTCCCTTCCGGCCCGGCCGGATTTCCCCCGCGCGGCCTCGGCCCGCGGGGTTTTTCTTGCCCGCCGCCGTAGGGCAGGCTCGCAAACGCTTGCCGCGCGCTCGACGCGCCGCGTACGCCTGCTGCGCCATGCTTTCGACCATGCTCGCGCCCCACCGACACCCCACGCGCCGGACGCTGCGGCGCCTGCTCCTGCTGCTCGCGCTACTGGCGCTGGCGGCGTGCCACTCGCGCGACCAGGCGACCGGCGGCGACCGCATCGAGTCACCCGAGGCGACCGTGCGGCAGTCGCTCGCGCTCCTGCGCGAGGGCGATTTCGACGGTTTCTGGCGGCACGCGCTGCCGCCGCCGGACTACGCCATGCTGCGCGACGACTGGCACCTCGCGCACGGCGACGCCCCCTTGTCGAACGCCACGGAACCCACGCCCATCGACGCCACCCTGCGCCAGCTCCATGCGCCGGACGCCGAGGAGGCGATCGACGCCCAACTGCAACCCTGGCTGGCGAACACGCAGGCCCGCTACGGCGACCAGTTGCCGCTGCTGGTCGGCATCGGCCGCGCGATCGTCGACCGGGCTGTCGCCAACGAGCCGCGCCTGAGCGAGGCGCAGAAGCGCGATGCCACCGCGCTGGTGCAGGCGCTGGTGCCTTGGGCGCAGCAGGCGCCCTGGTTCGATCCGGACAGGGCACGCCGCGCCGTGCGCATCGCGGTCGCCACCGCCGGCGAGCCCGAACTGCGCGATGCCGACGGCCTGCATCCACCGGATTTCGCGCAGGCGATGCGCCGCTACGCGGTCGCGTTCGCCGGGTTCAAGCGCATACTGGCGCTGTACGGGCTGTCGGTCGACCAGGTGCTGGCCTCGGCGCACGTGGTGCCGCTGGACTACCACCCCCCGTATGCGCGCGTGCGCATCGAGTACGAGGTGCTGGGCACGCCGCTTTCGGTGGAAGCTTCGCTGGTGCTGCAGAACGGCCGCTGGTACGACCAGGACCTGGTCGAAAGCGTACGACGGTCGCACCGCGAACTCGCGGCACCGGCCGCCACCGCCAGTGCGGCGACGGTGGCGACGGACGATTGAGGACGGCCCGCGCGACCGCCTGCGCGCAGGACCCCTGCAACCCGCCCGGTGCTTCGGCTCTTTACGAGGCACCGGCTACAATCCGCCGATGCAGAACATGACCGCGGAACCCCCCGCCCGCAGCCGCGCACCCTGGTGGTTCAGCCTGGCCGGCCAGTTGCTCGAGCCCTGGGTGCGCATCCGGCGCGACCCGGCCGAACCCGCCACCCTGCTCAAGGCCGGCGCGCCGGTGTGCTACGTGATCGAGCGCGACGGCTTTTCCGACGCGCTGATCCTGGAGCGTGCCTGCCGCGAGGCCGGGCTGCCTCCCCCGATGCAGCCGCTGGCCGGCACCCGCCGCCGCCGTTCGGTGTTCGCGCTGGCGCGGCGCGACGGCTGGCTGCTCGGCCGCAGCCGCCAGCGCGCGCCCTACGACACGCTCGGCCAGCTGGTGCGCCTGCTGGAGGACCATCCCTCGCGTGACGTGCAGGTGGTGCCGGTGTCGATCTACGTCGGCCGCGCGCCCAGCCGCGATACCGGCTGGTTCCGCGTGCTGTTCTCCGAGAACTGGGTGATGGTCGGCCGCTTCCGCCGTCTGCTGGCGCTGCTGCTCAACGGCCGCGACACGGTGGTGCACTTCTCGGCGCCGGTCTCGCTGCGCGAGGTGCTCGACGAGGCCGGCCCGGTGCAGCCGGAACGGTTCGCGCGCAAGATCGCGCGCGTCCTGCGCACCCACTTCCGGCGCATCCGCGCCGCGGTGATCGGCCCCGACCTGTCGCACCGGCGCACGGTGGTCGATTCGGTGCTCAATGCCGAACCGGTGCGCGCGGCGATCGCCGCCACCGCGGCCAAGGAGCGTATCCCCTACGCCAAGGCATGGCGGCGCGCGCACGCGCTGGTGATGGAGATCGCCGCCGACTACTCGCACCCGGTGGTGCGCTCGGCCTCGTTCCTGCTGTCGAACTTCTGGAACAAGCTGTACGACGGCATCGCCATGCATCACTTCGACAAGGCCCGTGCGGTGGCGCCCGGCCACGAGGTGGTCTACGTGCCCTGCCACCGCAGCCACGCCGACTACCTGCTGCTGTCCTACCAGCTGCACATGTCCGGCGTGGTGGTGCCGCACATCGCCGCGGGCGTGAACCTCAACCTGCCAGTGATCGGGCCGATCCTGCGCCGCGGCGGCGCGTTCTTCCTGCGCCGCAGCTTCAAGGGCAACGCGCTGTACTCGGTGGTGTTCAACGAGTACGTGGCACAGCTGATCGACCGTGGCGTACCGATGGAGTACTTCATCGAAGGCGGCCGCTCGCGCACCGGGCGGCTGCTGGCTCCGCGCGCCGGCATGCTGGCGATGACCGTGCGCGCGTTCCTGCGTGCGCCGCGGCGGCCGGTGCTGTTCCAGCCGGTCTACATCGGCTACGAGAAGCTGATGGAGGGCAAGAGCTACATCGGCGAGCTCTCTGGCAAGCCGAAGGAAAAGGAATCCCTGCTCGGCCTGCTCAAGGGCCTGAAGGTGCTGCGCCAGCGCTACGGCCACGTGGCGCTCAACTTCGGCGAGCCGATCGAGCTGACCCCGCTGCTGGATGCGGCCAGCGGCGAATGGCGTGCCGCCACCGGCGACCCGGACGCCAAGCCCGAGTGGCTGGGGCGGGTGGTCGACCAGCTCGCCGAACGCATCCAGATCAACATCAACCGCGCGGCCGACGTCAACCCGATCAACCTGCTGGCGCTGGCGCTGCTGGCCACGCCCAAGCACGCCATGGCCGAAAGCGACCTGCTCGCGCAGCTGGAGCTGATGCGCGCGCTGATCTCGGAGCTGCCCTATTCCGACCGCGTCACGCTGACACCGATGGACCCGCCCGCGATCGTCGCCTACGGCGAGCAGATGGGCTGGATCCGCCGCGTACGCCATCCGCTCGGCGACGTGCTGGTGGCCGACGACGAGCCGGCGGTGCTGCTGTCCTACTTCCGCAACAACGTGCTGCACCTGACCGCCACCGCGGCCTGGGTGGCCTGCTGCTTCCTCAACAACCGGCGCATGGCGCGCGCCTCGGTGCTGCGGCTGGGGCGCATCATCTACCCGTTCATCCAGGCCGAGCTGTTCCTGCCGTGGGATTCCGACGGCTTCGTGGCGCAGATGCAGGGCACCATCGACTTCTTCGTGCGGCGCGGCCTGCTGGAGGCTTCGGCGGACGGGCGCGTGCTCGAGCGCGGCCCGGGCCAGGACGACGCCGCGTTCCAGTTGAAGACCATCGCGCGCAGCCTGATCCAGGCCTTCGAGCGCTACTACATCACCATTGCCGCGCTGGCCAAGAACGGTCCGCACACGATCACCGCCGGCGAGCTGGAGAACGCCTGCGCGCTCACCGCGCAGCGGCTGTCGCTGCTCAACGAGCAGTCGGCGCCCGAGTTCTTCGACAAGGCGCTGTTCCGCGGCTTCATCCAGAAGCTGCGCGAGCAGAAGATCGTATGGACCGACGAGGCGGGCAAGCTCGACTACGACCGCGCGCTGGAGGACATGGTGCGCGACGCGCGGGTGATCCTGGCCCGCGACGTGCGCCACTCGATCCTGAAGATCACCGGCGTCGACGGCGACATGGATGCGGCGGCGCCGGCACGGCCGGTCACGCACGTGCCGGAGGACAGCGGCAGCGACGACCTGCACCGCCGCCATGTGGCGGCCGAACACCACACGCACACGCACGAGCCGGCGGTGTCGGTGGACGGCGACGAGGACGTGGACAAGGGCGGCTGAGCGCTTCCGGCAGGCGTGCCCGGCTGCCTATGATGGGGCATCTCCGTCCGAGGAAGCCGTCGATGCCCTATCGTCCCGCGCTCGTCCTGGCTGCCGTGCTGGCCGCCGCTCCGGCCCCTGCCATCGCTCCGGCAGCAGCCGGTACACCTGCGGACGACGGAGCAGTCGCGCTGCACTGCCCACACCTGCTCGATCCGGCGGCCGGCCGGTTGCTCGGCGAGACCACGGTGCGGGTCAAGAACGGGCGCATCCAGGCGGTACGCGCCGGCGCCCCGCAGACCGGCGACGGGCGCGTCGTCGAACTGGCCGGCCAGACCTGCCTGCCCGGCCTGATCGACGCGCACACCCACCTCACCTCCGAGACCAGCCCCACCGGCTACACCGACCAGTTCCGCTGGAACATCGCCGACTACGCGATCCGCTCCACCGTGTACGCCAGGCGCACGCTGCTGGCCGGCTTCACCACCGTGCGCAATCTGGGCGACAACGCCGGCGAATCGATCGCCCTGCGCAACGCGATCGACGCCGGCGTGGTACCGGGCCCGCGCATCTTCACCGCCGGCGTGCCGATCGGCTCCACCGGCGGCCACGCCGACCCCACCGACGGCTACCGCCAGGACCTGGCCGGCGATCCGGGCCCGAAACAGGGCATCATCAACGGCACGGCCGACGCCTGGAAGGCGGTGCGCCAGCACTACAAGGACGGCGCGGACCTGATCAAGATCATGCCTTCCGGTGGCGTGCTGGACGAAAGCGCCAGCGCCGACAACCCGCAAATGACCCTGGACGAGATCAAGGCCGTCGTCGCCGCGGCGCACGACTACGGCTTCACCGTGGCCGCCCACGCGCACGGCGCCGAAGCCATCCGCCGCGCCGTGCTGGCCGGCGTCGACTCGATCGAGCACGGCACCTTCATGGACCACGCCGATATGAAGCTGATGAAGGAACACGGCACCTGGTACGTGCCGACCATCATCGCCGGCAAGTACGTCGAGCAGATGGCGTCCAGGCCGGGCTACTACCCGCCGCAGGTCGCCGCCAAGGCGCGCCAGGTCGGCCCGATCATCCTGGCCACCGCCGGTCGCGCCTACAAGGCCGGCGTGAGGATCGCCTTCGGCACCGATGCGTCGGTCTACCCGCACGGGCAGAACGCGAAGGAGTTCGTTTACATGGTGCAGGCCGGCATGCCGCCGATGTACGTGCTGCAGGCGGCCACCACACACGCGGCCGAACTGCTGCACAAGGCGGACCAACTGGGCCGGATCCAACCCGGCCGTCCCGCGGACGTGATCGCGGTACCCGGTAACCCCCTGCAGGACATCGCCGTCATGCAGCGGGTGAGCTTCGTGATGAAAGGGGGCGTCGTCTACAAGGTGGACGGCAAGCCGGTGGAGTGACGCCCTCGGCGGCTGCGCGCTTCGTCCTCGCCCGCGAGGGGCGTGCACCGCGTGGTTCCCTGCCCGCTGTGCGAGCGGCAAGCCGCTTGCCTTGCGCCTGTGGCGCTACCGGGCTCACCCGTGGGCTTGCCGCCGTCACCCGCTCGGTCGGAGCGAGCTCGCTCGCGATGCGGGGACCGGAACGGAAACTGCGGATGCACGCGGCCCGGCAACACCGCGCAGCCACGCCGCAAGGCGCCCTAAGAAACCCGTACGGGAATCGCCTGCCCCCGCTGCCCCGCCCGCCACACCCGCCAGCGCGCCGCCAGGCACGAGAAGATCACGTACAGCGCCGGCGTGCTGAGCAGGGTCAGGCTCTGCGAGATCAGCAGGCCACCGATCAACGCGATGCCCAGCGGGCGGCGCAGCTCCGAGCCCTCGCCCAGGCCGATCGCGATCGGCAGGGCGGCCAGGATGGCCACCATGGTGGTCATCATGATCGGCCGGAAACGCACGATGCAGGCCTCGCGCGCCGCCTCCAGCGGGCTCTTGCCGTGCTCGCGCTCGGCCACCAGGGCGAAGTCGATCATCATGATTGCGTTCTTCTTGACGATGCCGATCAACAGTACCAGGGCGATCTGCGAGATCACCGAGAGTTCCGTGTCGGTGATCCACAACGCCAGCAGCGCGCCGACGCCGGCCGCCGGCAGCGTGGAGAGGATGGTCACCGGGTGGATCAGGCTCTCGTAGAGCATGCCCAGCACGATGTAGACGGTGAGGATCGCGGCCAGGATCAACCAGCCCATGCCGCTCTGCGTCTGCATGAAGCGGCGGAAGTCGCTGCCGACGTTGAGGCGGATGTCGCCGGGCATGCGCAGATCGGCCACGGTGCGCTGGATGATCGCCATCGCCTCGCCCATGCTCACGCCTTCGGCCAGGTTGAAGGACAGATCCATGGTGGTGTACTGGTTCTCGTGCGACACCTCCGAGGGCGCCAGCCCCGGCTCCTGGTGGGCGAGCGCAGTGAGCGGGATCATCCTGCCGCTGTTCGAGCGCACGTGGATGCGGTCGATCGCGGCGGGCGTGGCGGTCTGCGAGGGCAGCGCGTTGACCACCACCTTGTACTGGTTGATGTCCGAGTAGATGGTGGTGACCTGGCGCTGGCCGAAGGCGTTGTAGAGCGCGCCGTCGATGGTGCCGATCGACACCCCGAGGCGGGCGGCGGTGTCGCGGTCGATCACGATGTTCTGGCGCAGGCCGGCCTCGTCGACGTCGCTGCCGACATCCTCGAGCTTGGGGTTCTTCTTCAGCGCCGCGACCAGCCGGGGCAGCCACGCCTGCAGCTCCTCCAGGTTGTCGCCCTGCAGCGAGACCTGGTACTGCGCGCCCTGGTTGCCGCCTCCGCCGCCGCTGGGCAGATCCTGGATCGGGCGCAGGCGCAGGTCCAGGTCGGGGTAGCGGTCGGCCTTGGCCGACAGCCGCGCCAGCACGGCGAAGGTGTCGTCCGTGCGCCCCTCCGCGCGGCTCTTGAGCTCGATGTTGAAGGAGCCGCTGGTACCCTGCCGGCTGGTGCCCAGGCGCGAGCCCACCGCCTTGACGTCGGGGTCGGCCAGCAGCATTGCCGTGAGCCGCTCCTGGCGGTCGATGGCGTCCTGGAAGGACACCGTGGCGCTGGAGGTGGCGCGGCCCCAGATCAGCCCGGTGTCCTGCGGCGGGAACAGGCCGGCCTTGACCATGCCGAACAGGAAGAAGGTGGCCACGATCAGCACCAGCGGCGTCAGCGACAAGGCCAGCGCATGGCGCAGCGCGAAATCCAGCGAGCGCGTGTAGGCGCGCAGCATGCCGGCGTGGAAGCGGTCCAGCGTCGCGCCCAGGCGCGAGGGCCGGGCCGCGGCGCGGTGCCCGCGCAGGAACTGGCCGCACAACGAAGGGGTCAGGGTCAGCGAGATCACCGCGGACATGGCGATCGCGGCGACCAGCGTCATGGTGAATTCGTGCATGAACATGCCGGTGATGCCCGGCGCGAACAGCAGCGGGATGAACACGGCGATCAGCGAGGCGGTGATCGAGACGATGGTGAAGCCGATCTCGCGCGCGCCGGTGAGCGCCGCCTGCATCCGCGGCATGCCGGCGTCGATGTGCCGGATCACGTTCTCGATCACCACGATGGCATCGTCCACCACGAAGCCGATGGCGATCACCAGCGCCAGCAGGGTGAGGTTGTTGAGCGTGTAGCCGAACAGATGCATCGCCACGAAGGCGCCGGCCAGCGACAGCGGCACGGTCAGCGCGGCGATCAGCGTGGGCGCCAGGCGGCGCAGGAACAGCGCCATGGTCAGCACCACCATCGCCAGCGAGATCAGCAGCGTGGCCTGCACCTCGTGCAGCGAGGCGCGGATGGTCGGCGTGCCGTCGAAGTACGGCGTCAGCGTCGTGCCGGGCGAAAGATAGGTGCGCAAGGCGGGCACCTGCGCCTTCACCGCGTCGACGGTGGCGATGACGTTGGCGTCCGCCTTCTTGTAGACGTACATCAGCACCGCCGGCTTGCCCTGGAACCAGGCGGCCTGGTAGGCATCCTGCTGGCCGGCGTAGACCCGCGCCACGTCCGACAGTCGTACCGGCACGCCGTCGCGCACCGCGATCACCAGGCTGGCGAAGTCCTCCGCCGTGTGCAGCTGGTCGTTGGCG
This sequence comes from Fulvimonas yonginensis, assembly GCF_037137055.1. Taxonomy (NCBI): domain Bacteria; kingdom Pseudomonadati; phylum Pseudomonadota; class Gammaproteobacteria; order Lysobacterales; family Rhodanobacteraceae; genus Fulvimonas; species Fulvimonas yonginensis. The sequence continues at coordinate 215,999 of NZ_JBBBNY010000004.1, forward strand.
GTAATCGCCATGGTGGTCACGCCGTTGGAAAGAAAGCCCTGCGGCGAGGTCACGTTCGCCGCGGTCAGTGCATTGCGCAGCTGGTCGGGGGACAGTCCCATGGCGTTGAGCGCATGCAGGTCCACGTCCACGCGGATGGCCGGCGTGGCCGCGCCGGTGACCTCCACCGAGGACACGCCCGGCAGCTGGCGCAGCCGCTGCGCGAGCAGGGTGTCGGCGAGGTTGTAAAGCGCGGCGGCCGATTCGGTGTCGGAGGTCAGCGCGAAGGCGATTACCGGATCGTCGTTGGGATTGGCCTTCTGGTAGCTGGGCGGGCTGTTGAGCCCCGCCGGCAGGTCCGGCGCCGCGGCGTTGATCGCCGCCTGCACGTCGCGCGCCGCGGCATCCAGGTCGGTGCCGCCGCGGAACATGATGAAGACGAAGGTGCTCCCCTCGGAGCTGCGCGAGCGCATGGTGTCGATGCCCGGCACCTGCCCCAGGTGGCGCTCCAGCGGCGCCGCCACCGTCGACGCCATCGTGCTGGCATCCGCCCCCGCTTCCTGCGCCTGCACGAAGATCACCGGGAACTGCATCTGCGGCAACGCCGCCACGCCCAGCAACGCGTAGCAGATCAATCCCGCGATGAAGACGCCCATGGCCAGCAGCGAAGTGCCGATCGGGCGGCAGATGAAAGGGCCGGAGATGTTCATGCGACGGAGCTTGGGGAAAGGGGCAGGATACGCGGCATCGCCCCGCTAACGCGCGGGGGAGGATTCGGTTGAATCCCGGGGGCGGCTGGTTTCGGTCTCGGGTGGCGCGGCCACGGCGGGCTGCGGTTCTCCGCCGCGCGACCGGTCGAGGCTCGCCCGGTCGATTCGCCTCGAGGCATGTAGTGATGGCGCTCGCCACATCGCCATTGGCTCCCGCTTTCCGCCGGGTGAGGGGCGGGTGAGGGGGCACGTGTGCGCTGACGCCGCCGTGTGGATTCCGCGTCCGGGCGCCCCGCCGGTTAGCTGTCCCCGCCGCGTGCTCGGTCGGAGCGAGCTTGCTCGCGATGCCCTTTGCTTTTTGTTCGCTTCGCGGAAGGCCTGCTTGCGCGAAGCACAAGGAAAAATCGCATCGCGAGCGAGCTCGCTCCGACCGGGCCGCCGGCAGCGCAAACCGCGCCAGACGCACCAGGGCGCATCAGTGCACGAATCGCCCGCAGCGGGCAGCCGCCCCCTCTCTCCGGCGAGAGAGGAAGCAGGATGCCGGGCAGCGAATCGGTGCCGAGAAAGCGAACAGGGGAGCCGTGCCCGACGCGCCCTCCCATGCGAGGAAGCGCAATCCGGCGAAAACGGGCCGGAGACGGCGGATGCTCGCCCCGACCCCTGGGCGACGTCAGGCGGCGCGGGCGTCGGCCTCGGCGCCAGCGAGCGCGCGGCGCTCGCGACGCAGGCGCAGCCAGTCGGAGAAGCGCTCCATGTAGAGGTAGATCACCGGCGTGGTGTACAGCGTCACCAGCTGCGACAGCAGCAGGCCGCCGACGATCGACACGCCGAGCGGCCGGCGCAGCTCCGCGCCGATGCCGTTGCCCAGCGCCAGCGGCAACGCGCCCAGCATGGCCGCGGCGGTGGTCATCATGATCGGGCGGAAGCGCAGCAGGCAGGCGCGGCGGATCGCGTCGCGCGCGTTGAGGCCCTCGCGCTGCGCCTCGATCGCGAAGTCGATCATCATGATCGCGTTCTTCTTCACGATGCCGATCAGCAGCACGATGCCGACGATGCCGTCCACCGACAAGCTCATGCCGAACATCATCAGCGCCAGCAGCGCGCCGACACCGGCCGGCGGCAACGTGGAGATGATGGTGAGCGGGTGGATGTAGCTCTCGTAGAGCACGCCCAGCACGATGTAGATCACCACGATCGCGGCGAGCAGCAGCAACACCTCGTCGCCCAGCGAGGCGTTGAACTCGGCCGCCTTGCCGATGAACTCGCCGCGCACCTGCGGCGGGAAGTTCAGGTCCGTCTCCACCTGGTGGATCGCATCGACCGCCTGCGACAGCGAGTAGCCCGGCGCCAGGTTGAAGGAGATCGTCACCGCCGGCAGCTGCTGCTGGTGGCTGACCACCAGCGGCGCGCTGGTGACTTCGGCGGTGGCCAGCGAGGCGATCGGAATGGTGCCGCCGGCACCGACCTGGAACCCGACGTTGCCGGTGTTGCCGATACCCGATGGCGTGGCCGAGTTGGCCGAGGTGAGCTGGCCGAAGGACGTGGCCGTCGAGCCGGTCAGCGCGCCGTTGCCGTTGCCGCGCACGGTGAGCTTGTTGAGCAGGTCGCGGCTGCTGCGGAACTCGGGCGCCACCTCCAGCACCACGCGGTACTGGTTGAGCTGGGTGAAGATGGTCGAGATCTGGCGCTGGCCGAAGGCGTCGTACAGCGTGTCGTCGATGGTCTGCACCGGCACGCCCAGGCGGCTCGCCTTCTCGCGGTCGATGGTGAGCTTCAGCGCGTTGCCGCGGTTGGCCAGGTTGTTGTCCACGTCGGCCAGTTCCGGCCGCTGGCGAAGCGCCTGGGTCATCCGCTCGGCGTAGCCGGCCAGCTCCGTGGCGTTCACCTCGGACAGCGAGTACTGGTATTCGGTCGCGGCCACGCGGGTGTCCAGCGTCACGTCCTGCACGGGCTTGAGGTACAGCGCCACGCCCGGGATGTTCGCCACGGCCTGCTGCAGGCGTGGCAGCACCTCGTCCAGGCCGTCGCGATCGCCGCGGTCCTTCAGCACGATCGAGAGCTGGCCCTGGTTGAGCGTGGGGTTGATCGAGCCGGCGCCGATGAAGGCGGCCACGCCGGAGACGGCCGGATCCTTGCGCAGCGCCTCGGCCACCGCCTTGGTGCGCTGCTCCATCTGCGGGAAGGCGATGTTCTCGTCCGCCTGCACCACGCCGGTGATCATGCCGGTGTCCTGCTCGGGCAGCAGGCCCTTGGGGATCGCCACGTACAGGATCACCGTGAGCACCACGGTCGCGGCCGCCACCAGCATGGTCAGCCGGCGATGGTCGAGCACCCAGTCCAGCGTGCGCGCGTAGAGATCCACGGTGCGCAGCCACACGCTGCGCCGGCCGGCGGCGGCATGGCGTTCGTGCGCGTCGTCGCCCTCGGGAAGCTGGTCGGGCTTGAGCAGGTAGGCGCACATCATCGGCGTCAGCGTCAGCGACACCAGCATCGAGATCGCCACGGCGATGGTCAGCACCCAGGCGAACTCGTGGAACAGGCGCCCGGTGACGCCCGGCATCAGCAGCAGCGGCAGGAACACCGCGATCAGCGAGACGGTCAGCGACAGCACCGTGAAGCCGATCTCCCTGGCGCCGATCTCGGCCGCCTCCGGGCCGCTCTTGCCCTGTTCGATGTAGCGCACGATGTTCTCGATCATCACGATCGCATCGTCGACCACGAAGCCGGTGGCGACGGTCAGCGCCATCAGCGACAGGTTGTCCAGCGACATGCCGGCGAAGGCCATCACGCCGAAGGTGCCCATCAGCGACAGCGGCACTGCCACCGACGGGATCACCGTGGCCCACAGCCGGCGCAGGAACACGAAGATCACCGCCACCACCAGACACACGGTGAGGATCAGGGTGAACTCCACGTCGTGCACCGAGGCGCGGATGGTCACCGTGCGGTCGGCGAACACGTCCAGGTGCACGTCCGCCGGCAGCACCGCCTGCAGCGAGGGCAGCACGGCGCGGATCTGCTGCACGGTCTGCACGATGTTGGCGCCGGGCTGGCGGCGGATGTCCAGCAGCACCGCCGGCTTGCCGTTGGCCCAGGCGGCGAGCTGGTCGTTCTCCACGCCGTCGACCACGCGGGCGACGTCCTTCAGGCGCACCGGCGCGCCGTCCTTGTAGCTGATGATGGTCTGCGCGTAGCCGGCCGCGTCGGTGAGCTGGTCGTTGGTGCCGATCGAGTAGCTCTGCGTGGTGCCGTTGAGCGTGCCCTTGGGTGCGTTGACGTTGGCCTGGGTCAGCGCGGCGCGCACGTCCTCCAGGGTCAGACCCAGGTTGGACAGCTGCGAGGGGTTGACCTGCACGCGCACGGCCGGGCGCACGTTGCCGGCGATCGAGACCAGGCCCACGCCCTGCACCTGCGAGAGCTTCTGCGCGATGATCGAGTCGGCCAGGTCGTTCACCTCGCGCAGCTGGCGGCTGTCGGAGGTGAGCACCAGGGTGAGGATCGGCGCATCGGCCGGGTTCACCCGGTTGTACACCGGCGGGTAGGGCAGGTTGTTCGGCAGCGTCGCCTGCTTGATCGCCGCCTGCACGTCCTGCGCGGCGATGTCGATGTCCCGCCCCATGTTGAACTGCAGGATGATCGTCGACAGGCCTGCCGACGAGTCCGAACTCATCATCGACAGGCCCGAGATCTGGCCGAACTGGCGCTCCAGCGGCGTGGTCACCAGGGTCGCCATGGTGGTGGCGCTGGCGCCGGGGTACTGCGTGGTCACGACCAGCGTGGGCGCGTCGATCTCCGGCAGCGCCGACACCGGCAGCTGGCGGTAGCCGAGTACGCCCAGCAGCAGCACCGCCACCATCAGCAGCGAGGTGGCGATCGGGCGGCGGATGAAGAGGGTGGAGAAGCCCATGGGTAATCCGATCAGTCTGTAGGGAAGCGCACGCCAACCACGGTTCGCCCTGCACGGACGGCGCAGGCGCAGGGCTGCCCTTCCGCTTCCCTACGCCGGGGGCGCAGGGCGCCGTCGTGTCCGGTCAATGCGCGCGCCGATGGCCGCCCTGCCTGGCCTTCGCCATCTCGGTGGCGGTCGGCGCCGGCGGCACCTCGCCCGGCTTGAGCGGGTTGACCTTGCTGCCGGGCTTGAGGCGGAACTGGCCCTCGGTGACCACACGCTCGCCTTCCTTCAGTCCGGTGGCGACCATCACCGCGCTGTCGCCGACCTCCTGCGCCACCTGCACCGGCTGCATCTTCACCGTGTTGTCGGCCTGCACCAGGTAGACGTAGTCGCCGTCCGGCCCGCGCTGCACCGCCTGCGCGGGAATCACCAGGCCGCCGTCCACCGTGCGCACCTTCAGCCGCACGTTGACGAACTGGCCCGGCCACAGCGCGTTGCCGGCGTTGGGGAACTCGGACTTCAGGCGGAAGGTGCCGGTGCTGGCGTCGATCTGGTTGTCGATCACCTTGAGCACGCCGCCGTCGGCGATCACGTGCGCGTCGCCGCGGTCCAGCGCGGCCACGCTCAGCTCGCCGCCGCCGCGCGAGGCCTGGCGCACCATGTCCAGGTTCTGCTCGGGCAGGTTGAACATGATGTTGATCGGATGCAGCTGCGTCAGGGTGACGATGGTGCTGGCGGTGGTCACCACGTTGCCGGGGTCGACACCACGGATGCCGGCCAGGCCGTCGATCGGCGAGATCACCTTGGTGTAGCCCAGCTGCACCTCGGCATCGCGGATGGCGGCCTGGTCCGCGGCCACGGTTGCCTCCAGCTGGGTCACCGTGTTGCGCAGCGATTCGAGGTCCTGCTTGGCGATGTAGCCCTTCGGGGCGAGCTCCTGGCTGCGCGAGTAGTTGGCGCGCGCGGTGGCGAGCTGCGCCTGGTCCTGGTGCAGCCGCGCCACGGCCTGGTCGTAGGTGGCCTGGAAGCTGCGCGGATCGATCTGCGCCAGCACCTGGCCCTTCTTCACCGGCTGGCCCTCGGTGAACTCCAGGCTGAGCAGGCGCCCGCTCACCTGCGGGCTCACCGCCACCGTGTTGAGCGCCTGCACGGTACCCAGCGCGGTCAGGTAGACCGGCACGTTCTGGCGCGCCACCGGCACCACCGTGACCGGCACCGGCGGTTGCTCGCCTTCCTTGCCCTGGGCCCGTGCCTGACCCGGCTGGGGGCCGCCCGGCTTGTGCAGCAGGCGCAGCCCGACACCGAGCAGCACCAGCGCCACCACGACGACCAGCGCGATCTTCCAAAAACGCGACATTGCGAAAGCTCCCGGGATGTGATTCGTGCCGCGCTGCGCGCAGCCTTTGCGACGGCGAGAAGGATAGGGTCTATGGAACGGCCTTGGACAATGCCAGTTGACACAGGTGCCCCATGACTGGCGACACCCAACCGATGGCACGTAGGGCAGGCAGCGCCCGCCGGAGGGCGAATCGCCGCGCCGCGCAGGCGCCGCCTGAACTTGCCGCCGGCTTGATCTATACTCTGCGGCTTGTTTGCCTGCGCTGGCGGCCCACGGGCGGCCGGCACGTCCCGTCGATCATCTGGAGTTACTTGCGTGAGCGGTTCCCTGACCAAATCGGACCAGAGCTTCATCCGCCAGTTCGGCTGGCTGATCGCCGGTCTTCACGTGCTGGCGCTGGTCTTGCTCATCATGGCCTACGTCATCTACACCCACGAGCCGAAGGAAACCAATCCGCACGCGGCACAGAAGGTCGCCGAGCGCCTGGCCCCGGCCGGTGCGGTGTACGCCGGCGACACCGGCCGCGCCGCCATGCAGGCCGCGCAGGAAGCCGCCGCCAAGGCTGCGGCCGCGCAGGTCGCCTTCGGCGGCAGCACCGACGGCAAGACCATCTACGACGGCCTGTGCCACAGCTGCCACACCGCCGGCGTGGCCGGCGCGCCCAAGCTGGGCGACAAGGCCGCCTGGGCGCCACGCATCGCGCAGGGCATCGACGTCCTGGTGCAGCACGCGATCAACGGCTACCACGGTCCGGACGGCAACTTCATGCCGCCCAAGGGCGGCATGCCGTCGCTCACCGACGAGCAGGTGAAGAACACCGTGCACTGGATCGTCGACCAGGCCAAGTAAGCCTTCCGCCTGCATGCTCGATCGAAAACGCCGCCCCCGGGCGGCGTTTTCATTGGGCCACCGACAGTTCCCACCCAGTAGGCGCGAGCTTGCTCGCGATGCCCTCGGACCACGGCGTTCGGGTGCCCAGAAGACCATCGCGAGCAAGCTCGCGCCTACGGATGCGGCGGGGTCCACTCCCGGGCGAACCGCTGCAACTGCGGGAAGAAGGCTTCGAAGCGCTGCTGCAACGGGCCATCCAGAGCCTGCAGCAGCGGCAGCATCCGGTCCAGCGGATTGTCCCGGCGCAGCCGCTGGCCGATGCCGGCCAGCGCGCGGCCGATCGCGGCCGGGTCGGCGTAGCCGGCCGGCAGGTCGTGTGCGTGCATGTAGCGCGCGAAACGCCGTGCGGCCGGCGGCAACAGGGCCTGGTGCCGGTCCAGCAGGCCGCGCAGGCCACTCGAGTACGGCGCCAGCGGCACCGCCGACCAGCGCGCGAAATCGCGCGCCAGGCAGTGGTCGAACCACACGTCCAACGCGATGCCGGCGTAGCGCCGGTACGGTGGCGGAAACAGCGCGCGCGCCGCCGCCACCTCCGCATGGCGGTCGGTATAGCCGTCCACCGCGCGGTGCAGCGCGATGCCTTCGCGCACGGCGGCCGGCCACGCCGGGTCCGGCGTGCCGCGCACGAAGTCGCCGAGCACGCCGCCCAGGCGCCGGCCCTCGTCGTCGCCGGCCAGCACGGCGTGGGCGAGGTGATTCATGGTCGCCGTCCGCGCCGGCACCACGGCCGATGCACGACGCCGACGGTTATCATTGCGCGCATGACGCCCATTCCCACTCTTCCCGACGACCCTGCCGCGTTCCCGCAGGAAGAAGCGAGCTTCGCGCTCGACGGGCCGGCCGGCAAGCTGGAGACCATCGCCAGCCCCGCCGCGCCCGCCGACGCGCGCCGCGGCGTGGCGCTGATCTGCCACCCCAACCCGGTGCAGGGCGGCACCATGCACAACAAGGTGGTGACCATGCTCGAGCGCAGCCTGCGCGAGTCGGGGCTGGACACCGTGCGCTTCAACTTCCGCGGCACCGGCGCCTCCGAGGGCCGCTACGACGAGGGCAACGGCGAGAGCGAGGATCTCGCCGCCGTGGTCGCCTGGGCGCGCCGCGTGCGGCCCGGCGATGCGCTGTGGCTGGCCGGGTTCTCCTTCGGCAGCTACGTGACCATCCGCAACGCGGTGCGACTGCGGGCCGATGCGCTGGTCAGCATCGCGCCGCCGGCCGGGCGCTTCGCGCTGCAGACCGTGCAGGTGCCCACCTGCCCCTGGCTGATCGTGCAGGGCGAGGCCGACGAGGTGGTCGAGCCGCAGGACGTGTTCGACTGGATCGCCGGGCTGCCGGTGGCACCCGAGGTGGTGCGCATGCCCGAGACCAGCCACTTCTTCCACCGCCGGCTGATGGACCTGCGCGGCGCGGTCAAGCACGCGGTACAGCCGTGGCTGCCGCCGCCGCGGGCCGGATGAGCGGCCTCGCGTTCCCTTCTCCTGCACGATCCCCCGCCCCGCGCCCGAGCGCGGAAGGGGCACTGCGGCCTGTCGCCCTGCCTGCATGACCGAAGCCCTGCTCCCTCCTTCCGCGCGCTACCACGAGGGCGTCGCCGCGCACCGCTGGGAAGCCGACCCGGCACAGCTCGCGGTGTTGCCCGAACTCGACCGCCTGCATGCGCAGCTGTGCGCCGCGCGCGGCAACGGCGGCCTGCTCGGCCGGCTGAAGTCGTTGTTCGGCGAGGAGCCGCGCGCGCCGGTGCCGGGCCTGTACCTGTGGGGCAGCGTGGGCCGCGGCAAGACCTTCCTGATGGACCTGTTCGCCGCCAGCCTGCCGCACGGCGTGGCCCTGCGCCGCCACTTCCACCGCTTCATGGGCGAGGTGCACGCGCACCTGCGCGAGCTGGGCGAACGCGCCGATCCGCTGGAGACGGTGGCCGAAGGCCTGGCCGCGCGCTGCCGCGTGCTGTGCCTGGACGAGTTCCTGGTCGCCGACATCGGCGATGCGATGATCCTGGCGAACCTGCTCGACGCCCTGTTCCGTCGCGGCGTGGCGCTGGTCACCACCTCGAACACCGCGCCGGCGAACCTGTATCGCGACGGCCTGCAGCGGGCGCGCTTCCTGCCGGCGATCGCGCTGCTCGAGCGGCACTGCCACGTGGTGGAGATGGTCTCGCCGCACGACTGGCGCCTGCGCGCGCTGACCCGGGCCTCGGTCTACCTCACCCCGCCCGGCGCCGAGGCCGAGCGCACGCTGGCGCGCATCTTCGCCAGCCAGGCGCAGGACGAGCCGCGCGAGGGCGGCACGCTGGAGGTCAACGGCCGCCCGATCCCGGTACGCCGGCAGGCCGAAGGCGTGCTGTGGTTCGACTTCGAGGCACTGTGCGAGGGCCCGCGCGCGGTCGCCGACTACATCGCGCTGGCCCGCCGCGTACCGACCGTGATCGTCTCCAACGTGCCGCAGTTCTCCATCTACAGCGAGGATGCGGCCAAGCGTTTCGTGCTGCTGGTCGACGAGTTCTACGACCGCCGCGTCAAGCTGGTGCTCTCGGCCGCCGCGCCGATCACCGAGCTGTACGACGGCGAACGCCACCGCGCGGAGTTCGGCCGCACCGAGTCGCGCCTGATCGAGATGCAGAGCGAGGACTACCTCGCCCTGCCGCACCGGCCGGACTGACCCCACCATGATTGCGGCCGCCGTGGCGGAAGTACCCTGCCGCGAGGGTTTGCGGCATCCCGAGGGGCGGTCCTGACAGGGAGGACGCCATGCACACGACGCTGGAGCAGGACCTGGCGCGAAACCCGCACGACGGACCCGCGATCGTTTCGTCCGCCGACCGCATGAGCGCCTGCGCGGACGGCTTCGTCGTGCCCGGCTTCGACGCGGTGGCGCGGCTGGCGGCCGGTTCGCTGCAGGTGGCGATGGTCGCGCTGGTGCTCAACGACGGCAGCGCGTACTGGTACAGCGCCGAGCCGGGCCGGGCCGGCACGCCGTACGGGCTGCACCCGCTCTACCTCGAGGCGGCCCGCCGCGGCAGCGCGCAGATTCTGCCGGACATCGCCGCCGACGCGCGCTTCCGCGACACGCCGCCGCTCACCGGCCCCGTGCCGGCGCCGCTGCGCTTCTTCGCCTGCGAGCCGGTGCACACCCTGAGCGGCCGGCACGTCGGCGCGCTGTGCGTGATGGACCCCGCGCCGCGGCACGATCTGGACGGCGCCGCGCGTGCCACGCTGCGGGACGCGGCGCGGCTGGCCGGTGCCGGCGTGGTGCTGGGCGGCTACCTCGGCCGCACCGATCCGGTCACCCAGTTGCCGCATCGCAGCGCCTTCTTCGAGGACCTGCGCTCGCGCCAGCAGCACGGCGCACAGCGCGCCTGGCTGGTGGCGATCGAGGTGGCGCCGGTGGACCGCTTCAACGCCTTTGTGCGGGCGATGGGCTTTCCCTACGCCGACGAGCTGATGCGTGCCGTGGCCGGCCGCCTGCAGGCCTGGATGCCGTCGGACACCCACCTGTACCAGGTCGGCGTGACCCGCTTCGCCGCCGTGCTGCCGGAGGGGTCGCCGGCGCTCGGCCCGGTGCAGCTGGACCAGCTCGTGGCGCTGCTGCGCACGCCGTTCGACTGCCTGGGCATTCCGCTCACACTGCAGCCGGGCGTGGGTCTGCTCGATCTGGACGTACGCCAGCTGCAGGGCACCGACCCGTTGCGGCGCGTGATGAGTGCCTCGCACGCGGCACAGCACAGCGCACGCGGCTGGGCGCTGTACTCGCGCAGCCAGGACGAGCGGCACCGGCAGGAGTTCTTCCTGGTAACCGAGCTGGCCGCCGCGCTCACCGAGCGCACCGAACTGGACCTGCACTACCAGCCGCGCGTGCGCCTGGAGGACGGCCGGTGCATGACGCTGGAGGCGCTGGTGCGCTGGCACCATCCGACCCTGGGCACCGTCCCGCCGGACCAGTTCGTGCCGCTGGCCGAGCGTGCCGGGCTGATGCGCACGCTGACCGGCTGGGTGCTCGATCACGGCGTGGCCCAGCTGGCTGCCTGGCTGCGCGCCGGCCACGACGTCGGCCTCTCGATCAACGTCTCCAACGCCGACTTCGACGCCGACCTGGTGACCCGCCTGCAGGCGGTGACCACGCGCCACGGCGTCGAGGCGGCGCGGCTGGAGCTGGAGTTCACCGAGAGTACGCTGCTGCAGCACAACGACGACACGCGCCGGCACCTGGCTGCCGTGCGCGACCTGGGTACGGGCATCGCCATCGACGATTTCGGCACCGGCTACAGCAACCTCGCCTCGCTGCGGCAGATGCCGGCGACCTGCCTGAAGATCGACCAGTCCTTCGTGCGCTCGATGGACGCCAGCCGCCACGACGCGGCGATCGTGCGCTCGATCGCCGCCCTGGCCCGCGACCTGGGCTTCCGCGTGGTGGTCGAGGGCGTGGAGACCGCGGACATCTACGCCGCCGTGCGCGGCATGGCCTGCGACGAGGTGCAGGGTTTCCACGTCTCCCGTCCGCTGCCGGCGGCGGCCGTGCCCGCGTGGCTGGAGGCCCGGCACCGCGGCTGATCCGGCGTCGGTCAGTCGGGCTTGCCGGCCTTCAGCACGCTGACCTTGCCGTTGGCCTCCAGCCGCGCCTCGACCACCTCGCTGATCTCGTGCAGGCCTTTCTCGCGCAGTGCGCGGCGGAACGCCGCCTCGGACATGTCGTGCCGGCGCAGGGCGTCGTGCAGGATCTTGCCATCGCGCGCGACCAGGCTGTCCTTGCCTTCCACCACGCGGTCCAGCCACGGCCAGCGCGCGCAGGTCCAGGCGATCGCCTTGTCCAGCAGGAAGATCGCCAGCACGCCGATGATCGCCGCCAGCGGCGACTTGTCGTCGCCGATGATGGCCTGGCGCAGGGTGCCGCCGACCAGGATCAGCACCACGATGTCGAAGGTGGTCATCTCGCCGAACGAGCGCTTGCCGATCAGGCGCAGCAGGATCAGCAGGCCGAGGTAGACGCCGGCGCCGCGCAGCGCGTAGACCCACCACGGATCGGTGAGATGCATCGGGTCACCCGGTCGAACCGCCCATCACCGGCAGGATCGCGCCACTGATGTAGCTGGAGCAGCTCGGTGCCGCCAGGAACACGTAGGCCGGGGAGAGCTCCTCCGGCTGCGCCGGTCGGCCCCACGGGTTCTGCTGGCCGAACTTGGCCACCTGCTTGGCGGATTTGTCGGCGGGATTGAGCGGCGTCCACACCGGGCCCGGCGCCACCGCGTTCACGCGGATGCCGCGCGAGACCAGGTTGCTCGCCAGCGACATGGTGAAGGCGTGGATGGCGCCCTTGGTGGCCGAGTAGTCGAGCAGGTGCGCGTTGCCGAACAGGCCGGTTTCCGAACCGGTGTTGATGATCGCGCTGCCCTCGTGCAGGTACGGCAGGGCCGCCTTGGCCATGTGGAAGTAGCCGTAGATGTTGGTGCGCATGGTGAGGTCGAAGTGCTCCTCCGTGATGTCCTCCAGCGCGTCGGCGTGTTCCTGGAAGGCGGCGTTGTTGACCAGCACGTCGAGCCGGCCGAAGGCGTCGAGCGTCCGCTGCACCGCCTGCTCGCAGAAGGCCGGGTCCTTCACGTCGCCACGGATCAGCAGGCAGCGGCGGCCTTCCTTCTCCACGTAGCGCTGGGTCTCGCGCGCGTCCTCGTCCTCGGACAGGTACACCACCGCCACGTCCGCGCCCTCGCGCGCGAACAGCACGGCCACCGCGCGACCGATGCCCGAGTCGCCGCCGGTGATGATCGCCGCCATGTCCTCCAGCTTGCCGCTGCCGCGATAGGCGGGCGCCTCGAACTGCGGGCGCGGCTGCAGCTTGGCCTCCCGGCCCGGCTTGGCCAGGTGCTGCTCGGGCAGCGGCGTGCGGGGCTTGGACCGCGGGCTGGTCTGGCCCGGCGGCTTCTTCGTGGCGCTCTTCTTGGCGGCGGACTTGGATGCCTTGGCCTGCTGCTTCTGCTGGTCCCTGGCGTCGATCTGCGACTGCACGCGCCGCTCCTTGGCGACGGCGCGGCCCGCCCCGTTGCCGCGCTTGGAGGTGGTTTTGGAGGTGGCCATCGTGCACTCCCGTAGTGGCTGCGTATGGCTCGCGACGATAGGCAGCGCGCCGTGGCGGACAGGTGAGTGGGACCAGCGCGGTTGCTGACGGGCCGACCACGCGGTGTCCTTCCCCGAGCCCCAAGGGCAGCAGCGTTCCGGCGAAGCGGAGCCTGGCAGCACCAACCCTCCGCCGAAGCCCCGGACTGCCGCCGTCGACGCGGCGCCCGACACCAAATGTTGGGTTGACCGCGGCATCACAGCCCGATATGTTGTGTCCGTCGGTGCCCGCCCAGACGATCGTGTCGGTCGGGCTTAAAAGGGAATCCGGTGCGAATCCGGAACTGCCCCGCAGCGGTAAGCGGAAACGAACGCCTTCACATGCACTGGGCCGCCGCGCCTGGGAAGCGAAGGCAAGTAGGCGGGATCGAACGATCCCAGGTCCGCGAGTCCGAAGACCTGCCGGCACGCCAGGCCCCAAGGGCCGGCGGTCGCGCCTCCTGAGACGCGCCCGTCCGACCCTGACGCGACCCGGCGCGGGTGGCCGCTTCCGCGGGGAGGCGCGTCGCATGCGGAGATCCGTTCGTCCGCGTGATGCGTGTCCTCCGTGCAAGCGAAAACCTCAGGCCCTGCGCGCGGGAGCAGGCGTTTGACGATTTCGGAACCGTCGCGTCGGGGCGCTCTCCTCCGTCACGGCGCGGCGGCTTCCTTTCCGGAGATCCGCATGGACACCCTCGACACTCCTTCCCGCGAAGGCAGCGCCGCCGCGCGTGCCGACGATTTCGCCCTCACCCCGCCACACAGCCCCGCGCAGATGCGCGTGACCAAGCGCAACGGCGCCACCGAAAGCGTGGACGTCAACAAGATCGTGCGCGCTGTGACGCGCAACGCCGACGGCCTGCACGCAGTCGATCCGCTGCGTGTGGCGCTGAAGACCATCGGCGGCCTGTACGACGGCGCGACCACCGCCGAACTGGACCAGCTCTCGATCCGCACCGCCGCCGCGCTGACCGCCGAGGAGCCCGAGTACGGCCAGCTCGCCGCGCGGCTGCTCGGCGCCTACATCGACAAGGAAGTGCGCGGCCAGGAGATCCAGAGCTTCTCGCAGTCCATCGCGCGCGGTGCGGAACTGGGCCTGCTCAACGCGCGCCTGCGGGACTTCGTCGCCGCGCACGCGCGCAAGCTCAACGACGCGGTCGACCCGCTGGCCACGCGCCGCTTCGAGTACTTCGGCCTGCGCACGGTCTACGACCGCTACCTGCTGCGCCATCCGCAGACGCGCAAGGTGATCGAGACTCCGCAGCACTTCTTCATGCGCATCGCCTGTGCGCTGGGCGGCAACGAAGTCGGCGAGACGCTGGCGCTCTACCGCCTGTTCTCCGCGCTGGACTACATCCCCAGCTCGCCGACGCTGTTCAATGCCGGCACCGCGCACGAGCAACTTTCCTCCTGCTTCCTGCTCGATTCGCCGGCCGATTCGCTGGAGGCGATCTACGACAGGTACGCGGACGTGGCCAAGCTTTCGAAGTTCGCCGGCGGCATCGGCCTGTCCTTCACCCGCGTGCGCTCGCGTGGCTCGCTGATCCGCGGCACCAACGGCCACTCCAACGGACTGGTGCCGTGGCTGAAGACGCTGGACGCCTCGGTCGCCGCAGTGAACCAGGGCGGCAAGCGCAAGGGCGCGTGCTGCGTCTACATCGAACCGTGGCACGCGGACATCGAGGCGTTCCTCGAACTGCGCGACAACACCGGCGACGAGGCCCGTCGCACGCACAACCTCAACCTGGCCAACTGGATTCCGGACGAATTCATGCGCCGCGTGGAGAGCGACGGCGACTGGTCGCTGTTCGACCCCAAGGCGGTGCCGCAGCTGGTCGACCTGTGGGGCGTGTCGTTCGAGCACGCCTACCGCGAGGCGGAAGCCGCCGGCCTGGCCGTCAAGACGGTGAAGGCGCGCGAGCTCTACGCGCGCATGCTGCGCACGCTGGCGCAGACCGGCAACGGCTGGATGACGTTCAAGGACCGCTGCAACGCCACCGGCAACCAGACCGCCGAGCCGGGCAATGTGATCCACCTGTCCAACCTGTGCACCGAGATTCTGGAAGTCACCGGCGCGGACGAGACCGCGGTGTGCAACCTGGGCTCGATCAACCTGGCCCGGCACGTGGCCGAGGGCGCGTTCGACTTCGACAAGCTGGCCGCCACCGTGCGCACCGCGGTGCGCCAGCTCGACCGCGTGATCGATCTCAACTTCTATCCCATCGCCACCGCGAGAAACGCGAACCTCAAGTGGCGCCCGGTCGGCCTGGGCGTGATGGGCCTGCAGGACGTGTTCTTCCAGCTGCGCCTGCCGTTCGACGGACCCGAGGCGCTGGCGCTGTCCACGCGCATCGCCGAGGAGATCTACTTCCATGCGCTGGACGAGTCCTGCACGCTGGCCGAACAGGCCGGCGCACACCCGGGCTTCAGCCAGACGCGAGCCGCGCGCGGCGAGCTGCAGTTCGACTACTGGCCGCAGGCGGCGCCGCACGACGTGGCACGCTGGGACGCGCTGCGCGAGCGCATCCGCGCGAACGGCCTGCGCAACGCGCTGCTGGTCGCCATCGCCCCCACCGCGACCATCGCCTCGGTCGCCGGCTGCTACGAGTGCATCGAGCCGCAGGTCTCCAACCTGTTCAAGCGCGAGACGCTCTCGGGCGACTTCCTGGTGGTCAACCGCTACCTGGTCGAGGAGCTGAAGACCCTCGGCCTGTGGACGGCCGACGTGCGCGACGCGATCAAGCTGGCGGAGGGTTCCATCCAGGGCATCGGTGCCATTCCCGAGCGGCTGCGCCGGATCTACCGCACCGTGTGGGAGCTGCCGCAGAAGGCGCTGATCGACCTCGCCGCCGCCCGCGGTGCCTACATCGACCAGAGCCAGTCCCTGAACCTGTTCATGGAGAACCCGAACATCGGGCCATTGAGCTCGATGTACATGTACGCCTGGAGGGCCGGCCTCAAGACCACGTACTACCTGCGCTCGCGCCCGGCGACCAAGATCGCCAAGACCACCGTGGTCGCGCCCAGCCAGAGCCAGGCGAACGCAGCGGTGTTCTGTTCACTGGAGAGCCCGGAGTATTGCGAGGCCTGTCAGTGATGGGAGACGCACGTGCCGCGTTATCGCAATCTCGACGGAAATTCGGGCGTCACCAGGTACGAACTCGGTGCCGACTGGATCCAGGTGTGGTTCGTCAACGGCGAGGACTACCGGTACTCGGCTGCCAACGTCGGAATGGAGCACGTGCTGAACATGCACGCGCTCGCGCGGGCTGGGAAGGGCCTGGCCGGCTACATCAGCAAGCACGTCCACGACGACTACGACCGCGAGGCCTGAAAGTCCCCTCCCCGCGGGAGGGAGGTTGCGGTGAGGGTACGCCCCGCCACCGCCGTCCACTTGAGGCAGGCGCATAGCACCGGACTCGAAGGGCCGCACGCCCAGCGTCCACGCACGCCCCGCACCCTCATCCGCCCCTTCGGGAGGCTTTCTCCCGAGGGAAGAGGAAAGACACCCGAGGCTCACCCCATGACCAGCCAACTGCTCGACCCCGGCTTCGCCCTGACCCTGCGCCCGATGCGCTACCCGGCGTTCTACGAGATGTACCGCGCCGCGATCCGCAACACCTGGACGGTGGACGAGGTCGACTTCGCGCCCGACCTCAACGATCTGCACGGCAGCATGAACGATGCCGAGCGCCATCTGATCCGCCGCCTGGTGGCCTTCTTCGCCACCGGCGACACCATCGTGGCCAACAACCTGGTGCTCAACCTCTATCAGCACGTCAATGCGCCGGAGGCGCGCATGTACCTCGCGCGCCAGCTCTACGAGGAAGCGCTGCACGTGCAGTTCTACCTGACCTTGCTGGATACCTACATCCCCGACCCGGCCGAGCGCCACCAGGCCTTCGCGGCGATCGAGACCATCCCTTCGATCCACGCCAAGGGCGCGTTCTGCTTCAAGTGGATCGATTCCATCCAGAACCTGCGCCGCCTGGAGACGCGTGAGCAGCGCCGCCAGTTCCTGCTCAACCTGATCTGCTTCGCCGCCTGCATCGAAGGACTGTTCTTCTACGCCGCCTTCGCCTACGTCTATTACCTGCGTTCGCGCGGTCTGCTGCACGGGCTGGCCTCGGGCACCAACTGGGTGTTCCGCGACGAGAGCGCGCACATGGCGTTCGCCTTCGAGGTGGTGCGCACGGTGCGCGCGGAGGAACCGGAGCTCTTCGACGCCGCGTTGCGAGCGCAGGTGGAGCAGATGCTGGAGGAGGCGATTGCCTGCGAGACCCAGTTCGCCCAGGACGTGCTCGCCGGCGGCGTGGCCGGCCTGTCGGTGAAGGACATGCGCCAATACCTGGAGTACTGCGCCGACCAGCGCCTGGCCCAGCTCGGCCTGCCCAGGAAGTACGGCGCCGCCAATCCGTTCGACTTCATGGACCTGCAGGACGTGCAGGAGGTGACCAACTTCTTCGAGCGGCGCGTTTCGGCCTACCAGGTCGGCGTGCAAGGCGAAGTGGCGTTCGACATGGCGTTCTGACACGCTGGCGGCTCGCGCCGCGAGGACACCGATGAGCCTGGCCGACGTCACCGTGCTGTTCGACAGCCCGCTGCTGCGGATCACCGGCATCGACTGCCGCCACCCCCGCGGCGGCTGCGGTTGCGAACGTGGCGACGAGCGCACGCACCTGGCCCTGTTGCGCCGCGGCGGCTTCGGCTACCACCTGCGGGGCGCGACCTACCTGGGCGATCCGGCCACCGCGTTGCTCTACCGGGCCGGCGACAGCTACCGCATCTCGCACCCGTTCGAGGGCGGCGATGCCTGCACCTGTTTGGAGGTGGCGCCGGAGCACGAGGAGGAACTGTTCGGCCGGTATCTGCGCGAGCGCGCCGACGCCGCGCGTACGGTCACGAGCGCGGAGCAGTACCGGCACCTTGCGCTGCACGCTGCGCTTGCACGCGGAGAAGCCGACCGGCTGACCGCCGAGGAATCCGCCGCCGCGCTCTGCCACGACCTCATGCACCGCGATGCCCCACCGCAGCCGTGTTCCACGGCGGCCCGTCGGCTGGCGCGGCGCGCCCAGGAAATCCTGCTGAGCGATCCTGCCGACGCGGGCGGCCTGGCGTCGCTGGCCGCGCGCGTCGGTTGCTCGCCGTTCCACCTCACGCGGGTGTTCCGCCGCGCCTTCGGCCTGCGCCTCAGCGAGTACCGCACGCGCCTGCGTCTGGCGCGCGCGCTCGACTGCCTCGCCCGCGGCGCGGACGATCTGGCCGCGCTGGCCTGCGAACTCGGCTTCAGCCATCACAGCCATTTCGGTGCGGCGTTCCGCCGGCACCTCGGCCTCACCCCTGCGGCGGCCCGCGCGCGGCTGCGCACGGACGGCGCGGCGCGCATGAGCAGTATTTTGATAGCGGCACCTTCGCGCGATCGCTAGCGTGGCCGGCGCCAGCCCTCGGGAGACGCCATGAAGACCGCCATCGCCCTGTTCGCCCTTGCCGTGGCCTTCCACGCCCACGCCACCGCGCCCCATCGGATGCTGCCGCCCGCGCTGGCCAAGGCGGTTGCCGCGTTCGACCGCGCCCAGATGCAGGGCGACGGCGCGGCGCTGGCACGCCTCCTTGCCGACGACTACGTGCTGTTCAACAGCCGTGCCCGGGTCGAGGACAAGGCCGCCTTCATCCGCGACTACACCGCGCCCGGCTTTTCGATGGAGCCGTTCACGATCGAGGACGAGGTGGTGCGCCACTGGCCCGGCGGCGCCGTGCTGGGCGGCGTGGTCACGCTGGAAGGCACCCGCGAAGGCAAGCCCTACAAGGTTCGCCTGCGCTTCGCCGACATCTGGGCCGAGCGCGGCGGCCGCTGGCAGGTGATCTTCACCGAGGCGACGCGGGTGCCCACACCGTAGCGCTTGCCGGGAGGGTCGTGCCCGCGGCTCGGTCCGCGATGTCACCTGCGACGGGGCCTGGGCCGCTGATGGGCTGGCTCGGTGCCCTGATCCGCCCGTGGGGCAGCGTCCCGCGCGCACGGGAGGGCTGCGGCCGTACTCGCGGACGGCAGAACCGGCGCTGAAGGGGCCGTGAAAATTTCGTTCGATTGTCACAAGGGCGCGCCTACAATGCGCGCCATTGCGCCGGTCTGCCCGGCCCACGCGTCCCTGCCCACCGCCTCCCTCACGGGAGGCGGCGTCGTGCTGGGCGGTGGAACCGTGTTCGTCACAACCTCGGGAATCCCATGAAATCCATGATCCGCGTGCGCGTCCTTCCGTTCGCCATCGCCTCGCTGCTGGCGGTGGCCCCGGTGGCCGCCCAGAACATCACCACCTCCGGCGCCAACGGCCGCGTGCTCGATGCCCACGGCCAGCCGGTCGCCGGCGCCACCGTGACCATCGTCCACCAGCCCTCCGGCACGACCAAGACGGTCACCACCGACGCCGACGGTCGCTACGCGGCGCAGGGCCTGCGCGTGGGCGGGCCGTTCGCGATCACCGTGAGCAAGCCGGGCCTGGCCGGCGCCGAGCGGGACGGCGTGTACCTGCAGCTGGGCCAGCCTTCCTCGATCAACCTGACCATGGGCGCGGCCGCGGCCGAGGCGAGCACGCTGGGCGCGGTCACCGTGAGCGCCTCCGCGCTGATGCAGACCTTCTCGACCGAGAACAAGGGCCTGTCCACCACCATCTCGCAGCGCCAGCTGCAGGCCACCCCGCAGGGCAACCGCTCGATCGACGACGTGGTGCGCCTGGATCCGCGCATCACCGTGACCGACCAGGGTACCGGCGCGATCTCCGCCGCCGGCATGAACAACCGCTACAACAACATCGCCGTGGACGGCGTGACCCAGGGCGACCCGTTCGGCCTGAACGCCAACGGCCTGCCCTACCAGAAATCACCGATCTCCCCCGAGACGATCGCCGAGTACAACATCTCCACCGCCAACTACGACGTGTCCTCCGACGTGGTCGGCGCGGACGTCAATGCGGTCACCAAGTCGGGCACCAACCAGTTCCACGGTTCGGTGTACTACGCCTACCGCAACGCCAACCACCTGGTCGGCGACGCCGGCTGGCTGCCCAAGGACAACCCGGGCTACCACTACAACGGCTACGACAAGGACACCACCTACGGCGCCAACGTGGGCGGCCCGATCATCAAGGACAAGCTGTTCTTCTTCGTTTCGGCCGAGCACGAGAAGACCACCGGCATCGGTGCCGACTCGGCCAACGGCCTGGACGACTCGCTGGGCAACGGCCCGTCCACCAGCAACAAGGTCTCCCCGGGCGACCTGCAGAAGATCATCGACACGGCCAAGCAGCTGGGCCTCACCCCCGGCGTGTTCGGCGGCCCGACCGGCCTGACCTACGACGACAAGCGCTACCTGGGCAAGATCGACTGGAACATCTCCGACAACCACCGCGCCAGCTTCACCTACCAGCGCACCAAGGAGATGCTGCCGGCCGTGGGCGGCAACAGCCCCTCCAGCGTGGGCCTGACCAGCTACACCTACACCAAGGCGATCACCACCGACAATTACGTCGCGCACGTGTTCGACGACTGGACCGACAGCTTCTCCACCGAGGCGAAGGTCGGCTACCAGAAGTACCTGCAGGACACCACCGCGCCGTTCCAGCAGCCGTCGGTGACGGTGAACCTTTCGCCGGACGGCAAGGGCCCGTCGGTGAACCTGGGCGAGGAGCGCTACCGCCACTACAACCACATCGACACCAAGAAGCTCAGCATCTTCCTGGCCGGCACCTATTACCTGGGCGACCACGCGATCAAGGGCGGCGTCGACTACCAGCGCAACAAGATCAACAACCTGTTCGGCCAGGCCCAGTTCGGCGTCTACACCTTCTGGGGCCTCGACAACTTCGCCGCCGGCAACTACAACAAGTACGAGCTGTACCACCCGGCGCCGGGCTACACGCTGGACGACATCGCCGGCAAGTGGACCTACAGTCAGATCAGCCCGTTCCTGCAGGACACCTGGCAGGTGACCGATGCGCTGTCGCTGCAGTACGGCGTGCGCGTGGACATCCCGCATTCCAGCGACCAGCCGGTCTACAACCCCGCCTTCGAACAGGCCTTTGGCTATCCGAACAACTACGTGGTCGGCTCGTCCAACCGCGTGGTGGAGCCGCGTCTGTCGTTCAACTACCTGTTCGACAGCGAGTACAAGACCCAGCTGCGCGGCGGCGTGGGCCTGTTCCAGACCAATCCGCCGACGGTGTGGATGACCAACCCGTTCCAGAACAACGGCGTCACCCTGCTCAACTACACCTCGTTCGACCCCTCGAGCGCGCCGTTCAGCCCGGACCCGTTCAACCAGAACATCCCCGCCGGCGGCGGCGCGGGCTCGATCGACACCATCGCCAAGGACTTCCGTCTGCCGACCGTGTGGAAGATGAGCCTGGCGCTGGACCGCGAACTGCCCTGGTGGGGCCTGGTGGGTTCGGCCGAGTACCAGCACATCAAGG
The DNA here is from genome assembly GCF_037137055.1 of Fulvimonas yonginensis. Classification (NCBI taxonomy): domain Bacteria; kingdom Pseudomonadati; phylum Pseudomonadota; class Gammaproteobacteria; order Lysobacterales; family Rhodanobacteraceae; genus Fulvimonas; species Fulvimonas yonginensis. The sequence goes on from NZ_JBBBNY010000004.1 coordinate 237,349, forward strand.
TGCGCGACGGCATCCTGTACCAGGCGGTGAACTTCGGCGCGCCGACCGGCGTGCTGCCCGACGGCCGCGAGCAGTACTGGGCGACCCCGGGCGAGGCGCCGACCTCCAAGGACGCGCTGGCCAACCGCAACCGGGCCTTCAGCAGCGCCTCGACGCTGCTGACCAATACCCATCGCGGCAAGTCCGACAGCCTGACCCTGGCGCTGAACAAGCCGTTCTCGGAGAACTGGTTCGGCAATCTCAGCCTGACCTTCAACCACGCCACCGACGTCGACCCGGGCACCGACACCATCGCCTACAACGGCTACCAGCGCGTGGCGCGCCTGAATCCGAACTCCGACGTGGAGGCGACCTCGAACTACAACGTGGCCAAGGTGCTGAAGGCCTCGCTGACCTGGCAGCACGCCTTCTTCGGCGACTACCAGACGCAGGTGTCGGCGTTCTACAGCGGCCGTACCGGCATGCCCTACACCTGGGTGTTCAGCAACGACGCCAACGGCGACAGCATCTCGGGCTGGGATCCGGCCTACATCCCGGCGGTGAACGACCCGAAGGTGGCCTTCGCCCCGGGTACCAGCCAGCAGGTGATCGACCAGTTCGAAGCGTTCCTGGCCAGCGACGACTACCTCAGGCACCACCGCGGCCAGATCGCCAACCGCAACGGCGACCGCACCGCCTGGGTGAACGAGCTGGACATGAGCTTCTCGCAGGAGGTGCCCGGCATCTTCAAGGGCAACAAGGGCGAGCTGCGCCTGGACATCTACAACGTGCTCAACCTGCTCAACAAGGACTGGGGGCAGCAGCGCAACACGGGCATCTACCCGACCCGCAGCCTCGCCAGCTACGCCGGCGTGAATGCGCAGGGCCAGTACGTGTACACGCTGCCCACCGACAAGAACGGCAACTACCAGCCACAGCAGCTGCAGACCTACGACGGCGGCTTCTACGACCCCAGCCGCGTGGTATCCCGCTGGTCGGCGATGCTGACCCTGCGTTACTCGTTCTGACGGGCCAGGCCTCGGCCGGTCCCGCGACGGGCGCCTTCGGGCGCCCGTTTTTTTTTGCCCGCGCAATACCGGCCCCCCCGCTCCCCTGCAGGGCGAGGGGCGGGAGCCGCTCCGTCGTCCGAAGAGGATGGTGGAGCGATCCAGCAGCCCTTCCGGCCTATTGACTACAGCTGTAGTCAGCGCTAGCTTGACTACAACTGTAGTCAGGAAAGCCGCCATGCCCCGCCCTTCCATCGGCGACCAGGAACTCGCCCTGCTCCACTACCTCGCCGAACACGCGCCGGCCTCGGTCGGCGAGGTCGCCGCCGGTTTCGGCGAGGCGCGCGGCCTGGCCCGCTCGACGGTGCTGACCATGATGGAGCGCCTGCGCGGCAAGGGTTATCTCAAGCGCCGCCAGGCCGGCGGCATCTACCGCTACAGCCCCGCCACCGCGCCCGGCGAGGCGATGCGCAACGCGGTCGGCAGCTTCGTGGAAAAGACCCTGAGCGGCTCGCTGTCGCCGTTCGTGGCCTACCTGTCCGAACGCGCCGAGGTCAGCGACGAGGAGCTGGCCGAGCTGGAGGCGCTGGTGGCCCAGTTGCAGTCGCGCCGCAAGGAGACCTGACATGCCGACCCTCACCGCCCTTGCCGGGGACCTGCTGCAACGGCTCGCCTGGACCTCGCTGCAGGCCTGCGTCCTGATCGCCGCGGTGGCGCTGCTGCTGCGCCTGGCACCGCGCATGCCGGCGGCGGCACGCAGCGCGCTGTGGTGGCTGGTGGGCGCGCAACTGCTGCTCGGCCTGAGCTGGAGCCGTCCGGTGGAACTGCCGCTGCTGTCGCCCGAACCGGCGCCGGTGTCCGTCGCCGACATCGCTGCGCCGATGGTCCCGAACGCAGCGGCTCCGCTGGCCGACCTCGCCGCGCCGGCGCTGCCCGCGCAGGCGCCCTCGCCCACGGCCGCCGACCGCACGGCCACCGCCGATCGCCTGGCCTCCACCGGTCCGCTGCTCGCCGTGCTGGCGTGGTTCGCCGGGTTGGTGCTGCAGGTGCCGCGACTTTGGCGGCAATGGCGACGCGCGCGCGCCGTGCACGCGCACGCCGAGCCGGTGGCCGATCCGCTCCTGCGCGAGCGGTGCCGCCGCCAGGCGCGGGCGCTCGGCCTGCGCCGCTGCCCGCAGTTGCGCCAGTGCGCCACGGTCACCTCGCCGCAGGTCGCCGGCTGGTTGCGCCCGGTGGTGCTGCTGCCGGCGCGGCAGGCGCTGGATGCGCGCGAGTGGGAGCTGGCGCTCGCCCACGAGCTCGCCCATCTCGCGCGGCGCGACCTGTGGTTCGGCCTGGTGCCGGCGCTCGCGCAGCGATTGTTCTTCTTCCACCCGGCGGTGCGCTGGGCGATGCGCGAGTACGCCCTGCACCGCGAGGCGGCCTGCGACGCGCGCGTGATGCGCGACCACCACGCCGCGGTGCAGGCCTACGGCCGGCTGCTGCTGCGCCTGGGCGTCTCGCATCCGCTCCACGCCGGCCTGGCCGGCGCTTCCCCCACGTTCGACAACCTGAAGAGGCGACTGCTCATGCTGCAGCAAAGCGTCAACGAATCCTCGCCCCGCGCGCGCGGCTGGCTGCTGGTGACCCTGGTCGCCCTGGCCGGCGTGCTGCCCTACCGCGTCACCGCAGGCGATACGCCGGCCGCGACGGTGCCGCCCGCCACGTCCCCGGCACCGGCCATTGCGCCCCAGCCGATGCCGGCTCCTGCGGCCGCTCCGGCGCCCGTCGCCGCCGCGTCGGTGTCGCACTGGCCGGCCCCGCCTCCGCCGCCGCCTGCGCCGCTCCCGCCGGCGGCACCGCTGTCCCCACCGCCCCCGCCGCTCGCGAACTTCGATGGCTTGTCGGCCCGGCACGTCTACATCGACAACGGCAATCCCGGGGGCGACGGCTTCGCCCTGCTGGACGACGACGCGGTCATCGTCACCGCCGCGCAGTCCGACATGCCCGCGATCGAGCGCCTGTACCGGAACGCGGGCAAACCCATGCTGTGGTTCCGTCGCGACAGCAGGACCTACGTGGTGCGCGACGAGGCGACGATCGAACGGGCGCGCCAGGCCTTCCAGCCGGTAAGCGAGCTGGCGCGCGAGCAAGGCAAGCTCGCCGGCAGGCAGGGCAAGCTGGCCGGCAAGCAGGCGGGACTGGCCGCCCGCGAAGCCGGCCTGGCCCGCGAGCAGGCCGAATTGGCGCGGCAGCAGGCAGAGCTGGTCCGGCACTCCGGCTCGGACACCACGGCCATGCGTGAAGCCCGCAGGCAGGCCCTGGAGCAGGAGCAAGCCAAGCTGGAAGCCAAGCGCGCCGCCCTCGAACAGGTGCAGGCCTCGCGGCAGCGCGAGCTGGAAGCGCAGCAGGCCGAGTTCGAGAAGCAGCAGCGGGCGCTGGACCAGCGCCAGCAGCAGGTCGCCCGGCAGGCCGGGCAGCAGATGCAGCAGTTGCTGGAGGAGGCCGTGCGCAGCGGCAAGGCGCAGCCGCTGGGCAAGGGCTAGCGCTGGTCCATCGGCCGGGCCGCCGTCGGCGGTCCGGCCCGCATCCGGTGGCGCCGCTCGAAGGCACACCGGCGCGGTCCGCCTGCCACGTGCGCGGGCCGTTCGTCCACCCGGGCCACCCGCCCGTCACCGACCAGGCGACCGCGATTCCCGGGCAGGGCACCCTCGGCGGACCATTCGCCTGGAGAGCCGCCATGTCCTGCCGCTTCCTGCGCCACGCCCTGCTCGCCCAGGCCTGCGGCCTGGCGCTCGCCTGCGGCAGCCCCGCTGCCGCCGCGGTCGACGAAACCGCCCGCTCCGAAGCGGCCGTGCTTGCCGTCGAGGAGCACTGGCTGCAGGCCGAAGGCACCGGCGACACCGCCTGGCTGGCGCAGATGCTGCTGCCGTCCTACCGTTCGGTCGGCGCCGACGGCGCCGTGCACGACCGCGCCGCCATCCTGGCCCACGCGCGGAGCGCCAAGGGCTCGGATCGCGTCATGCGGCGGATCCAGGCCTACCTGTCCGCGCACCCCTCGGGCAAGGCAGTGCGGCTGGAGGGAAACCTGGCGATCGTGTCCTTCTACGACCCGGCGCAAGGGCCACAGCACATTCGTTCGTCCGACGTGTTCGTGTACCGCGACGGCGGCTGGCACGCGGTCTACTCCCAGCACAGCACGGCACGCTAGCCCCATCTTCCCGAGGCATATCGCCGGAAGGCCGAAGGCCGGGACAAGCCCGGCCTTCGGTGGGTTTCCGGTCGCGACGCCCCTCAGTCCTTGGACGGGGTGAAGCCGAACTCCTTGGGCGGCGTGTCGCCGGCCAGGTAGCGCACGAAGTAGTCCCAGCGCCGGCGCATGGCATAGGCGCCCTTCTCCTTGCCGTAGCCGTGGTGCACGTTGGGGATCAGCAGCAGGTCGAAGTCCTTGTTCGCCTTGATCAGCGCATCGGCGACCAGCAAGGTGTTGGACGGCGGCACGTTGTCGTCCAGCGTGCCGTGCACCAGCATCAGCCGGCCCTTGAGGTTGGCGGCGTGGCTCTGGTTGGCCTGGTCGTCGTAGTTGGTGCTGCCGTCCTTGTTCCTGACCAGCGGGCCCTGGTACTTCTCGGCCCAGTCGTCCTCGTAGTTGCGGTTGTCGTGGTTGCCGCTCTCGGACCAGCCGACCTTGAAGAAGTCGGGGTAGCGGAACATCGCGTCCGCGGTGGCGTTGCCGCCGCCGGAATGGCCCCAGATGCCGACGCGGTCGAGGTCGATCCACGCGTAGCGCTTGCCCAGTTCCTTGATGCCGGCCACCTGGTCGGGCAGCGTGTTGTCGCCCATGTTGCCGTACCAGGCGTCGTGGAAGGCCTTGGAACGCCAGGGCGTGCCCATGCCGTCGATCGCCACCACGACGAAGCCGAGCTCGGCCAGCGCCTGGTTGTCGCCGCGCGCGGCGAGGAAGTTGCGCCCGCGCACCGAGCCGGTCTGCGGACCGGGGTAGATGTAGTCGATGACCGGGTACTTCTTGTGCGGATCGAAGTGGCTGGGCCGGAACAGCATGCCGTACAGGTCGGTCTTGCCGTCGCGCGCCTTCACCGTGATCGGCATCGGCGGCACCCAGCCGGCCGCGCGCAGGCGGCTGATGTCGGCCCTGGCGACGGTGGCGAGCGTGCGGCCGTCGTGGCTGTCGCGCAGCACGGTGACCGGCGGCTCCGTCGGGGTCGAGTACGTGTCGACGAAGGCCTTGCCGTCGGGCGAGAGGGTGATCTCGTGGTTGGCCGCTTCCGGCGTGAGCAGCACCGGCCTGCCGCCGTCCAGGCTGACCTTGAAGAACTGCTGGTAGTACGGGTTCACGCCCGGCGTGCGGCCGACGCCACGGAACCACACGGTGCGCGTCTTCGGATCGACCTTGAGCACCTCGGTGACGTTGCCTTCGCCGGTGGTGATGGCATGCTTGAGCTTGCCGGTGTCGAGGTCGTACAGGTACAGGTTGCCCCAGTTGCTGCGCTCGGAGAACCAGATCGCCTCGTGGCTCTCGGGCAGGTAGAACCAGTTGACCTGGCCGTTGCCGCTCTCGTAGTAGGTCGGCACGTGCTCCTCGAACACGGTGCGTACCGCGCCTGTCTTCGGATCGGCGATGCGGAACCATTCGTCCTTGTGGTAGCGCGAGGTGGAGACGAAGGCCAGCGTCTTGCCGTCGCTTGCCCACTTCACGTCGTCCCAGCCGCCCTCCGGGCCGCAACTGATGTCATCGCACAGGGTCGAGCGGTGCTGGTCCGGCGGCATCTTCAGGCGCACCACCTTCCTGGTGGGCACGTCGATGACGACGCGCTCGATCATGGTCACGTGCTCGTCGCCGGCCAGCGGGCCCTTCCACTTGAGCAGCTCGGAGTGGCCGACCTGCGTCTTGAGCAGGTACATGTCGCCGGTCTTGCGCTGATCCTGCTGGAAGGTGGCGATCTGCTTCGAATCGGGCGACCACACCAGGATCGCGTTGTCGGTGTGCTTCCAGCCGGCGTTGTCGGTGGCGTAGCCGAAGTTCTCCACGCCGTCGGTGGTGAGCTGGGTCTCCTTGCCGGTGGCGACGTCACGCAGCCACAGGTTCCAGTCGCGGATGAAGGCCTCGGTCTTCTTGTCCGGCGACAGCACGCCGGGCTCCTTGCCGGCCTTCCTGGCCACGCATTCGCCCTGCGCCGACTTGAGGTCGCACAGGTAGTGCCGGCCGGCGACCTGCACGTCCAGCCGGCCGTCGTTCGCGATCACGTAGTCGCGGATGCCCAGCTTGTCGGCCTTGATCGGCTTGGCCAGCGCCTTGCCCAGCGCGGCGGCGAGCCGCGGCTGGTCGAAGGCATCGGACACCTTGCCGCTGGCGGTATCCATGACGCGGTAGTGGTCGCCCTTGGCGTCGTGGTCGACATACCAGAAGTGCGTGTCGTCCAGCCAGGTCACGCGCTGGACCGCATGGTCCACCAGCGGCACGGTGGCGTCGCCCAGGAAACGCTCGGCCCGCGCGTAGTCGTCGGCGCTCAGCGTGCGACCCTGCGCGAACGCGCCGGTGGCCACCAGGCCCAGTGCCAGCGCACCGGCCAGGCGCGCCTTGCCCATCATCGAAACCATCTGTTTTCCCCTTTGAGGACCTGCGAACGGTCCGATCCTAACGTGCCGAAAGTCATGGCACCCCTGCCAAAGGTCGGGGGCGTTGACGTGCGGGCCGAGCGGACGCACGCTCGCAATTTCCTGCAGCGGAGCGCAAGCGATGGCTTACGTCGTGATCGGCAACTACGTCTCGCCCTACGTGCGCAAGGTGCTGGTGTGCATGGAGCTCAAGGGCCTGGCCTACCGCATCGACCCGATCGCGCCATTCGTGGGCAACGACCGCTTCGAGCGCCTGAGCCCCTTGCGCCGCATCCCGGTGCTGCTGGCCGGCGATCGCGTGTTCAACGATTCCTCGGTGATCTGCCAGTACCTGGAGGACGTGCATCCCGCGCCCGCGCTGTACCCGAGCGACCCGGCCGACCGCGCGCAGGCGCGCTGGCTGGAGGAGTACGCCGACACCTACCTGGCCGACGGCCTGATCTGGCGGCTGTTCTACCAGAAGGCGATCCGCCGCTACGTCTTCGGCGAACCCGCCGACGAGGCGGTGGTGCGCGAGGCGCTGGAGGTGCACATCCCCCGCGCGCTGGATTACCTGGAAAGCCGGCTGCCCGCCGAGGGCTTCCTGTTCGGCGCCCTGTCGATCGCCGACGTCACCATCGCCTGCATGTTCCGCACCGCCGCGTTCGCGCGCTTCGCCATCGATGCCGGGCGCTGGCCGCGCAGCGCCGCGTTCGTCGAGCGGGTGCTGGCGCTCGAACCGTTCCGCAAGCTTGCCGTGCTCGAGGACGCGGTGCTGCGCCAGCCATTGGCCGAGCAGCGCGCGGCACTGGCCGCGGCCGGCGCGCCGTTGACGGCGGACACGTTCGGCACATCGGCGCCGCGGCATGGCCTGCCGCGCACGTAGCGGGCCCCCGGCGGCGCCTGCGCTTCGGTCCGCGGCCTGCGCGCGGCACGAACGGTCGAGGGCCGCCGGCAACCGCCGCGCGTAGGCACGGGCCGGGGTCGAGGGTCCGCAAGCTCACCGCAGCGACCCGAACTGCGATGCCGCCCGTTCCACCAGCCAGTCGATGAACACGCGCAGTCGCGCCGGCATCTGCCGCCGCGGCGGGTAGAGCACGGTCAGCGGCAGCGTCGGCGGCGGCGTCTGCGGCAGCAGCTCGACCATGCGGCCGTCGGCCAGTTCCTGCGCCATGCGGTAGCGCGGGAACTGCGCGATGCCCATGCCGGCGCAGCAGCAAGCCAGGTACGCCTCGGCACCGTTGACGGTGACGCGACCGGGCAGGGTCACCTCGCGGCGCCGCCGCCCCACCATGAATTCCAGCGGCTCGCACCGGCGAGTGGTGGGCGAGGCCCAGTTCACTGCCTGGTGGCCGTCCTGCAGCTCGGCGAGGTTGCGCGGCCGGCCGTGCCGGCGCACGTAGTCGGCGCTGGCGATGGTCACCTGCGGCAGCGCCGCGATGCGCCGGCCGACCATGCCGGCGTCGCCCGGCTCGCCCACGCGCAGGGCGCAATCGACGCCCTCGCGCACCAGGTCGACCCGCCGGTCGGTGGTGCCAAGGTCCAGCTCGACCTGCGGGAAGCGGGCGAAGAATTCCGGCAGCGCCGGGATCACCAGCAGCCGCGCCAGCGTGGAGGTGAGTTCCACGCGCAGACGGCCACGCGGCTGGATCACCCCCTCGCGCAGGCTGGTCTCCACTTCGTCCACGTCGGCCAGCAGGCGCACGCAGTGGGCGTAATAGGCCTCGCCTTCGCGGGTGACGCGCACGCGCCGCGTGGTCCGCTGAAGCAGTTGTGCGCCGAGCCGTTCCTCCAGTCGCCGGATCGCATGGGTGACCGTGGCGCGGGGCAGGTTCAGGTCGTCCGCGGCGGCGGTGAAGCTGCCGGTTTCCACGATGCGCGCGTACAGCCGCATGGCCTGCAGGCGGTCCATGGATTGTTGATCCTGCTTGAAAGGTGATGGCGATTATTGAGCATTTATCCGGAGGCCGCAGCAGCGCACGATGGCCGCCCCGCCACCCAACCCGGAGATAGCCCCATGGAAATGCGCACGCTCGGCAGCAACGGTCCCCAGGTTTCGGCGCTCGGCCTCGGCTGCATGGGCATGAGCGACTTCTACGGCGCGCACGACGACGCCGAGTCGATTGCCACCATCCGGCACGCGCTGGACCGGGGCGTCACGCTGCTGGACACCGCCGACATGTACGGCCCGCACACCAACGAGGCGCTGGTCGGCCGCGCGATCAAGGGCCGCCGCGAGCAGGCCTTCATCGCCACCAAGTTCGGGATCGTGCGCGATCCGGCCAACCCGCAGGCGCGCGGCGTCAACGGCCGCCCCGAGTACGTGCGCGCCGCCTGCGAGGGCAGCCTCGAGCGCCTGGGGATCGAGACCATCGACCTGTACTACCAGCACCGCGTGGACCCGAACGTGCCGATCGAGGAAACGGTCGGCGCCATGGCCGAGCTGGTGAAGGCCGGCAAGGTGCGTTACCTGGGCCTGTCCGAGGCCTCGGGCCAGACCCTGGCGCGCGCCTGCGCGGTGCACCCGATCGCCGCGCTGCAGAGCGAGTTCTCGTTGTGGACGCGCGACCCGGAGGAAAACGGCATGCTGGAGGCCTGCCGCAAGCTGGGCGTGAGCCTGGTCGCCTACTCGCCGCTCGGCCGCGGCTTCCTCACCGGCGCGATCCGCTCGCCGGAGGACTTCGAGCCGGACGATTTCCGCCGCCACAACCCGCGCTTCCAGGGCGAGAACTTCCAGCGCAACCTGGCGCTGGTCGAGCAGGTGAAGCAGCTCGCGGCCGACAAGGGCTGCTCGCCGGCGCAGCTCGCGCTCGCCTGGGTGCTGGCGCAGGGCAAGGATGTGCTGGCGATTCCCGGCACGCGCCAGCGCACCCGCCTGGACGAGAACCTGGGCGCGCTGGACGTGCGGCTGAGCGCCGACGAGCTCGCCGCGATCGACGCGGTGTTCCCGCCGAACGCCGCCGCTGGCGACCGCTACGCGGGCGAGTCGATGCGGATGGTCAACGCATAGCCGCTGCCGCAGGAGCGGGCTTGCTCGCGATGGGCCCGGTTTACCGCAGAGCGTCGCGGCGGGCCCGCCCTCGGTGGACCATCAAGGCCGTGGCGGGCATGGGGTCCGCGGTGCGCGGCCACTACACTTGCCGCATGAGCACCCCCGAACATTCCCCGCTCGGCAAGGCCACCGCCTACGCCGACCGCTACGACCCCTCGCTGCTGTTCCCGATTCCCCGCGCCGTCAAGCGTGCCGAGATCGGCGTGATCGAGCCGCTGCCGTTCCACGGCGTGGACGTGTGGAACGCCTACGAGCTCTCCTGGCTCGATCCGCGCGGCAAGCCGCAGGTGGCGCTGGCGGAATTCCGCGTGCCGGCCGACTCGCCGAACATCATCGAATCGAAGTCCTTCAAGCTGTACCTGAACGGCTTCTCGCAGGAGCGGATCGACACGCCGGCGCTGACCGGGACGCTGCTGCGCGACCTCGCCGTCGCGGCCGGCGCGCCGGTGGCGGTGGCGCTGACCCCGCCGTCCGCGGCGGCGTACGCGATCGCCGACCTGCCCGGCGAGCTGCTCGACGAGCTGCCGCTGGCGATCGACGACTACGGCCCGCCCAAGGCGCACTATCTCAGCGCCGACCACGGCGCCGCGCCGGTGGAGGAGACCCTGCTCTCGCACCTGCTGCGTTCGAACTGCCCGGTCACCGGGCAGCCGGACTGGGGCAGCGTGCAGATCGCCTACCGCGGCGCACCGATCGACCGGGCCGGACTGCTGCGCTACCTGGTCTCCTTCCGCACCCACAACGAGTTCCACGAGCAGTGCGTGGAACGCATCTTCGTGGACCTGATGGCGCGCTGCGCGCCGCAGCGGCTCAGCGTGTACGCGCGCTACACCCGCCGCGGGGGGCTGGACATCAACCCGTTCCGCAGCACCGACCCTCAGGCCGTGCCGGGCAACCCGCGCAGCGCCCGCCAGTAGGCAGGCGCATGCCTGCCTGCCGGTAATCGGCGCTTCAGATCGGCGGCGCTAGCCTTTAGCACCGGCCCACTGGCGGCCCTTCGACGCTCGCTCACGGATTCGACCATGAAGATCCACGCACGCACTCTCGTCCTGCACGGCGCGGCGCTGTCCGGCCTGCTGCTGCTCGCTGCCTGCGGCAAGCACGAGAACGAACCGGCCACCAGCCCGCCCGCCGCCAGCACCGCGGCCGCGCCGACGGCGGCACAGAGCGCCCCCGCGCCCGCCGCGACCACTCCGGCACCGGCCGCCACGACGCCGGCCGCCGCCGCTTCCGCCAGCACCGGCACCAGCGCCGCGGTGCAGTCGGCGGACGTGTTCAAGGTCGATGCCGTGACGCTGGGCGATGCGGTCACCGCCGGTTACCGCATCGCCAGGCCGACCACCACCTTCGCGCCCTCGCAGAACACCATCTACGCCAGCGTGGCCACCAGCGGCGCCACCCCGGGGGCGACCCTGAGCGCACGCTTCAGCTACCTGGAAGGCAAGGGCCAGGACGTCACCACGATCAGCCAGACCATCGCCACCGACGGTCCGGCCACCACCACCTTCAAGCTGCACAACCCGAACAACTGGCCGGCCGGCAAGTACAAGGTGGAGATCGCCGTCGACGGCAAGCCGGTCAGCAGCGAGACCTTCGAGGTCAAGGCGGCCTGACGCGTCCGCCAGCCGCGGCGCCCGGCGTGGGCGCCGCCTGCGCGGCTAGTGCGTGCGGTGCACCGCACGCTTGAGGTCGCGCATCTGGTCGTGCCCGGACTTCACCGAGCGATAGGCCTCGGCGATCAGTTCGCGCGTGGGTGGAGTGACGTCGGCATCCTCCAGTGCATCCTCGAAGCGGTGCTTGATGTGGTCCTCGCCGCGCTCGACCTCGTCGACCACCGCCACGTCGTCGCCGAGCTTGCGGCGCAGGTTGGTGAACATGCGGTGCGCGGAGGCCAGCACGCTGCCGTCGTCTTCCGGCGTCCCGCCGAGCGCCTGTACGTGGCGTTGCAGCCGCGCGGCCACCTGGCGGCGCTCGTTGGCACGCTCCTGGAAGGTGAGGCCGAAGCGGTTGCTGGCGGTGTCCTTCGCGGCCTCGGCGTAGCCGTGCGCACTGTCGATGGTGGTTTCGATCAGGTCGTTGAGTACGCGGATGTCGTGGTTCTGCATGGCAATCTCCGGAGGAACGATCGCCGGCGAGGGGCGATGGCCACCGCCGGCGCGACCATGCTAGGCATCGGCGGCGACGGCCCCGTGAAGCGCGCGGACGATCCGCTCGTCGCGTGGCCGGCACGCGCGCGGGTGCATGATCGGCGCATGGCTGCACGGAACGATCCGGCGCCGGTGTTCACCATCGGCCATTCCACCCATGCGTTCGAGGCGTTCGCGGCGCTGCTGCGCGCGCACGCCATCGCCTGCGTGGTCGACGTGCGCCGGCTGCCGGGCTCGCGCCGCCATCCGCAGTTCGACGGCCCGACGCTGGCAGCGGCGCTCGCTCCGCTGGGCATCGGCTACCGGCACCTGGCCGCGCTCGGGGGCAGGCGCGGGCGCAGCCTTGCGCCCGGCAGCGACTCACCCAACGGCTTCTGGCAGAACGCGAGCTTCCGCCGCTACGCGGACTACGCCATGGGCGAGGATTTCCGCGCCGGGCTTGCCGAACTGCTCGCGCTGTCGGCACGCACGCGCTGCACGCTGATGTGCGCCGAGGCGCTGTGGTGGCGCTGCCATCGGCGCATCGTGGCCGACTACCTGATCGCGGCCGGCCGCGCGGTGTGCCACATCCGCAGCGACGGACGCGCCGAGCCGGCCGCGATGACGCCCGCCGCACGCCGTGCGGGCGATCATCTGGTCTATCCGCCCGGGTGAGGCTCAGCGGTCGCCGAGCCGGCGCGCCACCTGGGGATCGAGCGAGGCCATGAACGCCTCCACCTGCGTGGTGTAGTCGCCGGGCGTGCCCAGCTCCTCGTTGATCTGCCGGTGCGAGAGGTCCTCGCCCAGCACCTGCGCGCGCATGTGCAGGCCCTCGGCCTCGGCGACGAAGTTGCGCGCTTGCGGGCAGGACTCGCGGCGGCGGGTCGAGCACACTGCCAGGAACGGCGCGCCGCGGGTCGCCAGCTGCTGCAGCGGCGAGGCCGCGCGCCAGTAGGCCGGGTCGTCGCCGAACGCGGCGTCGTACAGCGGCAGGTGCGGCCCCTGCATGATCGCCACCACGTTGAGCGCGGCACTGTCCAGCGCCACCGTGCCCAGCCACGGCAGCGCGCCCTGGTCGAAGGCCAGCACGGGCTCGGCCGAGATCAGCCCGACCAGGTGCGCGCCGGCCGAATGGCCCATCAGGATGAAGCGGTCGCGGTCGGCACCCCAGCCGGCGGCGAGCCCCTGCGCCGCCGCCAGCGCGCGCGCCACGTCGCGTGCCTGCTCGATCGGACGCGTGCCCGGCAGCATGCGGTAGTTGGTCGAGACCAGCACGAAGCCGCGCGGCACCCAGCGCGCGACCTTGTTCTGCACCACGCTGCGCATGGCCTTGTCGCCGTACGCCCAGGCCCCGCCGTGCACCATGAAGATCACCGGCGCGTGCGCAGCACCCTGCACGGGCAGATAGACGTCCATCCGTTGCGCCGGGTCGTCGCCATAGGGCACGTCGCGCAGCACGCGCACGCCGGGCGGGATGGTCGCCGGCGCGGTGTCCCCGGCCAGCATGTCGGATTGGGCGCGTTGCAGCAGGCGGTCGCGCAGGCTGCCGGCCATGGCCGGCGTGCACAGGGCGGCAAGCAGGGCGGCCATCAGGCCGGCGCGCAGGAAGGCGGTCGTCGGTGTGGTTCGCATCGGTTCCATGGGTCACCTGCAGTCGAAGGTATGGCCCTGCGCGTCGGTGCAGGTGCCGGTATGGCTGAGGCCCTCGCCGCGGGTATAGCTGGTCTGGCCCTGGTAGCTGTTGCCGGTGGCGCCGCTGATCGAGCTGTCGTGGCTGAGGGTGCCGCCGGCACGGGTCGTGCTGCCCTGGTAGCTGCCGCGCGCGCCACTGGCGAGGGTCTGGCGGCTGGCCATGCGTTCACCGTCGGCGGTACGCGTGCGGCTGCCGCTGCGGCTGTAGCTGCCGCCGTCGGCGCGCTGCCCGCTGGCCGCGTAGCCGGCCTGGAGCGTGCCGTCCGGACCGCGCTGCACGCGACGTCCGCCCTGCATCGTCCCGCCGTTCGCCCCCTGCACCACGTAGCCGCTCCGGCGGGCGATCGTACCGTCGTTGCCCACCGTGGTGCGGCGGCCGCCCACGGCACGGCCGTCGGGACCGGACACCCCCCCGGCACGCACGTGACTGACGCTGCCGTCGCCGCCGACGGTCGTACCGCCGGCATGCCAGGCACGGCGTCCGTCCGGCCCGGTGGCGAGCGTACCGTGGGTGCGCGCGATGCCGCCGGCATGGGTACGGTGGACGGAAGCGCCGTGGCGCACCCCGGCCGGGGACGGCGGGGAGGCGAGCAGGCAGGCAAGGCCGAGCAACGGCACGATCGACAGGCGCATGGCGGGCTCCTCTGAAGCGTCCTGAGCGGACGTGGAGCGATGGTCTCCGTTCCGCGCGGGAGAGGTGTTTCACCGGCGCGTGCCGGTGTGAGCGGGTATTGCCCTTGTCCGTTCCGGAAACATCCGCTTACACATCCACCGCCCGCCCGCTTGCCGCCCGCGCGGCGCCACCCGATAGTCCGCGCCCATGGACCCGGCCCACATCCTGGTCGTCGACGACGACCTGCGCCTGCGCGACCTGCTGGAGCGCTACCTCGCGCAGCAGGGCCTGCGCGCCACGGGCGTGGCCCATGCCGCCGGCATGCGCCGCGCACTGGCCGCCCACCACGTGGACCTGATCGTGCTCGACCTGATGCTGCCCGATGCCGACGGCCTGGCGCTGTGCCGCAGCCTGCGTGCCGAGGGCGTGGACATCCCGGTAATCATGCTCACGGCCAAGGGCGACGACGTCGACCGCATCGTCGGCCTGGAGCTCGGCGCCGACGACTACCTGCCCAAGCCCTGCAACCCGCGCGAGCTGGTCGCGCGCATCCGTGCCGTGCTGCGCCGGCGGCCGCGGGGCCCGGTGGGCGCGCCGCAGGCCGAACAGGCGCCGGTGCGCTTCGGCCGCTTCGTGTTCGATCCGGCCACACGCCAGCTGCTCGACGGCGATACGCCGCTCAAGCTCACCAGCGGCGAGTTCGCCGTACTGGCCGCACTGGTCGCCCATCCGTTCCAGACGCTGAGCCGCGAGCGGCTGATCGCGCTGGCGCGCGGGCGCGAACACGACGCCTTCGACCGCAGCATCGACGTGATGGTCTCGCGGCTGCGCCGCCTGCTCGAGCAGGACCCGCGCCAACCGCGCTGGCTGCAGACGGTCTGGGGCGAGGGCTACGTGTTCGTACCCGACGGCGGCCGCGCATGAGGCGGACGCCGTCCACCTTCGCGCTGGTCCTGGCGCTGCTGGCGGCGGCGCTGCTGCTGGCGCTGGTCCTGGCCGGTGGCCTGCAGCGGCGCTTCGGCCGCCAGGTGGTGGGCGAGAGCTACGGCCGGCTCGCGCTCGCCACCGCCACGGCCGTCGACGCGCTCGCGGCGCAGCCGCAGGCGCCGGCGGCGCGGCAGGCACTGGCCGCGCTGCGCGGACTCGGCGTGCAGGTCCGCGACACGCCGCCGCAGACGTCGACCGCGCGCCGTGTCACACCAGCGCTGCACGCCATCGCGCAAAGCGCCGCCGGCCTGCTCGGCGATCCGGCGCGGGTGGCCGCCACGCAGACGCCCGTGTCGTCGCAACTGTGGCTGCGCAGCGCGCACGATCCGGCCCGCTGGGTGGTGCTGGAGCTGCCCAGCTACCGCCAGCGGCTGCTCGACTCCACCCTGCTGCTCAGCCTGTTCGCCGGACTGATCGCCCTGCTCGCGGCGGGTCTGTCCGCGCGCCTGCTCACCCGCCCGCTCGAACGGCTGGCGCAGCAGGCACCGGCGTTGCTGGACGGAGCCCCCGCCACCGTGCTGGAGGGCAGTCCGCGCGAGGTGCGCCGGCTCGCCCAGGCGATCGGCGAGGCCGGCGAGCGCCTGCGTGCCGCGGCCCGCGAGCGCGAGCTGATGCTTGCCGGCATCTCGCACGACCTGCGCACGCCGCTGGCCCGGCTGCGGCTGGCGCTCGAGCTGGGCGACGCCGCGGATCCGGCGCGCCGCGAGGCGATGGTGGTCGACCTGGAGGAACTGGACCGCGCACTCGAACAATGCCTGGCGTTCGTGCGCGAAGGCCGCGACGAGGCACCGCAGCCGGTCGACCTGGGCACGCTCGTCGGGCAGCTGCTCGCCCTGCGCGCCGCGCCCGACGATTGGCAGTTCGACGCCCCGGCAGGGCTCGTGCTGGCGGTACGCCCCACCCTGCTGCGGCGCGCGCTGGGCAACCTGATGGACAACGCCGAGCGCTACGGCCGCGCGCCCTACGCACTGACCCTCGCGCGCGAGGGCGCCTCGGTCGTGCTCGGCGTGGCCGACCACGGCCCCGGCGTGCCGGCCGGGCTGCTCGACCGGCTCGGCCAGCCGTTCCTGCGCGGCGACCCGGCGCGCGGCGGCGGCGGTAGCGGACTGGGCCTGTCCATCGCCGCGCGGGCCGCCCGCCTGCACGGCGGCCGGCTGGACCTGGCCAACCGGCCGGGCGGCGGCTTCCTGGCCCGATTGCGGCTCCCCGTGGGCCGATGATGCCCATCCCCGGCGCCTGTGCTTACAATGGGCCGGTGCCGCCGGTCCGCCGGCCGCCCAGCAGGGGGAACAATCCAATGAATCCTGGCATCGCGGAGACGCCGCCGAGCTCGCTTCGCGTCATCGCCCAGCGCCTGCGCGACGAGCGGCTGGCGCGGCTGGTCGCCAGTTACGGCGAGTACCACGTGTCGGTGCGCCGGACCCTGCTGCTGGCGCTGGCGATCGCCTGGTCGGTCTACTGGCAGCATCTGGCCGGACCGTCGCATTCGAAGGCGGTGCTCGGCCAGGAAGCGGCGCGGCTGCGCCCTTGGGCCGAACTGTATTTCGCGCTCAGCCTGGCCTGGATGGGCGCGGTGCGGCTGCGCCTGGTACGCATCACCGAGCTGGCCGACGGCATCGGCGCCACGGTGAACCTGCTGGGCATCGGCATCCTGTTGCACCTGGCATGGAACCTGTGCATCTCGCTGGTCACGCTCCTGCCGCTGGCGACCATCATGGTCGGTACGCGCTTCGGCCGGCGCATGTTCTTCAGCTACATGGCCTGCTCGGTGCTGGTGCTGGGGCTGGCCGCGCCGCCGCACTACTGGATCGACCGGCCCGCGTTCGTGCCGTTCGCGCTGGTGCTCTTGGTCGGCCTGCCGCTGACCGTCTACCGCCTGCTCGGCACGATCTCGGCCGTGTCGCAGTCGGCCCTGCACTCGCGCGACGCGCAGAGCCGCTTCATCGCGACCATGAGCCACGAGCTGCGCACGCCGCTCAACACCGTGGTGCATGCCGCCTCGCTGATCGACACCGCGGCGCTGAGCGCCACCGACCGCCAGCTGATGCATGCGCTGCGCGCCAACGCCAACGCCCTGCTGCAGCGGGTCAACGACGTGCTCGACGTGGCCGCGATCGACGCCGGCCGGCTGCACTTCAGCCGCGAACCGTTCCTGGTCGCCAACGTGCTCGGGCAGGCCCGCGACGTGGTCGGTCCGCTGGCGCACCAGCGCGGCGTACGGCTGCGCACGATCCAGGGGCGCGGCCTGGACGACGCGATGCTGGGCGACCCCGGGCGCATCGCCCAGGTGCTGATCAACCTGGGCACCAACGCGGTGAAGTTCACGCCCACCGGCGGCGAGGTGGTGATCGAGCTGCGGCTGGCCGACAACGGCCTGATGCAGCCTCGCCTGCTGTGCACGGTGACCGATACCGGCAGCGGCATCCCCGACGAGATGAAGGCGCGCATCTTCGAGCCGTTCTACCAGACCAGCGACGGCCTGGTGCGCCGCCACGACGGCACCGGCCTGGGCCTGCACATCGTGCGCAGCATCTGCCAGCAGCTCGGCGGCCGCGTGGCGGTGGGCGACAACCCGGGCGGCGGCAGCGTGTTCACCGCGGCGCTGCCGCTGGAACGTGCCACCCCCGAGCAGGCGGTAGCCGAGCCGCTGGACACGGTGAGCGCGCTGGACACCCACCGCGCGCGCGTGCCGGCGATCACCTGCCTGGTGGTGGACGACAACCGCTCCAGCCGCGACACCCTGGGCCACCTGCTGCGCCGCGCGGGCCACCGCGTGCTGTTCGCCAGCAACGGGGAGGAGGGGCTGCAGGCGATGGAGGGCATCCACCGTCCGGACATCGTCTTTCTGGACATGCACATGCCCGACCTCTCCGGCCTGGACGTGCTGGCCCGCTACCAGCAGCGCAACCCGCGGCCCACGGTGCCGATCGTGATGCTGAGCGCCGACTCGGACCCGGAGGCGATCGAGCAGGCGCTCGCCCACGGCGCCATCGCCTACCTGACCAAGCCGATCTCGATCGAGCGCCTGCTGGCGCTGCTGCGCCAGGTCGGCGCACCGAACCCGGTGGCCGCCCCACCGCCGCCCGAACCGGCGCCACGCCCGGCGGAAAGCTCGCTGGCGCTGATCTGCCGCATCGCCACGCCCGAGCAGCGACGCACCTACCTGCAGAGCTGGCAGGCCGAGCTGCAGCAGGACAACGAGCAGCTGCTCGCCGCCCTGCGCGCGCTCGACCAGCCGGCCGCCTGCAGCAGCCTGCATCGCCTGCAGAACGCGTTCCTGGTGATGGGGCGCAGCGACGCGGTAACGCTGTGCACGCGCCTGCGCGAGACGATCCGCGCCGACCAGGATGCCGGCCCGGTACTGGCCGAACTGCAGGCCGAGCTGCAGGCGACCGCGCGGATGCTGCGCGAGCGGCTCGCGGAAACGGGAGCGGTCAAAGCCGATGCCGCCGCCCGGCTCCGTCCGGTGTGATCTCCAGCGCCTCGCCGGCCTCGCCCCAGTCCGCCAGCACCCATCGCTCCGCCCGGCGCCCGCCGGGCAACCGCACCTCGTGCTCCGCCGGGCGATGGGTGTGGCCGTGAATCAGCCGCGCGGCGCCCTGCCGTTGCAACAGCGCGAGCACCGCCGCGGGATCGGCATCGGCCCACGGCAGGCCCCGCTCGCGCAGCCGACGCTGTGCCTCGCGGCTTTCCGCGCGCAGCTGTCGCGCCAGGGCCCGCCGCTCGGCCAGCGGCCGGGCCAGCAGCTGCGCCTGCCAGGCCGGATCGCGCGCCTGGGCGCGCCAGCGCTGGTACGCCCGGTCGTCCAGGCACAAGGCGTCGCCGTGGCAGAGCACCGTCGGTACGCCGCCCAATCGCAGATGCGTGGGGTCGGGCAACAGCGTCAGTCCCGCGCGCCGTGCGTACGCCGCGCCGAGCAGGAAGTCACGGTTGCCGTGCAGGAAGTAGACCGTCGTTCCCGCCTCGGCCACCGCCCTCAGTTCGGCCGCCACTGCAGCGGGCAGTGGCGCGTCGTCGTCGTCGCCAATCCAGGCCTCGAAGACGTCGCCGAGCAGGAACAGCGCCTGCGCCCGACGCGCCGCACCCCGCAGGAAGCGGAACAGGATGCCGGTGAGCTCCGGACGGCCGGCGTCCAGGTGCAGGTCGGACATCAGCCAGGCATGGTCGACGTCGATCGTCATGCCGGCTGCGTGAAACCACGCGCCCTTTGCGGGCGGAGCCCGAGATGCCGCCACGTACCGTCAGCTGGCTTCACGCGAAGGACCGGTGCGAGTGAGGGAAAATGGCGCGCCCGGAGGGATTCGAACCCCCGACCAATGGCTTCGGAAGCCACTACTCTATCCGGCTGAGCTACGGGCGCGTGTTGCGAGGCCGCGGCGGATGCGTGCCGCAGCGGACGGGCAGTATAGCGGAGTTGGGCGCGGCGGTTGAGGGGCGGCCTTGCCGTCCCACGGACGTGCCGCGGGACGGCAAGCATGAGGCGGACGGTGCGTACGCTGCCGCCGCTCCCGAAGGGAGGTCCGCATCGGTGCGGCGGGGGCCGGGCACGCCCGCCCCCCAACCCTGCGACCCTCTCCCGCGCCGGGAGAGGCACCGGACCTCAGAGCGGCTTGATCAGCTCGGCGAGCGTGTCGGGCTTGCTCTTGTCGCGGACCAGGTGCGGGTACTTCAGGCCGTCGTGGTAGCCCACGCGGATGGTCTTGTACTCGTCGAAGTTCTTCACCAGCAGCTCGATGGGCTGGCTCTTGTCCTTCGCCGCGGCGGTGATCGCGTCCTTGATGGCGTCGCCGGAGAACTCCTTGCCGTTGACCGCCACGATGGTCATGGCGGGCGAGAGGCCGGCCTTGAACGCGGGGCCGTCCCACAGCACGTCGGCGATGGAGCCGTCCTTGCCCAGCGAGACGCCCAGCGAGTAGGTCAGGTCGGTGAAGTGGCGGCGCGACTCGATCGCCTTCACCGCGGCCGACGGCTTGTCGGTGTAGACCAGCTTCCAGCCGTGCGACTCGATGCCGCCGATCAGCGGGCCGTGGCCGTCCAGGCGCGTGCGCAGGTAGCTCTTCCAGTCGTACGGCGCGATGTCGTCGAGGGTCTTGACCACGTCCTCGAAGGTATACGTGTTGACCGACCAGTCGCCGTTGTTCATGCCGAAGAACGCGCGCGCGAAGGCATCGATGTTCTTCTTGTTGCGGGTCAGCTCGCGCAGCTTGCCGTCGACGTCCAGCCAGATCAGCTCGCCGGCCGAGTAGTAGTCCTCGCTGGCCTGGTAGTTGCGATACGGCAGCGGGCGGCGCTGGGCGATCGGCGGGTCGTTGGTGGTGTCCTGCACGTTGCGCCAGCTGGCCAGGCCGGGGCGGCCCTTGTCGTAGGTGGCGGCGACGAAGGCGAGCATGTCCAGCGTCTGCTCGGTGTTCCACAGGCCCGAGCGGGCGGCCATGATCTGGCCCCAGAACTGGGTCTGGCCCTCGTACACCCACAGCAGCGTGTCGCTCATCGGCACGTTGAAGTTGGGCGTGGTCAGATCCGCGCCGCGGCGGTACTTGCCGTCCCAGGAGTGGTTGAACTCGTGCGAGAACAGGTCGCGCGCGTAGACGTTCTTGTCCCACTCGGTGAAGTAGTCGGCGCTCACGCCGTCCTCGCTGGAGCGGTGGTGCTCCAGGCCGTTGCCGCTCATCTTGTCGCTGAGCGAGACCAGGAAGTCGTAGTGGTCGTAGTGGTGGGCGCCGTACAGCTTGTACATCTGCTGGATCAGCTCGCGGTGGGGCTTGAGCTGCTCGGGCTTGATCTCCAGGTACTTCGGATCGTCGGCGACGATGTCCATGTGCACCGGCGTCCTGGCGCCCGGGTCCAGGTCCACGCGCTTGAAGTACTTGCCGGCATAGATCGGCGAGTCGACCAGCGCGTTGTAGGTCAGCGGCTTGTAGTTGACCGTGTCGCCGTCGGTGGAGGCGACCTCGAGCGCGGTGCCGGCCTGCCAGCCTGCCGGGTAGGTCACGCTGGCCTGGGCCGGGATCTTGCGGATGTTGTAGCCGGCCGGGTACAGCGTCACGGTGTTCCACTGCAGGTTGAGCATCTCCGGCGTCATCACCACGCGGCCCTGCTTGGTGTCCTGCGGCGAGAGGAACTCGAAATAGGCCTGCACCTCGGTGACGCCCTCGGGCACGTCGACGTGGAAGGCATACACGTTGAGCGGGTCGCGCGTCCACGGCAGCACCTTGCCGTTGGCCTTGATCACCAGGCCGGCGAACTTGTCGATCGGCCCGGTCGGCGAGTGGTTGCCCGGAATCCACTGCGGGTACAGCAGGGTCAGCGGGCCCGGCTGTGCGGGAATGGTCTCGTTGACGCGGAACACGCGATGGGCCACGTCGGTGGCGTCCACGGTGATCTTCAACGTGCCATTGAAGGGCGCATCACCGATCGGCGGCACGTCGGCGAAGGCGGGCACGGCGACCAGCGCGAAGCCGGCGGCCAGCAGGGCGGAAGCGAGGGGCTTGGTTTTCACGGAAGGGACTCTCCGGTGGTGGTGCTCGAGCCTCGCCGTTGGTCCCGGGCGCAGCGCAGCGAAGTCGAGGGATGGTCCTTCGACTCCGGCCCTGCGGACCTGCGCCCGGTGGGAACGGCGAGGGATGGATGCATTACTTGCGCGGCGCGGCGATCGCGGTCAGCAGGTCCTTGCCGCCGGCACGCACCAGGTGCGGGTACTTCAGGCCGCCGTGGTAGTCGATCCTGACCGTGCTGTAGACGTCCACGTTCTTGACCAGCAGCTCGACCGGCGCCTGGCTGGTCCGGGCGGCGGTGACCGCGTCCTTCAGCGCCTCGGGCGAGAAGTCCTTGCCGTTGACCGCGACGATGGTCAGGCCGGGCACCAGGCCGGCCTTGAACGCGGGGCCGTCCCACTGCACGTCGTAGATGTCGCCACTCTTGGACGCGGACAGGCCCAGCGAGTAGGCCAGGTTCACGTTGTGGCGCAGCGACTCGGCGGCCTTGTCCTCGGCGTTGGGGGTGTCGGTGTAGACCAGCTTCCAGCCGCCGCGCTCGATGCCGTGCTCGGGCAGTTGGTCGCCGGTGTAGTCCAGCCGCGCGCGCAGGAAGCTCTTCCAGTCGTAGGGCTGCACCTGGTTGAGCGCGTCCACCACGTCGTCGAACGTGTAGGTCTTGGTGACGTGGCTACCGTTGTCCATGCCGAAGAAGGCGCGGGCGAAATCGTCCAGCGAACGCTTGCCGCGGGACAGCTCGCGGATCTGCGTGTCCACGTCCAGCCACAGCAGCTGGCCCTCGGGGTAGAAGTCGGTGCCGCGGCGGTAGTTGCCCCAGCCGCCGCCGCCGTAGTAGGTGAGCGGCGCGGCGTCGGCGGTGTCCTGCAACGAGCGCCAGGCGCGGCCGGTGCGGGTGGCCATCGCCGCGGCGATGCTGGCCATCGAATCGCGGTACTGCGCGGCCGTCCACAGGCCTGCGCGCGCGGTGAGCACGCCGGACCAGTAGTCGGTCAGGCCCTCGTAGACCCACAGCAGGTCGTCCTCTTCCACGGTGTTGAAGTCCGGCGCCCACAGCTTGGCCGGGCGGCGGAACTTGCCGCACCAGGAGTGCACGTACTCGTGCGGCATCAGGCTGGCCATCAGCGTGTAGGACTTCTCGTCGGTCAGCATGTCGGCCGGCAGGCGGTCGTCGCTGGACTGGTGATGCTCCAGGCCGAAGTGGCCGGTGTGGTCCGACAGCGTCAGCAGGAAGTCGTAATGGTCGTAGTGGTGCGCGCCGAACAGCTTCTCGGTCTGCTCGATCAGTGCGCGATGCTGCGCGAGCTGCTTGTCGGTGAGCTTGACTTGGGTGGCCTCGTCGGCCACCACGTTGAGGTGCACCGGCACGCCGCCGTTGGGGTTGAGATCGACGCGGTTGAAATGCTCGCCGGCGATCAGCGGCGAGTCGACGAAGTCGCTGAAGCCCACCGGCTTGAAGGTGGTGGTCGTGCCGTCGCGCGAGGCCACCTCCAGCGCGGTGGCGAACTGCCAGCCCTTGGGCAGGATCACGGTCGGCTGGATGCGGATCTGCCGCGCGTAGTAGCCGGCCGGGTAGAACGCCACCTGGTTGAATTCCACATCGACCAGGTTCGGCGTGGACGAGGCACTGGCGCCGAACAGGCCGCCCTCGCCGGGCGAGAGGAACTGGAACTCGAGCTGCAGCTGGTTCGCACCCTCGGGCACCTCCAGGTGCAACGTGTACATGTCACGCAGGTCGCGCCGCCACGCCACGCGCTTGCCGTTGGCGGTGATCACCAGGCCGGCCAGGTTCTGGATCGGGCCCGACGGCGAATGTTCGCCCGGGATCCACTGCGGGTAGTACAGCGTGAAGCGGCCCGGCCTGGCCGGGATGGCCTCGTGCACGCGGAAGATCTTCTTCGGCGCGTCGGTCAGGTCCACCTTGACGGTCAGCATGCCCGGATAGGGCTGATCCACCGGCGCCGGCTTCTCGGCGTGGACAGCCATCGACACGGCCGCGCCCAGCGCGACCACCAGCAGTTTCGAACGAAGCTCTTTCACGGACATTCCCCTGGCGGACCACGGCGCACACGCGCCCTTACCTGCCAGGCCGACGCCGCTCGGCAACCCGTTAGCCGACATGACAGGCAACCGATGGTAGGACGAAGGTCACGCCCCTCCCCCTGCCAGAGGTCACGCCGGCGACCATGCGCCGGCGTTCGTGTGATCCGGCGCTAGCCGCGCTCGCGCGCCAGCCGGCTGTGCCGGATGCCGTAGCCGAAGTAGATGACCAGGCCCAGGATCATCCACACCACGAAGCGCTCGATGGTGATCGCCGGCAGGCCGCCGAGCAGGATGAAGCGGCCGTCCTGCACCCAGGGCCAGCCGATGATCAGGAACAGCGAGAACAGCATGCCGGCCGGCGCCACCAGCCACAGCGCGGGCGTGCGGAAGCTGCGCTGGAGCTGCGGCTTGCGCACGCGCAGCACCAGCACCGAGCCGCAGATGATGATGAACGCGGCCAGGGTGCCGATGTTGACCAGCTCGGCCACCTCGCCGATCGGCAGGAAACCGGCGACCAGCGCCGTGAACACGCCCAGGATCATGGTCGGCCGTGCCGGCGTGCCGTACTTCGGATGCACGTGCGAGAACCACTTCGGCAGCAGTCCGTCGCGCGCGAGCGCGAACCAGATGCGCGCCGCGCCGAGCATGAACGCGAACAGCACGCTGGTGATGCCGGCGATGGCTGCGATCGAGATGATCGCGCGCACCCAGTCCAGCCCCAACGCCTTGAAGGCGGCGTCGACTGGCGCCGGCGAGTTGAGCTGCGTGTACGGCACCATGCCGGTGAGCACCAGCGAGACGGCCAGGTACAGCGCCATCGACACCGCCAGCGAGAGCAGCACGGCGCGCGGCAGGTCGCGTTGCGGGTGCCGGGCCTCTTCCGCCGCGGTGGTCAGCGTGTCGTAGCCGAACACGGCGAAGAACACGATGCTGGAGGCGGTCAGCACGCCGCTCCAGCCGAAGTGGCTGCCGGCGGCGTCGTAGGTCACCGCCGGCACGAACGGATGCCAGTTGGCGGTGTTCACGTAGAACGCGCCCACGCCGATCACCAGCGCCACGCCCACCACCTTGACCACCACGATGGCGGTATTGAAGCGCGCGCCCCATTCGGTCTTTACCGTCAGCATCAGCGCGATCAGCAGGGAGATGACCGCGGCGATCAGGTTGAACACCTTGCCGCTGCCGGGATTGGCCGGGTCGTAGGCGCCCTGCGCCCACAGCGGCAGCTGCACGTGGAAGAGCTGCTCGAGCAGAGCCTGCACGTAGCCGGACCAGCCGATCGCCACCACGCCCACGATCAGCGCGTACTCGATCAGCAGGTCCCAGCCGATGATCCAGGCGAACAGCTCGCCCAGTACCGCGTAACCGTAGGTGTAGGCGCTGCCGGTGACCGGGATCATGCCGGAGAACTCGGCGTAGGCCAGCGCGGCGCAGGCGCTGCCCAGGCCGGCCACGATGAAGGAGAGGATCACCGCCGGGCCGGCGTTCACCGCCGCCTGCTGCCCGGCCAGCACGAACACGCCCACGCCGATGATCGCGCCGATGCCGATCGCGGTGAGCTGCCACAACCCCAGCACGCGACGGAAATCCCTGGCGCCGCCCGCCTCGGCCTGCAGTTGCTCGACCGACTTGTGGCGCACCAGCCTGGCAAGAAAGCCCATCGCGTGTTTCCCCCCGTGAAAGCGAGCCCGGATCATAACGTGCCCCCGGGCGGTCTCGGCACCGCCGGAGGTCACCGCCACCGTCTCCGATGCTGCGAGGGGATCGCCGCTACCGGGCGCCTGCCCGCGACGGGCCTTCGCGCAGCCAGGGCAAGGCCGCCGCACTGGCCGCGAACAGCAACACCAGGGCCGCTGCCACGCGCCCATCCGGATGGGCATCCGCGAACCAGCGGCCCGACCCGGCCAGCACGACGGAGGCCAGCAGTCGCGACGCCTCGATCCAGCGCACGGGCCTTCCTTCCATGAGCAGGCCGAGGAGCGTCAGGCTGCCGACCAGGTAGGCGGCATAGCCGAGCAGCACCGGCAGGGACGCGGTGGCGCTGATGCCGAGGAAATGCGTGGCCATGCCGAGCAGCAGCGCGAACTGGGCCAGGCAGTAGGCCGCGAGCGGGCGCGACAGCGGCGGGTCGAAGCGCTCGCGATGCAGGTCGAAGGTCGGCCTGGGAAAGCGCGCCGCCACATCCGCCGGGCGCCAGCCGGGCGGCTTGAGCCACACCAGCGCCTTGTCGCGCCAGCGCCGCGCGCGCCACATGTCCTTTGCCGTCGCCCAGTACACTTCCGCGTTCGCCCACAGCGGATTCCAGCTGCGCAGCGGCGCGCGGGTGCCGTACACGGGCGGGTCCGCGTCGTCCTCCTCGACGAAGGTGCCGAACAGGCGGTCCCACACGATCAGGATGCCGCCGTAGTTGCGGTCGAGGTAGCGCTCGTTCACCGCGTGATGGGCGCGGTGGTTGGACGGCGAGCAGAACACGCGGTCGAACCAGCCGAGCCGCCCGACCTGCTCGGTGTGCACCCAGAACTGGTAGAGCAGGTCGACCAGCGCGACCACCGCGAACACCTCGACCGGAATGCCGGCGAGCGCCATCGGCAGGTAGAACAGCCAGCCCAGCAGCAGGCCGCTGCCGGTCTGGCGCAACGCGGTGGAGAGGTTGTAGTGCTCGCTCTGGTGATGCACCACGTGCGCGGCCCAGAGCAGGTTCACCTCGTGTCCGGCACGGTGCAGCCAGTAGTAGAGGAAATCGTAGGCGACCAGCGCGGCCAGCCAGACGACGACACTGTCGGCCGGCAGCGCGACCGGCGCCCAGTGCGCGGCCACCCAGCCGTAGATTCCGATCGACAGCAGCTTGCCGAACACGCCCACCACCTGCGAGATGACGCCCAGCCCGATGCTGCTGATCGCATCGTTCAGGCGGTAGGCGGCCCGGCCGCGCAGGCGCGCCACCAGCAGCTCCACGCCGATCAGCGCGAAGAACACCGGCGTGGCCAGGGTGATGATCCGTTCCTGCAGGTGCATGGTGCGCGTCCAGCGACAGAGGCCGTTGCGCGGGCATCGTACTGCGCGCCGTGCGAGGCGCGCAGCCCGGGCAAGAAAAAGGGCCGCAGGAAAACCTGCGGCCCTCGGTACGACGGGCTGCGGACAGCCCGGCTTTTCGACTCGTCTTAGAAGTCGTACGACACGCCGAAGCGGACGTAGCGCGGAGTCATCGAGCTGTATGGACGGTTGTAGCTCGGGTTGACGTTGAACGTGTAACCGCTGATCGGATAGGTCTGCGTCGTGGTCTGCTTGTTGAGCACGTTGTAGACCATCACGTTGAACGCCAGCTTCTTGCCCGCCCACTCAGGACGGTACTCGGCGCTCAGGTCCAGACGGTAGGTCCACGGCTGGTGCTCCTTGCCCGGCGCAGACGGCTGGCCGTTGCAGAAGTGGTAGTACGGACCGTAGCCCAGACCCGGGTTGCCCTCGTCCGCGCCGTAGTAGCCGAGGCAGGTCTTCGGCATGCCGGACATGACCACCAGGTTGCCCGACAGCAGCAACTCCGGCGTGAGCTGGTAGGAGCCGTAGGCCTTGATCTGGTGACGGCGGTCGTTGGACAGGCTGCCGTTGGCGTAGTCCATGACGGCGGCGTAGTCCCAGTCCACCGTGGCCGAGACGTCGTTCTGACCGATGTCAGAACGCACCTGGCCCTCGCTGTTGCCGAAGCTGTGCGACCACAGGTAGTCGATCTTGCCGTACCACTTGCCGTCGAACGGATGCTCCAGATACAGGTTCAGACCGTAGTACTTGCGCTTCATCGTGGTGTTGAAGCCGAAGTCCTTCATGGTCATCGGGACTTCGTAGTAACCGGTGCCATCCGCCTTCGGGATCATGAAGACGTTGGTGCGACCCGGGTTGAACAGGTAGCTGCCCTGGATCTCGCCGATGTCGGCCGGATCGATGCCCATCGCTTCCATCTTCGCCTGGATCGCATAGGAGTCACCGACGTCGTCGATGCCGTTGCGCAGGTTGCGGAAGGTCGCCTTCGCACCATAGGTCCACGACTGATTGAACTGCTTGTCGAAGCCCAGGATGTACTCGTCCTGGTATTCCGACTTCAGGTTGCGCGCCGCAGCCGTCAGCGGGTCACGCGGCTGGCCGTACTCGCGGTTGCCGGAGATCGGACCGCCGGTGCTGCTCGGAATCGGGGTCAGCCCCGTGGGAACGCCGTTGGCGTCGATGCCGGTGTAGGTGTAGTACTCGTTCGTGTAGGTCGAAGAACCGGCCGAACGCAGCGCCACACTCGCCGGCATGGCGAGATAGTAGCGGCCGGCGTTGCCGTACACCTTGAAGGTGGAATCGCCATTCACGTCCCACGCGAAGCCGATGCGCGGCGCCCACTGCGGCGAGGTCAGGCGCAGGTACGGCACGCCATCGCCGTTGTTGTTGGTGAACTGGTCATTGCGCAGGCCGATCTTGACCAGCCAGCGGTCGTTGATCTGCCAGGCATCCTCGATGTACTGCGCACGCTGTTCGGTGGTGACCGAGGCGCCGTTGGTGTAGATGTACTTCGACACGAAGTAGCCACTCTGGCCGTTGGCCACCGAACCCGGGTTCTGGACCCACGGCTGCGACTGCCAGCTGGCACCGTTCGCATCGGGACCGCCCAGGATCCACTTGCTCGGATCGCCCACATCGTAATCCCAGGCATAGCCCGGGCCCGACATCAGGTTCTGATCGTTCTCGTCGGAGATCTTCTGGTTGTCGATACCGGCCGTGATCGTGTGGTCACCCAGACGGTAGGTCACGTCGAGGCGCAGGTTGGTGTTCTTCGTGCGGTGCGCCGGATCGGTGACATACAGGGCGGTCTGCGGACCGAAGATCGGGCTGCCGCCGTTAAGCGCCGGGTTCTGCTTGTCGCCGCCAATGACGTAGGCATAGGTCGGGTCGTAGCCCGGCACGGTTTCGTACAGGGTGCCCTTCATCTGGCCGTACAGCACGCTGACGGTCAGGTCATCGGTGATGTAGCTGGTGAACTTCGCCGAGTACAGGTCCGAACCGTACTTGTGTGAAGTGTCGTAGCTGTTGAACGCGCCAGTGCGCAGCGTGTCGTAGTCGAAGTCGTAGATCGAGCCCTGGTAGGACTCCTTGCTCGATGCACCGGTCAGCTCGAGAATGTTGTTCTCGTTGATGTTCCAGTCGAGCTTGGCGTACCACTTCGGATCGTCATAACGGTACTGGGTGTTGTACGCAGACGCGTTCGAACCCACGCTGGTACCTTCCTTGCGCTCGGCTTCGGCCGCCGCGAAGAAGAACAGCTTGTCCTTGATCAGCGGACCGCCAACGTAGCCGGCCACGGTGGTATCCCACGCCTTGTTCTCGTTGCGGTACTGGCGCATCTTGCCGGCCGCCGTGCCGCTGACGTAGTAGTAGTTCTTCGGATCGGACTTGAGCGACTTGGGCGTCCACTGGATCTGGCCGCCGAAGTGCCATTCGTTGGTGCCGCGCTTGCCCACCTGGCTGATCACACCGCCGTCGGAACGACCGTAGGCGGCACCGTAGCCACCGCTGAGGATCTCCTGCTGGTCGATCGCGCCGTACGGCAGGGTCAGGCCACCCAGACCGCTGAGCGGATCGGTCGTGTTGAAGCCGTTGATGTAGTAGGCGTTCTCGGTCACCGAGGAGCCGCCGAACGAAACCACCGAACCACCGGCGGTGCCGGTGAACAGCGCACTACCTTCCACCACGCCCGGTGCCAGCAGCGCGATCGCTTCGGCGCTACGGGCCAGCGGCAGCTTGGCCAGCTGCTCGGCGGTGATCACCGTACGGGAGTCCACGCCGGTCACGTCGATCGACGGTAGCGCGTTGGCGCTGACGGTGATCGCCGACAGGTTCTGGGCATCGGCCGCGCCGGCCGCCGCGAAGGAAACCTGGGTACCGGCGCCCACGCGCAGGGTGACGTTGTTGCGGGTGTCGACCGTCTGGCCGTTCTGGCGCAGGGTGACCGTGTAGTCGCCCAGCGGCAGCTGGTTGGCCACGAAGCGGCCGCTGGCGTCCACCGGCACTTCGCGGGAGAAGCCGGACGCGTTCTGGATCAGGACGGTCTCGCCCTGGGCCGCCGGCGCATCACCGAAGATGCTGCCCGTGGTCGACTGGGCGAAAGCGGCGCCGGCAAAGCCCATGCTCAGGGCGATGGCCAGGGCCGTCCGGCGGATGACCGGACGATTGGTAACTTGCAAATTCATGCAGAACTCCCCGAAAACCTGTTATCGGATAAAGGACTGGGGCAATCACGCACGCCCCTGCGGCAACGAGCACAAGCATCCATCCGCATCCGGATTCCAGGCGTTCCAGGAGTGCCTGCAAGAAGCCACCAGCCGCGTTGGGGGATCGACGGGTGACGAGTCAGGCTGTGGGGAAGCGGGGCTCGTTTGACCGAACCTTAAGATTTGCCCAGCAAAAATTCAACATATCGATGGTCACGGCAGCCAACCCTGCGCCCTGGCGACCGCTCGTCGCCCCAGCGCCGGATCATCCGTGAAGAGCGCGTCGACCCCTGCGGCCAGGTGCGCGGCCATCTCGGCGATCGAGCCGTCGGCGTTGACCGTGGCCGGCGCGTCGCCCTTCCACAGCGCCGGCGGCAGGAAGGCGTTCTCGGGGCGGAAGGTCCAGGCGTGCACCTCGAGGCCTGCCGCATGGGCGTCGGCCACCAGCGGAGTGGGCACAGCCAGGGCGCCGCGTGCGTCCAGCGGCAGGATCGCCCGCGACCAGGGGCCGACCGCGTCGGCGTAGTGCGCCACCTCGCGCAGGCCACGCGGGCTTGCCAGGTCGGCGTATCGCAGCGCGCCGCCGGCCGCCTGCACGTCGAACGGTTGCGCCTGCGGCGCGTCGAGCAGTTGCAGCAGGCGCACGTTGGGCCGCCCGTCCAGGCGTTCGCGCAGCCAGCGCAGGTTGGCCACCTCGAAGGACTGGATCACGACCGGCAAGGTGCGCGTGCAGGGGTGCGCCGCCAGCAGGTCGAGCAGGGGCTGCTCCATCGCCAGCCCGAGGCTGCGGAAGTAGGTGCCGTGCTTGATCTCGGGGATCAGGCCGACCCGGCGGCCGGCCGCCACGGCGGCGGCCAGCAGGCCGAGGATCTCCTCCAGCGTGGCGATCGGATAGCGGCCGTCGTGGGCGATGCCGCGCAACTGCGGCAGCCGCTCCCGCATGCGCAGGGTCTTCAGCTCGGCGAGCGTGAAGTCCTCGGTGAACCAGCCCTCGACCGGCACGCCATCGATCCGCTTGAGCGTGCGCCGGGCGGCAAACTCGGGATGGTCGGCGACGTCGGTGGTGGCGCCGATCTCGTTCTCGTGGCGGGCGACCAGCACACCGTCGCGGCTCATCACCAGGTCCGGCTCGATCAGGTCCGCGCCGTCGTCGATCGCACGTGCGTAAGCCGCCAGCGTGTGCTCGGGCAGGTGGGCGCAGGCGCCGCGGTGCGCGATGACCAGCGGACTAAGGACGAGGGGGCGTTCGCTCACGACAGGCGATCCCGGGGCACTGCAGCCACCTTACAGCGGCACGCGGGGCCGCGAGCTACAGCTTGAGATAGAGGCGTCGCCGGTCCATCGCCCAGGCGATCGCCCACCACAACGCCACGAACGCCAGCGCCCAGGTCAGCGAGGCGACGTAAGGTCCCGCCCGCGGCGTGATCCAGCCGGCGAACAGGCGTTCGTAGAGCGGCTGCTGCCAGCCCGCGGCCGGCAGCAGGATCTGCATCAGTTCGGAGCCGGCATAGATGGCGATCGCGTTCATGCCGAAGCGGCGGCCCGGCGCCGGCCCGCCATGGCGGTCGATCAGCCAGTGCAAGGCGAGCAGCGCCAGGAACGCCCAACCGGCGGTCCACAGGGCAAAGGACGGAGTCCACAGGTTCTTGTTGAACGGCTGCCATGCCGACCAGGCCAGGCCGGCCGCGAGCGCCAGCAGCCCGGCCACGGCGAGCGCCGCGGTACGCCCAGCGCGCAGCCAGCGGCCCGCGACCAGCCCCAGCAGCGTGGTGGCGAGCGACGGCAGCGTACCGGCCAGGCCTTCCGGATCGTGCCCGCGGCCGCTGGCCGGATCGACCTGGTAGACGGTGGGCCCGAACACCGCGCTGTCGATGCGGCTGACCAGGTTGTCCCACGGCGCCAGCGTGCCGCCTGCGTGCAGCAGCAGCGCGTAGCCGCCCAACAGCAGCGCGATCGCGAGCCACTGCGTGCGCTGGCGCGCGTACAGCGCGAAGACCGCCACCCCGGCGTAGCACAGGCCGATCCGCTGCAGCACGCCGGGCAGGCGCAGGTGCGCGTGCGGCAGCAGCCACCAGGCCAGCAGGTTGATCGCGAGCCCCAGGCCGACGATGCGCAGCGCGCGCCAGCCCGCGCCGCGCAGCAGCACCGCACGCGGCACGCCGGCCTCCTGCTTCGGCTCCAGCGCCAGCGCCACCGACACGCCGACCAGGAACAGGAAGAACGGGAACACCAGGTCGGTCGGCGTGCAGCCGTCCCAGGCCGCATGCTCCAGCAGCCCATAGACATGGCCCCAGTCGCCCGGGTCGTTGACCAGCAGCATGGCGGCGACCGTGCAGCCGCGCAGCGCATCTACCGAGGCGAGCCGGCGCCGCGGCCAGCCCTCGCCCGATGAGCGCGGGCTGGCTGGCGTTCCTCCCGGAGCAGGGTGCAAAAAAGGCATCGCGAGCAAGCTCGCTCCTACGGGGAAAGCTGCAGCGTGAGTCGGCCGAAGGCGTAGAGCGGACCGTCGGTCGGCGCGGTGAAGGCCAGGCACAGGTCGTGCGTGCCCTGCTGGCGCGGGAAGCGCGCCTGCAGCGCGAAGCGGCGCGGCGTCCGATCCGGATCGGGCAGCGGCACGCTGGCCAGCACCGGGCCGTCGCAGCCGTCGCGGCGGATCACCAGCTCGCCGTGCGCGGTGGCCGCCTTCCGCTGCACCACCAGGCCGGCCTCGTGCGCCAACTGGTAGTTGTTCGGCAGGCGCGCCAGGTCCACGTGCAGTGCGGTGGTGCCATCCAGCGGCGCCACCGGCCACAGCTGGCAGGCGTTGAACAGGTTGACGGTGTACACCGGCCGCCACGAGGTCGCGTCGGGCAACGGCTGCACGCGCAGCCGGAACGGGCTGCCCGGGCAGTTCACCAGCGTGTTGCCGTCGCGCCGCAGCAGGCTGGCTGCGTCGAAACTGCGTGTCCGCATGGCCAGGATGCGGCCGTCCGGCGCGAACGTGGTAGCGCGCACGGTGACCGGCAGGGTCACCGGTACCGGACCGCTGTAGACCGGCGAGCCCGGGTTGGGCGCACTGCCGTCGAGGCTGTAGCGCAAGGTGCCGAGGCCGGCCTGGGTCGAGAGCGTGAGCGTGCTGCGCCCGCTGGCGCGCGCGGCCGCCTCGTCGAGCGTGATGACCGGCGCGAACGCGCTGTCGGCGTAGGCGATGCGCGCGCGCCGGTAGCGCGCAAGCTGCGCCGGCAGGCGACCGAGGAAATCGCGCCAGTCGCGCCGCCCCGGCGGTGTCCACAGCACCTCGGCCAGCGCGTCCAACCGCGGGAACACCGCGTACTCGACGTGCTGCATGTCGGGCATGTGCTCGGTCCACACGTTGGCCTGCGCGCCGAGCACGTGCCGGACCTGCGTCGCGTCGAGCCCGGCCGGCACCGGCTCGAAGGCGTAGATGTCGGCCAGGCCCTTGACCGGGATGCGACCGGTCGGCTCCTCCGGGTGGTCGCTCTGCAACTGGTCGAA
Source organism: Fulvimonas yonginensis (assembly GCF_037137055.1). Classification (NCBI taxonomy): domain Bacteria; kingdom Pseudomonadati; phylum Pseudomonadota; class Gammaproteobacteria; order Lysobacterales; family Rhodanobacteraceae; genus Fulvimonas; species Fulvimonas yonginensis. Next base: position 270,671 of record NZ_JBBBNY010000004.1, read on the forward strand.
GTACAGGTCGGGCGAGGGCGAGAGCACCACGTCGTGGCCCTGCCGGGCCGCATCGACGGCGCCCTGCGTACCACGCCAGGACATCACCGCGGCCTCGGCCGGCACGCCGGCGGCGAGGATCTCGTCCCAGCCGATCATGCGCCGGCCGTGCGCCTCGAGGTAGGCGCCGAGCCGGCCCATCAGCCAGCCCTGCAGCTGGTCCTCGCTGGCAAGGCCCAACGCCTTCATGCGCGCCTGCACCGCGGGCGAAGCCTGCCACTGGTCCTTCACCGCCTCGTCGCCGCCCAGGTGGATCGTGCGCGACGGGAACAGCGCCATCACCTCGTCCAGCACGTGCTCGAGAAAGGCGATGGTGGGGTCGTTCACGTTGAACAGCGTGGTGTGCACGCCCCAATCGGGCGAGACGGGGATGCGCTTGCCGGTCACGCCGAACTGAGGATACGCAGCCACCGCGGCGGTGGCATGCCCGGGCAGGTCGATCTCCGGCACGATGGTGATGCCGCGCGCGGCCGCGTAGGCGACCAGGGCGCGGATGGTCTGCTGCGAATAGAAGCCACCGTAGCGGGCCGGTTCGCCGTCCTCCCCCGCCGCCGGCGGGGTGCGCCAGGCGCCGATCCGGGTGAGCTCGGGGTAGCGCTCGATCTCGATCCGCCAGCCCTGGTCGTCGGTGAGGTGCCAGTGCAGCACGTTGAGCTTGTGCAGCGCCATCTGGTCGATCAGCCCGCGGATCTGCGCCGGGCTCTGCATGTGCCGGACCGAGTCCAGCATCAGGCCGCGCCAGGCGAAGCGCGGCGCATCCGCGATGTGCAGCGCCGGCACGGCCCCGTCGCGAGCCTCGTCCAGCAGTTGCACGAGCGTGGCCGCGCCGTGCAGCAGACCGGCGTCGTCTTGGGCGACGACGCGGATGCCGTGCGCATCCACGTCCAGCGTGTAGCTGCCGGCGACCGCACCGGCCCGGGCGTCGTGGCGCAGGACGATGGCGCCGTCGGCAGGCGCGCCCTCGCGCAGCGCCAGGTGCGGCCCGTCGATGCGGGCCAGCTGCTCCAGCAGGAAGGTGCCGGCCCGGTGCGCACCGGCATCGCCCGGCGCCACCAGGACGCGGGTGGCGGCAGCGAGGGTGAAATGGCCGGCGCCCAGGGCGAGTTGCGCCGGCCGCGGGATCAGCGCCGGCTCCGGCGACGCGGCGCGCGCAGCCAGCGCGGCAAAGGCGAGGGTCAGACAGGAAAGCAGGCGTTGCATGCGCGGGTCTCCGTGGTCTTGCCGGGGTACGTAGAAGCGAGCTTGCTCGCGATGTTCCGCTTTTTGTGTGCTGCGCAGCGAAAAGCATCGCGGGCAAGCTCGCTCCCGCCAGGCAGGCCCACCCCATGGGTTGCGGCAGGGCGCAAAAAGCGGTCCCGGCGAAGACCTGCCGGGACCGTGCGGGGAGGATCGCGGGACACCTGCCGGGCAGGCGCGTCCTCAGAACTTGAAGCGCAGGTTGAGGTAGTACTGCCGGCCGTTGACGTAGAACGCGTACGGCTGCTTCCCGTAGGCGGCGTTCTGCGTGTAGTACTTGAGCTTGGGGTTGTTGAGGTTCATCGCGTCCAGCGACAGCGACATCCAGTCGGTGAGCTGCACGCCGAAGGACGCCGCCAGGTTGCCGATGCCCTGCTGGAAGTAGGTGTCGGTGCGGCTCACGCCGGCATAGAACTCCGAGCGGTAGGTGTAGCTCACGCGCGCGTTGAAGCGCTGGTTCTCGAAGTAGCCGGACACGTTGTAGGTGTGCTTGGAGGTGCCCTGCAGCGGCACGCCGCCGGTGGCGTGGCCGTCGGCATAGGTGTAGTTGGCCTGCACGCCGAAGTTGTCGCCGATCGGCTGGATGTAGTTGAGCTCCACCCCGCGCACCTGGCCGTTGACGTTGCGCGGCACGCTGATCAGGTAGTCGTTGAAGACGTCGGTGCCGGCGGCCGCCGAGGCCTGCATGTCCTTGAACCGGCGCACTTCGTTGCCGAAGTTGACGTAGTCGTGCAGGTTCATCGCGTAGACGCCCGCCGACAGCAGGCCACGCGGCGCGAAGTACCACTCCACCGCGGCGTCGAAGTTGCTCGACACCAGCGGCCTGAGCTTCGGATTGCCGCCGCTGCCGGTGTGGGTGAGGTCGTCGGCCGAGACGTAGCCGGCCAGCGCGGAGTAGTCCGGACGGGTCATCGTCTGCGAGGCGGCGAAGCGCAGCAGCAGGTCGTCGGACAGCGCGAGCTTGAGGTTGGCGCTGGGCAGGAACTTGTCGTAGCTGTGCTTGTAGGTGTTCCAGTAGTAGTCGCCGAAGGCCGATCCGGTGATGGGACCGGTGACCGTAGTGGCTTCGGCATCCGGCGCGGTGCTGGTGTAGCCGATGTTCTCCTTGGTCTTGACGTAGCGCACACCGAAGTTGCCGCTGGCGATCCCCGCCTGGAAGTTCAGCTGCAGGTAGGCGGCCGAGTCCTTCTCCTCCACCTTGTAGACGTCGTTGAAGTAGAAGCGCGAGACCGGGTCGCGGTTGGCGTAGGCCGCATCGATGGCGGCCAGTTGCGCCGGCGTCCAGTACCAGATCGGCCCGGGGAAGCTGCCGCCGACCGAGCTGCCGAAGTCGCCCGGGTAGTGCTCCACGGCGGTCGGGTAGCCGGCCGGGTCGGTCCAGTCGGTGGCGAAGTTGGGCCCCTGCGCGATCTCGCTGGGGTTCTGGCGGGTGTGCTTGGCGTAGCGCACGCCGAACTGCAGCGAGCTGAAGGCGCTGTCGTCGAAGGCGAGTTCGCCATCGGCCTGCGCCCAGTCCTCCTTGTCCTTCACCTTGATGCCCTGGCCACCGAAGATCCAGCCCATGTCCGGGCGGATCCCGGAAGTCGAGCTGTTGTCGCCGCCCAGCGTCCAGTTGATCGGCTTGCCGAGGCCGCGCATGTCCCAGCTGGCCCCGGCGCCGACGGCCGTACCGAGTTCCATCACGTCCTGGGTCGGCGAAGAGCCGCTGCCGCGGGTGGTGCCGACCTGCCCGGTGAAGGTCAGGTGGTCGGTGGCGCGCCAGTCGGCATCCAGGGTGAGGTACTTCGACTCGGACGCCGCGCCCGGACGCGAGATCTGGTCGTACACGCCGTAGGCGCCGGTACCGCCGCTGATCGAGCCGCTGGTCACGACGTTGTTGCGGATCGTGTTGGCGGTCAGCACGCCGCCGTTGGCCAGCGCGCTGCTGGCCCACATCATGTAGTTGCGGTTGTAGTTGTCGGCCTTGAGCTTGGAGTAGAAGCCGTTGATGTCGAGGGTGAGGTTGTCGGCCGGCTTGATCTGCAGGTCGATCACGCCGCCCTTGCGCTCGCGCTCCTGGGTGAACAGCACGGCGCCGATCTCGTTCGGGTAGTACACGGTGTTGCCGTCGACCGTGGTCGGCAGGTAGCCGCCCACCACTTCCTGGCCGTTGCGCTGCAGGCTGCGCTTCTCGTAGAAGCCCTGCACCATCACGCCGGCGGTGCCCGCGTCGTTCTTCCAGTTGAACAGGCCGCTGAACTGCGGCTTGGTCTTGCCCGGCAGGTCGGCGTAGACGCCGCCGAGCGACACCTCGCCGGTGACCGGCTTGGCGAACTCCAGCGGCTTGCGCGTGACGATGTCGACCGAGCCGGCGCTGCCGCCCTCGACCAGGTGCGCCTCCGAGCTCTTGTAGACCACCACCTGGTTGACGATCTCCGAGGGCAGCAGGCTGTAGCTGACGCTGCGGCCCACGGTCTGCACCTGGCTGAGCACGAACCAGTCGCCGGTGCCGATGGAGTGGCCGTTGACCAGGGTCTGGGTCAGGCTCGGCGCAGTGCCGCGCAGGCTCACGCGATCGCTCTCGTCGAAGCCGCCTTCGCTGGCGCTGGAGGAGCTGATGTTCACGCCGGGCAGGCGCTGCAGCGTGTCGGCCACGTTCTTGGCCGGCAGCTTGCCGATGTCCTCGGCGGTGACCACCTCCACGTGCGAGTCGAAGTCCTTCTTGGTTTCCAGCGACTCGGTCTCCGCGTTGCGGATGCCGGTCACGGTGATGGTGCCCAGCTGCTTGACCTTGGCGCGGTCGGAGCGGGGCTGCGTGGCGGCATCGCCGGCCTGCGCGTTGTCCTGGGCATGCAGCGTGCCGGCCAGGCACAGGCCGGCGATGATGCTGGCGGCTAACAGCGTCTTGCGGTGTGACATGGTGCTCCCCTCCAAGCGGATCGGCAGCGCGGCGAGGCGGATGCCGGTTGGTTGTCTGGGCTCGCGCCCGGTTCGATGCGGCTTGCCTGAGCTCACCCCGGCTCGACATGACCGGCGATGGCCAGGCCGGCCGCGCCGATCACGCCGTGCTGGCCGTGCTCCATCAGTCGTACGGGAACCTGTTGCAGGTACGGGCGCATCACGCCCTTGTTGAAGAAGCGCTCGCGGAAGCGGCCGGCCAGCAGCAGCGGGCGGACCTGCGGCAGGATGCCGCCGGCGAGGAACACGGCACGCGCGCCGTAGAGCAGCGCGAGGTCGCCGGCGAAGCTGCCGAGCAGGCCGCAGAACACCTCGAGGGTTTCCACCGCGACCGCGTCGCTGCCTTCCAGCGCGGCACGGGTGATCGCATCGGGCGCCGGCACCGCGGCGCGCACGCCGCACAGCGTGCCGATCGCGCGATAGAGGTTGCGCAGCCCCGGACCGGACAGCGCGTGCTCGAAGGCCACGTGCGCGCGCTCGCGGGCGAGCAGGCGCAGGATCTCGATTTCACGTTCGTCGCCGGGCGCCAGTGCGATCTGCCCGGCCTCGGTGGCCAGCACGCGCGCCTGCGGCGTATGCGGCAACAGCACCGCCGAGCCCAACCCGGTGCCCGGCCCCATCACCAGCACCGGGCCCCGCGCACGCGGCGTGCCGGGCTCGACCACCGGCACGGTGTCGGCCGCGGTGAGGAACTGCGTGGCATAGGCCACTGCTTCGAAGTCGTTGATCACCGCCAGGCGCTCGACCGGCAGGCTGTCGCGCAGTTCGCCGATCGACACCGGCCAGGCCAGGTTGTCGTTGACGATGGCGTCGTCCAGTACATAGCCGGCGCTGGCCACCACGCACTGCTCGATCGGGGCGGACACGTCCAGGTACGCCACGAAGTGCTGCAGCACCGCCGCGAGGCTGGGCCACTCGGCGCAGACGTAGCGCTGGTAGCGCAGCACGGTGACCGGACGGGCGCCGTCCGGGCGCCGGCTGACCAGGCCGACGCGCGCATGCGTGCCACCGACGTCGGCGGCCAGCAGCAAGGCCTCCTGCGGCAGGCGCTGCGACGCACTCCTGGGGTTGGCGACCTCGGCCACGACTCCTCCCTCCGCGTTCGCCCGGCGTCCCTGGACGTCGGCGGAGGCGGAGTCTGGACAGCGATGACAACGTTGTCAACGCGTTTCGGCAGCATTTCGGGAGGTCCGGTTTTGGCAGCGCAACATGGCGCCGACACTTGAACGCCACGGCACGAGGTAAAGGAGCCGCGAACCCCATGCGGTGCTGGCTTTGCCCGCTCCGAACCGCACGGGCAAGACATGTCGCACCGCACCAGACGAGCTGGCGGTCGAGTGTCTCTTTCGGTAGCCGAGCACCTGGACGACGCCGGTCGCGAGGGACACAAATTGACAACGTTGGCGCGCAAGGCCATAAAGCCGGCCGGGGGAGTGCCCGTCGCGGCGCTCGCATCGCCATGCGTTTGCCTGACAGGAGCCGTCCATGTCGTCCACCACGCTCGCGACCGATCGACCGCAGCCTTCGGCCGTGGGGCCGATGCTGGTGCTCGGGCTGCTGTTCTTCATCTTCGGCTTCGTCACATGGCTCAACGGGCCGCTGATCACCTTCGTCAAGCTGGCGTTCCAGGTCGGGGACGTCTACGCCTTCCTGGTGCCGTTCGCGTTCTACATCTCCTACTTCGTGTTCTCGCTGCCGGCCTCGATGGTGCTGCGGCGCACCGGCATGAAGAAGGGCATGGCGGTGGGGCTGTTCGTGATGGCGATCGGCGCGATGGCCTTTGGCCAGTTCGCCACCATGCGCATGTTCGCCGGCGCGCTGGTGGGGCTGTTCGTGATCGGCGCGGGCCTGTCGCTGCTGCAGACGGCCTCCAACCCCTACATCAGCATCCTGGGACCGATCGAGAGCGCGGCGCAGCGCATCGCGGTGATGGGCATCTGCAACAAGGTCGCCGGTATCCTGGCGCCGGTGGTGATCGGCTCGCTGGTGCTCGCCGGCATCGGCGACATCGACGCGCGGGTCCACGCGGCGCCGACGCCGCAGGCGCGCGAAGCGCTGCTCGACGCGTTCGCCGCCAAGATCCATGCGCCCTACCTGGGCATGGCGGTGCTGCTGGCCCTGCTGGCCGTCTGGATCCTGCGTTCCCCGTTGCCGGAGATCCGCCCGGCCAGGGCCAACAGGGAGCAGGCGCACGATGGCGACACCAGCATTCTCGGCTTTCCGCACCTGTGGCTGGGCGTGCTGTGCCTGTTCGTGTACGTGGGCGTGGAGGTGATGGCGGGCGATGCGATCGGCACCTACGGCGCGGGATTCCACCTGCCGCTGGACCAGACCAAGTTCTTCACCGCGTTCACCCTGGGCGGCATGCTGCTGGGTTACGTGGCCGGCCTGGTGCTGATCCCGCGCGCCATCTCGCAGCAGCGCTACCTCGCGGTCTCGGCGGTGCTGGGCATACTGTTCAGCGTGTGTGCCTATCTCACCCGCGGCTACGTCTCGGTCGGCTTCGTGGCGGCGCTCGGTTTCGCCAATGCGATGATGTGGCCGGCGATCTTCCCGCTGGCGATCCACCGGCTGGGTCGCCACACCGAGGCCGGTTCCGCCCTGCTGATCATGGGCATCGCCGGCGGCGCGGTGGTGCCGCAGCTGTATGCGCACCTGAAGGCGGTCCTCGACTTCCAGCTGGTGTTCGCCGGGCTGATGGTTCCCTGCTACCTCTACATCCTGTTCTACGGCCTGCGCGGCTACCGCGTGGGCCTGCGTGACGGCGATGGCGCGCACCCACGGTGAAGGCGCCGCCACGCCGGCGCGGCGGTGGGCTAGGATGGCGCGCCAGTCCCGCGGAGAATCCGTCGTTGCGTCACGCCACCATCAAGGACGTCGCCAAGCGCGCCGGCGTGTCGCTGAAGACGGTCTCGCGGGTGATCAACCGCGAAGCGTCGGTGCGCGAGGACACGCGCGAGAAGGTGGAGCGGGCGATCGAGGCGCTGGGCTACCGCCCCAACCTCTCCGCGCGCAGCCTGCGCGCGGCGCACTCCTATGCGATCGGGCTGGTCTACGACAACCCGAACGCGCACTACGTGATCAGCATGCAGAACGGCGTGCTGTCGGCCTGCCGCGAGCGCGGCTTCGGCCTGCAGATCCATCCCTGCGATTCGTCCTCGCCCGGGCTCGCCGAGGAACTGTGTGCGCTGGTGCGCCGCTCGCGCCTGGCCGGGCTGGTGCTGGCGCCGCCGATGTCCGAGCAGCCGCAGCTGATCGCCACGCTGAAGGCGCACGCGATCCCGTTCGTGCGGATCATCGCCGCGCGCACGGACCCGGCCGACGGCTCGCCCTGCGTGTGGGTGGACGACCGCGACGCGGCCTACGCGATCACCGAGCACCTGATCCAGCTCGGCCACACGCGCATCGGCTTCCTGTGGGGCGAACCGCACCACCGCTCCAGCCCCGAGCGTTACCAGGGCTACGCCGACGCGCTGAAGGATTACGGCATCGCGCTCAACAAGAAGCTGATCCTGCCCGGCCGCTACGCCTTCGACGACGGCTTCCGCGGCGCGCGCAAGCTGCTGGCGCTGAAGGAGCCGCCCACCGCGATCTTCGGCAGCAACGACGAGATCGCCGCCGGCGTGCTCGCCGCGGCGCGCTCGGCCGGGCTGGACGTGCCGTGGGACCTTTCCATCGCCGGCTTCGAGGACAATCCGTTCTCCAAGCAGGCCTGGCCGGCGCTGACCACGGCGCGGCAGTCCACTGCCGAGATCGGCCGGCACGCCGCATTGCGGCTGATGGCCGAGCTGCAGCAGGGCGCCTCGGCGCCGGACACGGCCAACGAGGGTTTCGTGCCGGAGCTGGTGGTGCGCGGGTCGACGGCACCGCCGCGCAAGGCCTGAGGCTACGCGCCGCGCTCCGGTTCCCTGTCGTTCGACCTCGGCCCTGCGGGCCTGCATTCGGGGCGAACGGTGGCGAGAGGTGCGGTCTCCGGTCGTGCGGACGGAGAGTGGCGAGAAAGCGCTTCACCACGCCCCATGGCCGGAGGACCGTTCCCCCTGAGCGCCGCGAAGCGCGCTGCCGCCGTCTCGCACGTTTGAGCTCCTCTCCCGCCGGGAGAGGGGTCGGGGTGAGGCTTCGGTGCCGCCGCAGGTTCCGCTTCGCCCGAACCCTCTCCCGCCCTGCCAGGCACCCTCTCCCGGGGGGAAAGGGACCGCACGATCGCCGCTCCGCCTCTTCGGACTCCCATGAAATCACCCCATGACACCCTGATGTACCAGGAGGCGCACTCGGCCGCCGACGTGATCGCGCAGCAGCTTGCCGTCAACGCCGGCCTGCTGGCCGGGCTCGGCGCAAGGCTGCGCGCGCGGCCGCCGCGCTGCATCGTCACCTGCGCGCGCGGCAGTTCCGACCACGCCGCGGCCTACGCCAAGTACGTGTTCGAGACGCGCGTGGGCATCGTCACTGCCTCGGCCTCGCCCTCGGTGAGCTCGGTGTACGAGGCGCCGCTGCAACTCGAGGACGCGCTGTTCCTCGCCGTCTCGCAGTCCGGCAAGAGCCCGGACCTGCTGCGCAGCGCCGAAGCCGCGCGCGCCGGCGGCGCGCAGGTGCTGGCCCTGGTCAACGTGGAGGATTCCCCGCTCGCGCGCGTGGCCGACACGGTGATTCCGCTGCGCGCCGGGCCCGAGCGCAGCGTGGCCGCCACCAAGAGCTACCTGGCCACGCTCGCGGCGGTGCTGCAGCTCACCGCCTGCTGGAGCGGCGACCCGGCGCTGCACGCGGCGCTGGCGCGCCTGCCCGACGACCTGCGCCAGGGCTGGGACGCGGACTGGTCCGCGCTCGGCGCGGGCCTGCGCGAGGTGCACAACCTGTTCGTGGTCGGTCGTGGCTATGGGTTCGGCGCGGCACTCGAGGCGGCGCTGAAGTTCAAGGAAACCTGCGGCCTGCACGCCGAAGCGTTCAGCGCCGCGGAGGTCCGCCACGGCCCGATGGCGCTGGTGGGCGCCGGCTTCCCGGTGCTGGTGTTCGGCCAGGACGACGGTACGCTGGAAAACACGCTGCAGCTCGCCGACGAATTTCGCGCGCGTGGTGCACGCGTGTGGGTGGCCGCGCCCGGCGCGAGCGGTCCGGATGCGTTGCCCTTGCCGGCCGGCGTGCCGGCCATCACCACGCCCCTGCTCGCGGTGCAGCGTTTCTACCGTGCGGCCAGCGCGCTTTCACTGGCGCGCGGCTACGATCCGGACCTTCCGCCGCATCTGCGCAAGGTCACGGAGACGTTGTGATGTCCACGCCCCTGCTCGCCCTCGCCCACGGTCGCGTGCTGACCCCCGAGGGGCTGCGCGAGGACGTCGTCGTGCTGGTGCGCGACGGCCACGTGCTCGCCCTGGCCGATGCGGCCGACCCGCGCCTGACCGGCGCGGCGCGCCACGACCTGGCCGGCGCCCTGCTGCTGCCGGGCTTCATCGACGTGCAGGTGAACGGCGGCGGCGGGCTGCTGTTCAACGACGCGCCGACGGTGGACACGCTGCGCGGCATCGCCGCCGCGCACCGGCGCTTCGGCACCACCGGGCTGCTGCCCACGCTGATCACGGACACCGCCGCCACGATGCGCGCCGCGCTGGAGGCGGTGGACGCGGCGATCGCGCAGGGCGTGCCGGGCATCCTCGGCATCCACGTCGAGGGGCCGTTCCTCGCCCCCGCGCGCAAGGGCATCCATGATGCGTCGCTGTTCCGCGCGCCCGATGCCGACGACCTGCGCGTGCTCACCGCGCAACATCGCGGCGTGGTCATGCTCACGCTGGCGCCGGAACAGGTGGACCCCGGCACCATCGCGCGTCTGGCCGCCGCCGGCGTGCGCGTGAGCCTCGGCCACACCGGCGCCGACTACGCCACCGCTCGCGCCGCGCTCGAGGCCGGCGCGAGCGGCTTCACCCATCTCTACAACGCGATGACGCCGCTGGGCAGCCGCGAGCCCGGCGTGGTGGGCGCCGCGCTGGACGACCCGGGCAGCTGGTGCGGCCTGATCGTCGACGGCCACCACGTGCATCCCGCGGCGTTACGTGTCGCCATCACCGCCAAGCCCCCGGGCAAGTGCGTGCTGATCACCGACGCCATGCCGCCGGTCGGCAGCGAGCGTCCCGACTACGTGCTCAACGGTCAGACCATCGTCGTCCGCGACGGCATCTGCATGAACGACGCCGGCGTACTCGCCGGCAGCGCGCTGGACATGGCCGGCGCCGTGCGCAACGCGGTCAACCTGCTCGGCCTGCCGCTGGAGGAAGCCGCGCGCATGGCCAGCGCCTACCCGGCCGAATGGCTGGGGCTGGAGCAGACCCACGGCTGCATCGCCCCCGGCCAGCGCGCTGACTTCGCCGTGCTGGACGACACCCTGCACGTGCGCGAGACCTGGATCGGCGGCGTGCGCTACCCGGCGATGTAGCCTCCGGGGGTCGCGCGCCCCGGACGCGCGGCGGGGCGTGGCCGGCGCCCGGGCGCGCCGGCCCGGGACAGGACAGCGCAGTGCCCGCCGTTGGCCACACCGATCTGCTACGTTGCGCCCCTGCTTGCCCGTTGCCCGGACCTTACCGATGTCGCTGCGCCCCTCGCTGCTGTTTCTCGCCGCCGCGCTGCTCGCCGGTTGCGCCTCCCACGCCAAGGTGTCCCGACCGATGGAGCTGCCCGACGGCAGCCGCACGGACGTCGCCATCCTGGAGACCACGGACGTGCACGCCAACGTGCTGAGCTGGGACTACTTCAAGGCCAAGGCCGACCCCACCGTGGGCTACGAGCGCACCGCCACGCTGATCCGCCGCGCGCGCGAGGAGTTCCCCAACAGCTTCCTGTTCGACGACGGCGACACCATCCAGGGCACCGTGCTGGCCGACTACCAGGCGCTGGTCGCGCCGGTCCGCTGCGACCAGGAGCTGGCCATCTACAAGGCCATGGACGCGCTCGGCTACGACGGCGGCACCGCCGGCAACCACGAGTTCAACTACGGCCTGCCGTTTCTGTCGCAGGTCACCGGCCGGCCGCTGACCGTCGACGGCCAGCGCAAGCGCTGCGCCGGGCCGCACTTCCCGCTGGTGCTCGCCAACGTGTTCGATGCGCACAGCGGCGAGCCGCTCTACAAGCCCTGGACGTTGGTGCACAAGACCATCGAGGCCTACACCTCCGACGGCAGCCGGCTGCAGGTGCCGTTCAAGGTGGCGATCATCGGCTTCACCCCGCCGCCCATCCTGCAGTGGGACCAGCGCAACCTGGCCGGCAAGGTCACCGTCAGCGGCGTCGTCGAGGCGGCGCAGCGCTACCTGCCGCAGATCCAGGCGCAGCACCCGGACCTGGTGGTGGCGATCCTGCATGGCGGCCTCAACACCGCGCCGTACACCGCCGACATGGAGAACGGCGGCTGGTACCTGGCCGGCGTGCCCGGCATCGACGTGCTGCTGCTCGGGCACTCGCACGCCGAGTTCCCCGGGCCCCGCTACCAGGGTATGAAGGAGGTGGACGCGGTGCGCGGCTTCGTGCGCGGCAAGCCGGCCGTGATGGGCGGGTTCGCCGGCATGGACCTGGGCGTGATCAAGCTCGCGCTCACACGCGAGAACGGCCGCTGGACGCTCGACCGCGAGGACACCCACGCGGAGGTACGCAAGATCTGCCCGCAGAAGGGCCAGTGCGTTCCCGCCGACCCGGCGATCGCGCCGCTGGTCGCCGACGCACACCGCGCCGCGCTGGCCTACGTGGAAACGCCCATAGGCGAAAGCGCGCTGCGCCTGTCCACCTACTTCGCCGACGAGGGCGACATGACCGCCCTGGCGGTGGTCAACGCCGCGCAGCGCGACTACGTGGAGCGCGAACTGCCCAGGCTGCATCCGGAACTGGCGGGCGTGCCGGTGCTGTCGGCGGCGGCCGCCTTCCGCACCGGCTTCGGCGGTCCGCAGGACTACACCGACGTGCCGCCGGGGCCGTTGACGCTGCGCAGCGCGGCCGATCTGTACTTCTATCCCAACACGCTCGCCGCGGTGAAGACCGACGGCGCCGGCGTGAAGGCCTGGCTGGAGACCGCCGCCGCGCGCTTCAACCGCATCGACCCGGCCAAGGCCGGCGAGCAGCCGCTGATCGACACGCGCCTGCCGGGCTTCAATTTCGACCAGCTGCAGGGCGACCTGAGCTACGTGATCGATGTGTCCCGGCCGGTCGGCCAGCGCATCGTCTCGCTCGCCTACCGCGGCAAGCCGGTGGCGCCGCAGCAGCCGTTCGTCGTGGCCACCAACAACTACCGCGCCAGCGGCGGCGGCAACTTCCCCGGCCTGGATGGCAGCAACATCGTGCTGGCCGCGCCCGACGGCGTGCGCGAGATCGTCGCCGCCTGGCTCCGGCGCACCGGCCGGCTGGAGCGCGCCCAGCTGCCGGCGCGCTCCTGGCACTTCGCGCCGCTGCGCACGCGCGGGCCGGTGACCTTCGTCGCCGCCAGCGGCAAGCAGGCGATCGCCCAGGCCGACGGCCTGACCGGCATCCGCCAGCTGCGGGACCACGGCGACGGGACCGCCACCTATGCGATCGACCTGGCGACCGCCAAGCCCGCACCGGCCCGCCCGCACCGGCGCCGGCATCGCTGATCCGCAGCCGGGCGGCTGCCGCCCGCCCGGCGCTTGCTGCGACAATCGGCGGATCGCCTTCCCGCAGGAAACGCCATGCCCGCCCGTGACGTCGCCACCGCCTTCGCCCCCGCCTGCGTGGGCAACGTGGGCGTGGGCTTCGACATCCTGGGACACACCCTGGCCGGTGCGGGCGACCGCGTCCGCGTGACGCGGATCGCGGCGCCGCAGGTGCGCATCGCCGCCATCGAGGGCGTGGTGCGCGAGCTGCCGCTGGAGCCCGCGCGCAACACCGCCGGCGCGTCGCTGCTCGCCCTGCGCGAGGCGCTGGCATTGCCGTACGGCTTCGAGCTGGCGCTGCACAAGGGCATCGCGCTGGGCTCGGGCATGGCGGGCTCGGCCGCCTCCTGCGTGGCCGCCCTGGTCGCCGCCAACGCGCTGCTGGATGCGCCGCTGCCGCGCGAGGCGCTGTACCGCTTCGCGATGGACGGCGAGGCGGTGGCCAGCGGCGGCCGCCACGGCGACAACGTGGGCCCGCAGCTGCTGGGCGGGCTGGTGCTGGCGACCGCGGAGCGGCTGGTGCGCATCCCGGTGCCGGCGCACTGGCACTGCGCGCTGGTGCACCCGCACTGCGTGCTGGAGACGCGCCGCGCCCGCGCGGCGCTGGCCGGTGACTACCGGCTCGGCGAGTTCGTGGCGCAGAGCGCCAACCTGGCCCAGGTCATCGCCGGCTGCTGGCGCGGCGACGTGGCGCTGGTGCGTGCCGGGCTGAAGGACGTGCTGGTCGAGCCGCGCCGCGCGCCGCTGGTGCCGAATTTCGCCCGCGTGCAGCAGGCCGCGCTGGACCACGGCGCGCTCGGCGCCAGCATCTCCGGCGCCGGCCCCAGCGTGTTCGGCTGGTTCGAGCACGCCGGTCAGGCGCACGCGGCCGCCGTGGCGATGCGCGGCGCGTTCGCCGAGGCCGGGCTGGACAGCGACGTGCTGGTCGGTCCGATCGACGGCCCGGCGGCGCAGGTGCTCGCATGAGCGCGCCGTGCTACCTCAGCACGCGCGGCCGCGCGCCGGCGGCGCGCCTGGCCGAGGCGGTCGCCGCGGGCCTGGCACCAGACGGCGGCCTGTACGTGCCCGAACGCCTGCCTCGCCTGGAGGCCGGCACGTTCGACCCCGACGGCAGCCTCGCCGCTACCGCCGTCACCTTGCTCGCCCCCTTCTTCGCCGGCGACGCGCTGGCCGACGCGCTGCCGGCGATCTGCGCCGAGGCCTTCGCCTTCGATGCGCCGCTGCGCCCGCTGACGCGGCCGGATGCCTCGCTGCTGGAGCTGTTCCACGGGCCTACCGCCGCGTTCAAGGACTTCGGCGCGCGCTTCCTCGCCGCCTGCCTGCGCCGGTTGCGCGCGGACGATGCGCCACCGCTGACCGTCCTGGTCGCCACCTCCGGCGACACCGGCGCGGCGGTGGGCGCGGCCTTCCACGGCCAGCCGGGGCTGCGCGTGGCGATCCTCTACCCGGACGGGCGCGTGTCACCACGCCAGGCGCACCAGCTCGGCAGCTTCGGCGGCAACGTGCGGGCGCTGCGCGTGGCCGGCACGTTCGACGACTGCCAGCGCATGGTGAAGGTCGCGTTGAGCGATCCGGACCTGCAGGCACGCGTACCGCTGTCCTCGGCCAACTCGATCAGCCTCGGCCGCCTGCTGCCGCAGCTGGCCTACTACGCGCACGCGGCGCTGCGGGTTCGGCGCACGCACGGCCTGGCGCTCGACCTGGTCGTGCCGACCGGCAACCTCGGCAACGCACTGGCCGCGGTGTGGGTGCGCGCCATGGGCCTGCCGATCGGCCGTATCGTGCTCGCCTGCAACGCCAACGCCACGCTGCCGGAGTTCTTCGCCGGCGGCGACTACCGCCCGCGCGCCGCGGTGCCGACGCTCGCCAACGCGATGGACGTGGGCGCGCCCAGCAACTTCGAGCGGCTACGCTGGACCTACCCCGACGACGACGCGCTGCGCCGCGCGCTCACCGCCGCCAGCGTGGACGACGAGGCGATCCGCGCCACGGTGCGCCGGTACGCGCAGGCGCAGGGCCTGGTGCCGTGTCCGCACACCGCCGCCGCCCTGCACCTGCTCGACCGCGAGCCGGTGCGTACCGACCGGCGCTGGGCGGCGGTGGCCACCGCGCACCCGGCCAAGTTCGAGCAGGTGCTGGAACCGCTGCTGGGCCACCCGCTCGCCGTCCCGCCCACGCTCGCCGCCATGCTGGCACGCCCGGCGCGGGCCGAGCCGCTGGCCGCCGATCCGGGCGCGCTGCGCGACTGGCTGCTGGCCACGCCGTAGCGCGGGCGCCCTACCGGCACCGGGTCAGAACAGATCGATGCTGCCGGTCACCGCCACCGGACCGAGCGCGCCGCGGGCGAGCAGGTCCTCGTAGCCGTGGGTGCGGTTGCGGCCGTGCTGCTTGGCGAAGTAGAGCGCCTTGTCGGCGCGGTCGATCACCATTTCCGGGTAGTCGGTCAGCGAGGCGCGGGCGTAGCCGATGCTGACGGTGACGTGCCCCACCTGCGGGAACGGGTGCTGCGCGACGCGTTCGCGGAAGCGCTCGAGCGCGCCACGCGCGCCGGCCTCGTCGTGTCCGGCCAGCAGCACCACGAACTCCTCGCCGCCGAAGCGGAACAGCACGTCGTCGTGGCGGAAGCTGGCGCGCATCTGCTGGGCCAGCAGCAGGATCACCTCGTCGCCGTAGACGTGGCCGTAGGTGTCGTTGACCCGCTTGAAGTGGTCGATGTCGAAGATCGCCAGCCATACCGACGCCACCCCCGCCGTGGGCGGCTGGCGCAGCAGCCGCTGCAGGTGGCGCTCGAAGGTGCGCCGGTTGTACAGGCCGGTGAGCTTGTCGCGCTCGCTCTCCTGCAGCAGGGTGATGTAGTTGGCATAGATCCGCGCGAAGCCCTCGGCCAGCGCGAGCGCGCCCTCCAGCGGCGCATCGCCCTCCAGCTGCAGCGCGCCCAGGGCGCGGCCCTCGTGCAGGATCGGCACGAACAGCCGGTGCAGGCCGCGGGCGTCGACGTCGGCGTGCGGCTGCTGTTCCTCCATGCAGCGCGCCAGGGCCGGATCGCCTGCCACCGCCTCGGCGTCGACCACGTGCGCGCCCTGCGCATCGACCACGCAACGCACGATGCTTTCGCGCCGCAGGCCGTCGATCGCGCGCTTGCACAGTACCACCGCGCGTGCCGGCGCCAGTTCGGCCAGCGACAGGGCCAGGCCCTGGTCCAGCGCATCGATGTCGCGGTGGTGGGTGAAGGCCGCCACCGTATCGAGCAACCGCGCCGGCAGGACCAGCGGGCGTGCCGCCGGGGTCGCCTCCGTCCGCGCGGATGCCGCCGGCTTCCCTTGCGCAACGATGTCGTAGGCCACGGACATGTCGTCCTCCCGTCGAAGGGCCTCCGCCCGATGTCCGGCCGCCCATGCGTCGGAGTCCGTCGCCCGATCTATCGGCCGCGCCTGTACGGCGCTTGAGCGCCTGCGGTGCGCCGCGGCCTGGAACTGTGCCGCAACGCACCTTTTCGCGCGCTCACCCGCCGCTCGCGTGCGTTTGACGGCGGTTGCGCGAGGCTGGTCCGGGCCTCGAGAAGGAGCATCCGCCATGCCGAACAACCCGCAGCATCCCGAACCGCCGATCGCGCAACCGGGCAAGCAACGGCCGGAGCAGGAGATCCGCGATCCCGGTCATGCCCAGCCGGCCCGCGATGCCGATCCCGACCCGCTGGGCGACAGCCCGCTGCGGGACGACGACCCGCTGCGGCCGCCGCCGCTTTAGCCCCGCCCGCACGGACCGCCAGCGGCGCCCCCGGGCCCCGCCCGGACGGGTGCCTGCGGCCGTGCTCGGGCTAAACTCGCGGCATGGCCCCTCCATCCCGCAAGCGCCAGCGCCGCACGCCGCCGTCCACGGCGCGGCCGCGCCCGCCTTCCCGCCCGATCCGCCCCGCCGACAGCTCGACCCGCGCCACCCGCGTGCTCGACCTGCTGCTGCGCCGGCTGCCGCCGCATTGGCGCGGCAAGGCCGCCGACTACCTGGTGCTCACCCGCATGGACCGGCCGATCGGCGCACTGCTGCTGCTGTGGCCGACCTGGTGGGCGCTGTGGCTGGCCGCCGGCGATTTCCCGCCCTGGGGCCCGCTGGTGATCTTCACCCTGGGCGTGTTCGCGATGCGCGCGGCCGGTTGCGCGATCAACGATTATGCCGACCGCGAGCTCGACCCGCAGGTGGCGCGCACCGCCGGGCGGCCGATCGCCAGCGGCCGGGTCAGCCCGCGCGAGGCGCTGGTCGTGTTCGGCGTGCTGCTGGTGTTCGCCTTCGTGCTGGTGCTGTTCACCAATGCGCTGACCATCAAGCTGTCCTTCGCCGGCGCGGCGCTGGCGGCGATCTATCCGTTCACCAAGCGCTGGACCTACCTGCCGCAGGTGGTGCTGGGCGCGGCCTTCGGCTGGTCGATCCCGATGGCGTTCGCGGCGGTGTCGAACACGGTGCCGCCGCTCGGGTGGCTGCTGTTCCTGGGCAACATCCTGTGGTCGGTGATCTACGACACCGAGTACGCGATGGTCGACCGCGACGACGACTTCAGGGCCGGCGCCAAGTCCACGGCGATCCTGTTCGGCGACGCCGACGTGCCGATCCTGGGCATGCTGATCGGGACGTTCCTGCTGGCCATGCTGTTCGTCGGCCAGCGCGCGCAGCTGGGCTGGCCGTACTGGCTGGGCCTGCTCGGCGCGGCGGCGCTGTTCGGCTACCAGCTGTGGCTGATCCGCGGCCGCGCCCGCGCAGCCTGCCTGGCCGCGTTCCGCCACAACAACTGGGTCGGGCTCGCGCTGTGGGCCGGCATCGTGCTGGCGCTCGCGGTGCGCTGAGCGCCAGCGCCTGGGCGCACGAACACGCTTGCTCGCGATGTCTGTTCCCGCGGGTGCCGCAAAAGCCAGAGCATCGCGAGCAAGCTCGCTCCTAGCTGCGGTCGGGGCGCCGCTGCGGCGCGCGTGCCAGCGCCCAGACCTCCACCCGGGCCACGCCCGCGCGCCGGAGCACCCGCGCACATTCGGCCAGCGTGGCGCCGGTGGTCATCACGTCGTCCAGCAGCGCCACGTGGGACGGCAATGCCATGTCCTCGCGCAGGGCGAACGCGCCGCGCACGTTGCGTCGGCGTGCGGCCGCGTCCAGCTCGGTCTGCGCCGCGGTGGCGCGCCGGCGCAGCAGCAGGTCGTGGCGCACCGGCACGCCCAGCGTCCGGCCCAGCGGCCGGGCCAGTTCCAGCGCCTGGTTGTAGCCGCGCTGGCGCAGCCGCGCCCGGTGCAACGGCACCGGCAGGATCAGCGCCGGACGCGGGGAAGGCGGCGGCAGGCTTCGCCACAGCTCGGCCAGCGTGCGCCCGGCGGCGAGATCGCGGCCGAACTTGTAGCGCGCTTCCAGCCGGTCCAGCGGCCAGCCGTAGCGGAACGGCGCCCACGCCGCGTCCCACGGCGGCGGCCTGCGCTGGCAGGCGCCGCACAACGCGGCCGGGGCCGGCAGCGGCAGCGCGCAACGCGCACAGCAGGTGGTGTTGCGCGGCAGCTCGCCGGCGCAGGCGGCGCACAGGTCCAGGCGCTCCCGGCCGGCATCGCCGCAGAGCAGGCAGCGCCAGGGCAGCAGCCAGGCGTGCAGGCGGTGCCAGCTGCGGATCAGCGCGTCCCTGCGCATCGGCGGGGCCTCAGCCCTGCGGCTTGTACAGCGCCGCGTCGAGGATCGACCACAGGTGGATGATCCACCCCATCCAGACGATCCACAGCACGGCGGCCAGCACGAACATGACGATCGCCTTCAGCAGCCGGCCCTGCACCAGCTGCCCCAGGCCCGGGATGAAGAAACTGCACACCGCCGCGATCACGTTGCCGGTGCTGCCCTGACCTGTGCTCATGCCGATCTCCTGGGAGGGAACGGCCCGATGGTAGCGGAGCGGCGCGCGCCCGGCGCCGTCAACCCGGCGTATCGCTTTTTGGTTGACACGGTCCCGGCCGGCTCCCACACTGCCGCGTCCCCACGCGGAGCCGCCACGATGACCGCTTCCCCGATCCGCCACGACTGGACGCGCGCGGAAGTCGCCGCCCTGTTCGCCCTGCCGTTCAACGAGCTGCTGCACCGCGCGCACACGGTGCACCGCGCGCACCACGATCCCAACGCGGTGCAGGTCTCCACCCTGCTCTCGATCAAGACCGGCGGCTGCCCGGAGGACTGCGCCTACTGCCCGCAGGCGCAGCGCTACCAGACCGGGGTGAAGGCCGAGAAGCTGATGAGCGTGGAGGCGGTGGTGGCGCGCGCGCAGGCCGCGAAGGACGCCGGCGCCAGCCGCTTCTGCATGGGCGCGGCCTGGCGCAGCCCGAAGGACCGCGACGTGGCCAAGGTCGCGCAGATCGTCGCCGCGGTGAAGGCGCTGGGCCTGGAGACCTGCGCCACGCTCGGCATGCTGAGTGGCGAGCAGGCCGACACGCTCAAGCAGGCCGGGCTGGACTACTACAACCACAACCTCGACAGCGCCCCGGAATTCTACGGCCGGATCATCCACACCCGCGAGTACCAGGACCGCCTGGACACCCTCGGGCACGTGCGCGCCGCCGGCCTGAAGACCTGCTGCGGCGGCATCGTCGGCATGGGCGAGACGCGCGAGCAGCGCGCCGGCCTGCTGCAGGCGCTGGCCAACCTGCCCGAGCACCCGCAGTCGGTGCCGATCAACCAGCTGGTGCAGGTCGAGGGTACGCCGCTGCACGGCACCGAGGCGCTCGACCCGTTCGAGTTCGTGCGCACCATCGCGGTGGCGCGCATCCTGATGCCCGCCTCGATGGTGCGCCTGTCCGCCGGCCGCCAGCAGATGGACGACGCGGTGCAGGCGCTCTGCTTCTTCGCCGGCGCCAACTCGATCTTCTACGGCGAGAAGCTGCTCACCACCGGCAACCCCGACGTGGCCGCCGACCGCCGGCTGTTCGAGCGGCTCGACCTGCACCCGATGGAGGTGATCGAGCACGCCGGCACCGTACACGCGGGCCTCTGCGAACCCGCCTGAGCTGCGGCAGGCCGAAGGCAGGAAAAAACTGCGGGACGACCATGCCACCGGAGCACCCACCAGGCCCCTGCGCGCCAGCCCACTCCGCCGACCGTGCCGGGGCGGCGGACACCGCGCGCGCGGACCTGCTGCGGCGACTGGCCATCCGCACGGCCGAGCGCGCCCGCGCCGGCCTGCTGCGTCGCGCCCGCACCGTCGAGCGTGCCGAAGGGCCCTGGCAGGAGGTGGGCGGCCGCCGGCTGCTGGGCTTCTGCTCCAACGACTACCTCGGGCTGGCCGGGCATCCGCAGCTGATCGCCGCCTTCAAGCGGGTGGCCGACGACGAGGGCGTGGGCAGCACCGCCGCGCACCTGGTCTGCGGCCACCGGCGCGAGCACGCCGCGCTGGAGGAAGCGCTGGCCGAGTGGACCGGGCGCGAGCGCGCGCTGCTGTTCTCCAGCGGCTACCAGGCCAACCTCGGGGTGATGCAGGCCTTGCTCGCCCGTGGCGACCTGTGCGTGCAGGACAAGCTCAACCACGCCAGCCTGCTCGACGGTGCGCAGCTGGCCGGCGTCACACTCAGGCGCTATCCGCATGCCGACGCGGCGGCCGCCGCGCGCCAACTGGCCGGCGAGCCCGGCGCCGGTGCGCTGCTGGCCACCGACGGTGTGTTCAGCATGGACGGCGACCGCGCGCCGCTGCGCGCGCTGGCCGCCCTGTGCCGCCGCGAAGGCGCCATGCTGATGGTCGACGACGCGCACGGCCTGGGCGTGCTCGGCCCGGACGGCGCCGGCAGCGTGGCCGAGGCGGGACTGGGCGTGGGCGAGGTGCCGGTGCTGATGGCCACACTGGGCAAGGCGCTGGGCTGCCACGGCGCGTTCGTCGCGGGGCCGGCCGGCTTGATCGAGGGGCTCACCCAGTTCGCCCGCGGCTTCGTCTACACCACCGCGTTGCCGCCGGCGCTCGCCGCCGCCGCGCTCGCGGCGGTGCGGGTAGCGCGCGCGGAAGCCTGGCGCCGCGACAAGCTGGACGCGCTGATCGCGCGCCTTCGCCGGGGCGCGGCCGAGCTGGGGCTGCCGCTGCTGGCTTCGGACACGCCGATCCAGCCGCTGCTGCTGGGCGAGGCCGACGCGGCGCTGGCCGCCGCCCGCGCATTGGAGGAACGCGGGCTGCTGGTCGGTGCGATCCGCCCGCCCACGGTGCCGGCGGGCGGGGCGCGCCTGCGCATCACGCTGAGCGCCGCGCACGAGGAAGCGCATGTCGATCGCCTGCTCGACGCACTGGCGCGGCTGCCGCGTGCCCCGGCCGCCGCGGGCGCGCCGGTATAATCCGCGGTTCGCCCCGCGCACTCCCCGCATGATCGTCAACGTCGCCGCCTACCGCTTCGTCCCGCTCTCGGACCTGCCCGTACTGAGCGAGGCCGTGCGCACCCGCGCGGAGCGCCTGGCGCTCAAGGGCACCGTGCTGCTCGCCCCCGAGGGCATCAACCTGTTCCTGGCCGGCGCGCGCGAAGACATCGACGCCTTCCTGGAGTGGCTGCGCGCCGACGCGCGCTTCGCCGATCTGCCGGTGAAGGAGTCGATTTCCGGGCAGGTGCCGTTCGGCCGCCTGCGCGTGCGCCTCAAGCGCGAGATCATCACCTTGCGCGCGCCCGTCGCGCCCCATCGTTGCCGGGCGCCCGCAGTGGAGGCCGCCACGCTCAAGCGCTGGCTCGACCAGGGCCACGACGATGCCGGTCGCGAGCTCGTGCTGCTGGACACGCGCAATGCCTACGAAACCGACGCGGGCCGCTTCGCCGGCGCCGTCGACTACCGCCTGCCGCACTTCACCGCGCTGCCGGACGCCGTGCTCGCCGACCGCGAACGCTACGTGGGCAAGACCATCGTCTCCTACTGCACCGGCGGCATCCGCTGCGAGAAGGCGGCGTTGCACCTCGCGGCGCTCGGCGTGGGCGAGGTGCTGCAGCTGGAAGGCGGCATCCTGACGTACCTGCAAGACACCGACGGCAGCCACTGGGAAGGCGACTGCTTCGTGTTCGACGGCCGCGGCGCGGTCGACAAGAGCCTGCGACCCGTGCTGCGGGGCGAGGGGGCGGAAGACCTGGCATGACCCTGCACATCGACCAGCTCGGCCACGGCCCGCAGCCGCTGGTGCTGATCCACGGCTGGGCCATGCACGGCGGCGTGTTCGCGCCGCTGGTGCAGGCGCTGGCCGAGCGCTGCACGCTGTACGTGGCCGACCTGCCCGGCCACGGCCATTCGCGCCATTGCGGGCTGCCGCTGGAGCCGCACGTCGTCGCCGACGCGATCGCCCGTGCGACGCCGCCGGCGCCCTGGCTGGGCTGGTCGCTGGGCGGCCTGGTCGCGCTCGCCGCGGCGCTGGATCTGCCCGGGCAGGTGCAGGGCCTGGCCATGCTCTGCGCCACGCCGAAATTCGTGCGCGGCGCGGATTGGCCCCACGGCAGCGACGGCACGCTGGTGCACCAGCTCGCGCTCGACCTGGAAACCGACTACCGCGCCACGCTGGAGCGCTTCCTCGCGCTGGAGGCGATGGGCAGCGACGACCCCAAGGCCGGGCTGCGCCGCCTGCGCGCGGACGTCTTCGCGCGTGGCGAACCGGAGCTGCGCGTGCTGCAGGAAGGCATCGTCCTGCTCGAACGCAGCGACCTGCGCGCGCGCCTGGCGCAGCTGGCGGTGCCCAGCGTGTGGATCGCCGGGCGTCGCGACCGGCTGGTGCCCCCGGCGGCGATGGCCTGGTCGGCGGCGCAGTGCGGTGGCCGCTTCGTGGAGATCCCGCACGCCGGCCACGCCCCCTTCATCGGCCATGCCGATGCCGTTGCCGCGGCGCTGGCACCGCTGTCGGTATCCATGGAAGACCCGGCATGAGCGCCTTCCACCTCGACCGCGCGCAGGTGCGCCGCAACTTCAGCCGTGCCGCGGCCAGCTACGAGCAGCACGACGCCCTGCAGCGCGAGGTGCAGGCCGACCTGCTCGGCCGCCTGGACTTCTATCTGCAGGTTCCGGAGCGCGTGCTGGACGTCGGCGCCGGCACCGGCCGCGGCAGCGCGCTGCTCAAGAAGCGCTGGCCGAAGGCCCAGGTGATCGCGCTCGACCTGGCGCAGCCGATGCTCGAGGCCGCGCGCCGGCACCAGAGCCTGCTGCGCCCGTTCCAGCGCGTGTGCGCCGAGGCGACTCGCCTGCCCTTCCCCGACCACAGCGTCGACGTGCTGCACTCGAACCTGTGCTTCCAGTGGATCGACGACCTGCCGGCGCTGTTCGGCGAGTGCGTGCGCGTGCTCCGGCCCGGTGGCCTGCTGGCGTTCTCCAGCTTCGGCCCGGACACGCTGAAGGAACTGCGCGCCGCCTGGGCCGCGGTGGACCAGCGCTCGCACGTCAGCCGTTTCCTCGACATGCACGACGTCGGCGACGCCATGCTCAACGCGGGCCTGCGCGACCCGGTGCTGGACGTGGCGCGCTACACGCTCACCTACAGCTCGCCGCGCGCGCTGCTGAAGGAGCTCAAGGGCCTGGGCGCCACGCATGCCGACCAGGCCCGCGAACGCCACCTCACCGGCAAGGCGCACTACCGCGCCATGCTCGCCGCCTACGAGGCGATGCGCGTCGACGGCCGCATCCCGGCCACCTGGGAAGTGGTCACCGCGCACGCCTGGGGCCCGCCGCCCGGCCAGGCCCGCCGTACCGCGGAGGGCGAGATCGCCACCTTCTCCCTCGACAGCCTGCGCGGCTCGCGCCGCCGCTGAGTCGCCCGCGCGCCACTGGCGCAATCTTCACCGGCGCCTGCCTATAGTGGGCGACCTCATCCACTTCCCGAGGAGACGCGATGAGGCTCGAGGACAAGGTCGCCCTGGTCACCGGCGCCGCGCAGGGCATCGGGCGCGCGATCGCACTGCGGCTCGCGCAGGAGGGCGCGTCGGTGGTGGTGGAGGATCGCCTGGCCGATGACCGCGCCCAGGGCACGCTGCGTGAGGTGGAGGACGCCGGCGCAGGCCGCGCCGTGCTGATCGCCGGCGACGTCGGCAAGGTGGAGGACGACCGCCGCGTGATCGCCGAGGCGATCGAGCGCATGGGCCGGGTCGACATCCTGGTCAACAACGCGGGCGTGGAGCGGCGGGCGGACTTCATCGACGCGAGCGAGGCCGACTACGACCTGGTGATGCACGTCAACCTCAAGGGGCCCTACTTCCTCACCCAGGCGTTCGCCCGCCACGTGCGCGAACGCGGCGGCGGCGGCCGCGTCGTCAACATCAGCTCGGTGCACGAGGAGCTGCCGTTCCCGCATTTCGCCAGCTACTGCGCCAGCAAGGGCGGACTGAAGATGCTGATGCGCGACCTGTCGGTGGAACTGGCGCCGCTGGGGATCACGGTGAACAACGTCGCGCCGGGGGCGATCCGGACCCCGATCAACGCGCATCTGATGAGCGACCCGGCCCTGATGAAGGCGTTGTGCAAGAACATCCCGCTGCGCCGGCTGGGGACGCCCGAGGACGTGGCTGCCGCGGTGGCCTACCTGGCCAGCGACGAGGCGTCCTACGTCACCGGCAGTACGCTCTACGTCGACGGCGGCTTGCTGTGGAACTACGCCGAGCAATGAGCGACGCCACCAAGCGCGCAAACGAGGCGAAGGCGGCGCGGGTGGCCAAGGCGGACACCCTCACGCCGGCCGACCGCTACCAGGAGCTGTTCATCGACGTGCAGATGAGCCGGGTGTTCGACGACGGCAAGACGTTCGTCGACTGCGTGCCGCGCAAGGACCCGGAGCAGATCCTGGAGGCCTACCGCGCCCGATGCGATGCCGAGGATTTCGACCTCGCACGTTTCGTCCACGCGCACTTCGAGCAGCCGCAGGTACACAAGAGCCACTACGTCTCACCACCGGGGCAATCGCTACGGGACCACATCGACAGCCTCTGGGACGTACTGACCCGGCACCCGCACGAGCATCCGCCCAACTCCTCCATCCTGCCGCTGCCCAACGACTACGTGGTTCCGGGCGGGCGCTTCGCCGAGCTGTACTACTGGGACTCCTACTTCACCATGCTCGGTCTGGACGAGAGCGGCCGGCACGACCTGCTCGCCTCGATGGCGGACAACTTCGCCTACCTGATCGACACCTACGGGCACGTGCCCAACGGCAACCGCACCTACTACCTGAGCCGCTCGCAGCCGCCGGTGTTCGCGTTCATGGTGGAGCTGTTCGAGGCGCGGGGCGTGTGCAAGGCCATCGAGTACCTGCCGCACCTGCGCAAGGAGTACAACTACTGGATGTCCGGCGCCGAGGAACTGCGTCCCGGCGACACGCGCCGGCACTGCGTCTGCCTGGAGGACGGCGCCATCCTCAACCGCTACTGGGACGACCGCGACTCCCCGCGCGAGGAGGCCTACCGCGAGGACGTGCTCACCGCGCGCCGGTCGCGGCGGCCGGCGCACCAGGTCTTTCGCGAGCTGCGCGCGGGCGCCGCTTCCGGCTGGGACTTCAGCTCGCGCTGGTGCGACGGCGCCGACCTGTCGACCATCCGCACCACCTCCATCCTGCCGGTGGACCTCAACTGCTTCCTGTACAAGCTGGAGCGCCAGATCTGCGTGCTCAACCGCGCCGCCGACCAGCGCAAGCAGGCCGAGAAGTTCGAGCAGCGCGCGCGGATGCGCAAGGCGGCGATCGAGCGGCTGCTGTGGAACGAGCGGGCCGGCGCCTATCTCGACTACGACTGGGAGCGCGGTGGGCCGCGCGAAGCGCTCACCAGCGCGGCGGCCACACCGTTGTTCGTCGGCCTGGCCAGCGCCGAGCAGGCGCAGCGCACCGCGCGGGCGCTGCAGGACCGGCTGTTGCGCGACGGTGGTCTGGGCACCAGCGAGCTGGAGAGCGGCCAGCAGTGGGACAAGCCCAACGGCTGGGCGCCGCTGCAATGGATGGCGATCTGCGGCATGCGCAACTACGGCATCGCGCTTGCCGACGAGATCGCCTGCCGCTGGCTCAAGACGGTGGGCAGCCTGTACAAGCGGGAAAGCAAGCTGGTCGAGAAGTACGTGATCACGCACGACGGCGACAACGCCGAAGGCGGTGGCGGCGGCGAATACCCGCTGCAGGACGGCTTCGGCTGGACCAACGGCGTCACCCGCCGGCTGCTGCACGAGCACCCGCACAACGAGGCGAACGAGGCGAGGGCGGCGAGCCGACACTGATCAGCGGGCCCGTCATTGCGGCGCGGCGCCCGAAGCCGGGGGCGTGGCCAGGCCCAGCTTGCGCATCAGCGACTGCGCGTCGAACGGCGCGTGCACCTTGGCGTCGTTGTCGAAATAGCAGTAGACGTCGCGGCCGGCGCGCTTCGGCGGTGGCCGGGTGCTGGCGCGCACCGCATCCGCCGGCTCGCCGCCCTGCGACCAGACGCGGATGCGCGCGGCCCAGCGCTCGAGCGCCTCGTCGCTGTAGCCGCTGGTGTAGAGCTTCTCGTCGCCGTGCAGGCGCAGGTACATGAAATCGGCGGTGACGTCCTCCAGGTACGGCCAGCGCCCGGCGGTATCGGCGACCACCAGCGCCACGCGGTGCCGGCGCAGCAGCGCGACGAACGCCTCGCAGGCGAAGCTGGGATGGCGGATCTCCAGCGCGTGGCGCAGCCGGCGCTTGCGGTCGGGCGTGACGCTCGCCGGCGCCTTGAGGTGGTCGTCGTGGCGGCGGGCGAGCGCCGCCGCCTGTTCGGTATCGCGCGGCAGCGCGGCGAGAAAGCGGTCGAACAGCGCTTCGTCGAAACGCTGGCTGGGCGGGCATTGCCACAGGAGCGGCCCGAGCTTGGCGCCCAGCTCGAACACGCCCGAGGCGAAGAAGTTCGCCAGCGGCCCCTCGATGTCGCGCAGCCGCTTGATGTGGGTGATGAAGCGCGGACCCTTCACCGCGAAGACGAAGCCGCGGGGCGTTTCCGCCCGCCAGTGCGCGTAGCTCGTGGGCCGCTGCAGGCTGTAGAACGAGCCGTTGAGCTCGACGCTGCCGACCTGGCGCGAGGCATAGGCCAGTTCGGCGCGCTGCGGCAGATCCTCCGGATAGAACACGCCGCGCCAGGGCGCGTAGCGCCAGCCGGAAATGCCGATGCGCAGCTTGGCCACCGTGCCCTCCGTACGCCGGGAAGGCGGTCATGCAAGCGCACGCATGGTGAGCGCATGGTGATGCACGTGGCCGCGGGCCGGCGATGCCCCGCGGGGAAGCGGGTGCGAGGCTCCCACTCGCCCTCCCGGCGCCCGGCACGCGAGGGCGTTTGCCTTCCGCGACGGGGCCGGGGCGGACGGGCCTAGAACAGGTACTTGACGGTGGCGCCCACGCCCCAGTCCGGGCTGCCGTCGGCCAGGCCGCCCATCACGTAGCTCTGCAACCGCCAGTCGGCCCCGATCTTGTGGTTCCAGTAGGCGGTCAGTTCGCTCTGTGCGGCGCCGCCCTCGGCGATCTTCTCGCGGTAGTAGTAATAGGCACCGACGTCGTCGGTGTCGCCCAGGCGCAGACCGGCGCCCACGTTCGCGTTGAAGCCGTTCTGCAGGCGGATGTACTGCGAACTGCCGTACTTCATCCAGCCCACGCCGCCGAACACGGTCCAGTCGCCGCTGACCTTGTAGGTGTCCAGCGCCAGGCCGTAGTCGTTCTTGCCCGTGCCCAGGCCCTTGTTCGCGTCGGCGGTGCCGAACTTCACCTTGCCGGTCAGGTCCAGGCCGGCGCTGTGGTCGGCGCTGGAGAACAGCTCGTAGCCCGCCGAGGCGACGATGTCGCCGAGGCCGGATGCCGAGCCGGTGCCTGCGGTGGAGCCGCCTGCGCCGTTGCCGCCGCGACCGCGGCCACGGCCGCGGGGGTTGCCGTTGTTCACGCTGCCGGCGCCCGGGATCACGTCGCCGGAACCGCTGATGCCGATGTAGGGCACGGTCAGCTTGAGCGTCCAGCGGTCGTTCTGCCAGCTGGCCGTGACCGGCACCGACCAGATGTCGGTGGAGGTGTCGGTGCCGTACTTGCCGGTGCTGTAGTTGGCACCGGTGCCGACGCTGAAGCGGCCGTCGCCGGCATCGACGGCGCTGGCGCCGAGCAGCAGCAGGCCCAGGGCCAGCGCACGAGAGGTACTACGCATGCAATGTCGTTCCTGTGTGGCGTGGGGAGGCGGCGCGGGGTGCTGGCGCTGCGTCAGGATCAGCCGCCCGGGCGGCCGGCGCGGTCGGGGCGTTCCGGACGCTCGGGACGCTCGGGTCGGGTCGGGTGCTCGGGGCGCTCGGGCCGGTCGACGCGGGCGACATGCTCGGTCGCGCCCGGATGATCGGCGGCCCGGCCGCCGGCAAAGGACACCTTCTCCACCCTGGCCGCCGAATGGTCGCCGGCGTGCGCGGCGGCGTTGGGCGAGCGCATCACGTCGCCCAGCTTGAAGCCCATCTCGTTGGCGATCTGGCCCCAGCCTTCGCCGGCGGCGCGTTCGGCCAGCACGCCCTTGAGGTCGATGGTGGTGCCGTCCTCCCGCGTGAGGGCGCCGCCGTTGAGCGAGGCGGCGATCTCCTCGGCGGTCGGCTCGATGATGCCCGCGCTCGCCAGGCTGGCCTGGGCGAGCGACAGCGCGATCCTGACGTTGCCGTAGCCGAGCGCGCCGGCGGCCGGCTGGAAGGTGGTCTGGGTGGTGGTCGTGGTGCCGTCGGCCTGGGTGGTGGTTGCCTCCAGCGTGACCTCGCTGCCCTTGCGCAGCCCGTCGACCAGCGCCTGCGCGTTGGCGTCGGAACCGGCGAACGTGTCGAACTGCCCGGCCAGCTGCTGCGCGGCGTGGTTGTCGGTGGCGGTCGGGGTGTCGTCGGGCGCGGTCTGCGCCGACGCTGGCGTCATGGCGAGGGCCGCGAGCAGGGCGGCGGTCAGGATGGGAAGCGTGAGGACACGCGTGTTCATGGCACTCTCCGGCAGATTACGAGTGGCCGTTGTGCGGCCGCTCGACGACTCGTCGCTCCGCGGTCGCGGGTCGGCCGCGGAGCGCGCTGGAGGTGCATGCTTCGCGCTTGAGTGGGGAGCGCGCAAGCGCCGCCAGGTCGGCCTGTTCAGCGCTGTTTCACGCGCCCCTCACGGCGCATGACCGGCATCACGCACGAAACGGCGGGCACGTCGCAACGACACCGCGCAGGGCATCACACCAGGGTGTTCCGGCCGTCAGACCTGCCGGTGGCGGAAGCAGCCGACCAGGTGGTCGTTGACCATGCCGGTCGCCTGCATGAAGGCGTAGCAGATGGTGCTGCCGACGAACCGGAAGCCCCGCTTGCGCAGCTCCTTGCTCATGCGGTCCGACAGCGCGGTGGTGGCCGGCACCTCGGCGGGCGTCCGCCAGCGGTTGCGCACGGGCTCGCCGTCGACGAAGGACCACAGGAAGGCGTCCAGGCTGCCGTGCGCGTCGATCGCCGCCAGCGCGGCACGTGCGTTGTCGCGCGCCGCGCTCACCTTGAGCCGGTTGCGGATGATGCCCGGGTCGGCCAGCGACGCCTCCAGCTCGCGGTCGTTCATGCGCGCCACGCGCGCGATGTCGAAGCCGTGGAAGACCTCACGATAGCGCTCGCGCTTGGCCAGCACCGTGCGCCAGGACAACCCCGCCTGTGCGCCCTCCAGGCAGAGGAACTCGAACAGTGCGCGGTCCTCGTGCAGCGGCACGCCCCACTCGGTGTCGTGGTAGGCGCAAAGCAGATCGTCGGTCGCCCAGCCGCAGCGCTGCATGTGGATCTCCCTGATGGCAGGCGCCACTGTAGCGCAGCACCGGGCGTACACTGGCACGCCCTGCCCCCGGCTGTCCCGTATGTCGAACACGTCTTCCCGGCGCGGCGCGCTGGCCGCGCTGGCCGCCACCGTCCTGATCTGGGCCTACAGCTGGGTGGTGATGAAGCAGGCGCTGCGCTGGGCCGCGCCGTTCGATTTCGCCGCGCTGCGCTACCTGCTCGGCGCAGGCGTGCTGTTCCTTGCGCTGCTGGCCAGCCGCCAGTCGCTGCGGCCGCCGCCGCTGGGGGCCACGCTGCTGATCGGCCTGTGCCAGACGGCGGCGTTCCAGGGACTGGAGCAGTGGGCGCTGGTCGGCGGTGGCGCCGGGCACGTGGCGCTGCTCGCCTACAGCATGCCGTTCTGGGCCGTGCTGCTGGCCTGGCCGTTGCTGGCCGAACGGCCGACGCGGCGGCACTGGCTGGGACTGGCGCTGGCCGCGCTCGGGCTGCTGTGCATCCTGGAACCCTGGCACGGCCTGGGCAGCCCGTTCAGCACGGCGCTAGCCCTGGCCGGCGGCGTCGGCTGGGCCGGCGGCACGGTGCTCAGCAAGCGCCTGTTCCAGCGCCATGCGGTCTCGCCGCTGGCGCTGACCAGCTGGCAGATGCTGTTCGGCGCACTGGCGCTGGGCGCGGTCGCCCTGCTGGTGCCGCAGCGGCCGATTGAGTGGAACGCGCCGTTCCTGGGCGCGCTCGCCTACAGCGCGGTGATGGCCTCCAGCGTGGCCTGGGGCCTGTGGCTGGTGGTGCTCAAGCGCCTGCCCACCACGGTCGCCAGCCTGTCCAGCCTGGGCGTGCCGGTAGTCAGCGTGCTGCTCGCCTGGCTGATCCTCGGCGAGCGGCCGGACGCGATGGAATGGCTGGGCATCGCGCTGGTACTCGCCGGGCTGGCGGCCGTCGTCGGCAACGGCTCACGCAGGCGTTCGCCGTAGGAGCGAGTGCCCGCGATGCCTCGCGGCTGCGGTACATCGGGAACCATCGCGAGCACGCTGGTTCCTACCAGGGCAGCGCGTCGAGATCCACGTTGCCGCCGGTGAGCACCACGCCGACGCGGCGGCCGGCGAAGCGGTCCTTCGCCTTCAGCACGGCGGCGAGCGCGGTGGCGCTGGACACTTCCACCACCTGCTTGAGTTCGCGCCACAGCAGGCGCATCGCCTCGACCGCCTCTTCGTCGCTGACGGTGACGATCTCCACGCGGTGCTCGCGCAAGGCCTGCAGGTTGGGCTCGCCGACCAGCGCGCGCAGTCCGTCGCACACGGTCTGCGGCACCACGTCGGTGACGCGCTCGCCGCGCGCGAGCGAGCGGGCGGCATCGTCCGCGCCGGCCGGCTCGGCGGCGAACAGCGCGAGTTCCGGCCGCAGCGCGTGCGCGGCGGTGGCGACGCCGGCGGCCAGGCCGCCGCCGCCGACCGGGGTGACCAGCGCGTCGAGCGCCGGCGCCTGCGCCAGCAGTTCCAGCGCGAGCGTGCCCTGGCCGGCCATCACCTGCGTGTCGGCGTAGGGGTGCACCAGCATCGCGCCGGTGGCCTGCACCAGCTGCGCGGTGGCGGCCTCGCGCGCGGCCTGGGTCGGCGCGCAGCGATGCAGCACGGCGCCGGCGCGCTCGATCGCCTCCAGCTTGGCGCGCACCGCGCCCTCGGGCACCACCACGTGCGCACGGATGCCGCGCGTGGCCGCCGCCAACGCCAGCGCGGTACCGTGGTTGCCCGAGGAATGCGTGGCCACGCCGCGCGCGGCGCTCGCCTCGTCCAGCGCCCACACCGCATTGCAGGCGCCGCGGAACTTGAACGCGCCGCCGCGCTGCAGGTTCTCGCACTTGAAGTGCAGCTCGGCACCGGCCAGCGCATCGAGCGCGTCGCTGCGCAGCACCGGGGTGACGCGCGCGTGCGGTGCGAGGCGGGCGGCGGCGTCCTGGATCTGGGCGAAGCTGGGCAGGCTCACGGTCATGGCAGGGTGATCTCCACGCCGCAGCGGAACGTGCGGGCGGCGCCGGGTGCGAGTCGGATGGCCTGCGCGCAGTCAGGCCGGTTGAAGGCGTCGGGCAGGCTCGCCATCGGCTCCAGCGCCAGCGAGGTGCGCGCGCCGCGGTCGAGCGTGTCGCCCGTATAGGCGAGCATGACGCCGCCCTCCTGCCACACCGCGAGCCCCACGCCGCTGGCCGGATCGCGCAACCGGCTGCGCGCGCGCCCGTCAGGATCGGCGTGCAGGCCGGCATAGGTGTGGTTGAGGCCCAGGGCGCCGATCGCGCGCGGCCGGCGGAAATCCAGTTCCGGCGCCTGCGCCAGCGGCCGGTAGGCCGTCTCGCCGGGCAGCGGGATGAAGGCCTCGTCGGTGGCGATCACGCAGTCGGCCGGAACGGCGAGCTCCCACGCCGCGAGCGGGCCGCTGCCGACGCGGAAGTACGGATGCCAGCCGGCGAACGCCGGGGCCGCGCTGGTGCCCAGGTTGCGCAGGTGGATCTCGACGGTGAGCCCGTCGGCCGCGAGGGTGTAGCGCACGGCCAGGTCCAGCGCGAACGGATAGCCCGGCCGCGGGGCGATCGCGGTGGCCAGCAGCACCCGCGCCGCGACCGCGTCGGCGGCAAGCTCGGCCACGGCGAAGTCCACGTCGCGCACGAAACCGTGCCGGCACGCGCGCGCGCTGCCGGTGGCGCCGGGCGCGAGGTCGTGGTCGACGCCGTCGAACCGGTAGCGCGCCTCGGCGATGCGATTGGCGAACGGCGCCAGCAGCGCGAAACGCGAGCCCGGCCGGGCCGCCAGCTCGGCGGCATCGCGATGGCCGTCGGCCAGGTCGATCCAGCGTCCGCCCAGCCGCACCTCCAGGCCGAGCACACAGGCGCCACGTCGCGCGATGCGCACGCGGCGACCACGCTCGGCATCGTTCAATACCGCGATCGGCTGCCTGTCCAGCCACTCGATGGCGACGTCGAAAGCACCCATCTTTGGTCCGGGTCGCGAAAACGTCGCATGTTAGCCTGAGCCTTCCCCTTGCGGCTTCCTCTCGACCACACCGTGCGCGACGACCAGACCCCCTCCCCGATCCGACTCGCCGACTACCGCCCGCCCGCCTGGCGCGTGGACCACATCGAACTGGAGTTCGACCTGGGCATCGACGCCAGCGAGGTGCGGTCGCGCCTGCAGCTCGCGCGCGACCCCGCACAGGACGCGCCGCTGCGGCTGGACGGCGAGGGGCTGGAACTGCTCGCCATCGCGCTCGACGGCCGGCCGCTGGACGAGGGCACCTACCGCTACCGCGACAACGTGCTGGAGGTCGACGGCGCGCGCGACGGCAGCGTGCTGGAGACCCGCGTGCGCGTGCGGCCGGCGGCCAATACCGCGCTGGAGGGGCTGTACCTGTCCGGCTCGCGCGAGCGCGGCTTCCTGCTGACCCAGTGCGAGGCGGAGGGCTTCCGCCACATCACCTTCTTTCCCGACCGGCCCGACGTGCTGGCCAAGTACACGGTCACCCTGCGCGCCGACCGCGCGCGCTTCCCGGTGCTGCTCGCCGGCGGCAACCCGGACGGCGCGGGCGAGCTGCCGGACGGGCGGCACTGGGCGCGCTTCGTCGATCCGTACCCGAAGCCCTGCTACCTGTTCGCGCTGGTCGCCGGGCGGCTGGAGAGGATCGAGCGCGACTACCGCACCGCCGACGGCCGCGACGTCAGGCTCGTGATCTGGGCCGAAGCCGACGTGATCGACTGCTGCGGCTACGCGATGGACGCGCTCGAACGGGCCATGCGCTGGGACGAGCAGGCCTACGGGCGCAACTACGATCTGTCCGTGTTCCACGTCGTCGCCACCCACGACTTCAACATGGGCGCGATGGAGAACAAGGGCCTCAACATCTTCAACGCCAAGTACCTGCTGGCCGACCCGGACACCACCACCGACGACGAGTACCGCGCGGTCGAGGCGGTGATCGGCCACGAGTATTTCCACAACTGGAGCGGCAACCGCGTGACCTGCCGCGACTGGTTCCAGCTCTCGCTCAAGGAAGGCCTCACCGTGTTCCGCGAGCAGCAGTTCTCGGCGGACATGAACTCGGCGCCGCTCAAGCGCATCGACGACGTGGCGCTGCTGCGCCGCGCGCAGTTCCCCGAGGATGCCGGCCCGCTCGCCCATCCGGTGCGGCCGGCGCAGTACAGCGAGATCAACAACTTCTACACCGCCACGGTGTACGAGAAGGGCTCGGAACTGGTGCGCATGCTCGCCGGCCGTCTGGGGCGCGAAGGCTTCCGACGTGGCATGGACCTGTACTTCGCGCGCAACGACGGCCGTGCCGCGACCATCGAGGACTTCCTCACTGCGCTGGGCGAGGCCAACGGGCTGGACCTGTCGCCCTACCTCGCCTGGTACGGCCAGGCCGGCACCCCGCGGCTGGTCGCCGAGGGCCGTCACGATCCGGTGCGGCGCGAGTACGCGCTGACCCTGCGCCAGCACACGCCGCCCACCCCGGGCCAGCCGGACAAGCGTCCGCTGCCGATCCCGGTCAAGCTCGCGTTGTTCGATCCGGACGGCCGCATGCTGCCGCTGCAGGATGGCGCGACCGAGCAGGTGGTGGTGCTCGATCGGGCCGAGCACACGTTCGTCTTTCCCGGTATCGAGCGCGCCCCGGTGCCGTCGTTGCTGCGCGGCTTCTCGGCGCCGGTGATCCTCGAGTGCGCCTACGCGCCGGCCGAGCTGGCGCTGCTGCTGACCCACGACACGGATGGCTTCAACCGCTGGGAGGCGGCGCAGCAGTTGGCCTGGCGTGCCTACGCCGAGTTGCGTGACGAGCGCGATCGGGCAGCGCTGACCGTCTGGTGCGAGACCCTGGCCGGGCTGTTCGAGACCATGAAACTGGACGCGGCGCTGCTCGCCGACCTGCTCACCCCGCCGGGCGAGGTGGAGCTGGCCGAACGCGAGACCGACGTCGATCCCGCGCGCATCCATGCGCTGCATCAGGCGCTGCAGCGCGAACTGGCGACACGTATCGGCAACGCCGCGCTGCACGCGCGCTATCACGACCTTGCGTCCGACGCCGCCGCGGCGCTGGACGCGGCCAGCCAGGCGCGCCGACGACTCAGGCGCCGCGTGCTGGAACTGCTCGCCCTGGTCGACACCGCGGCCGCGCAGGCGCTGGCTGCCGCGCAGTTCGACCAGGCCGCGACCATGACCGACCGCCTGGCCGCGCTGGCGGTGCTGGTGCGCAGCGCGGCGCCGCAAGCCGACGCGGCGCTGGCGCACTACCGCAAGCGCTACGACGGCAACGCACTGGCGCTGGACAAGTGGTTCGCCGTGCAGGCACAGCTCCCGGGGGAGGCTGCGCTGGCGCGCGTGCGGGCGCTGGAGGCCGATCCGAGATTCACCCTGAAGAACCCCAACCGCGTGCAGGCCCTGTTCGGCACCTGGGCCCGCGGCAACCCCAGCGGCTTCCACCGCGCCGATGGCGAGGGGTACCGCCTGCTCGCGGCGCGGCTGGCCGAACTGGATGCGCTCAACCCGCAGGTGGCGGCGCGGCTGGCCACGGCCTTCAACGGCTGGCAGCGGCTCGAACCGGTCCGCCGCGGACAGGCACGCGCGGCGGTGGCGGGACTGGCGGACAGGCGCCTCTCGCGCAACCTCGCCGAGATCGTGGGCAACATGCTCAAGGCGTAGCCGCCAGGGACACGGCCTTTATGGCAGCGAGCCTGCTCGCGATGCTCCTTGCCTTTTGCGCCGGGCAGGTCGTCGGCCGGGCGCGCCATCGAAAAGCATCGCGGGCAAGCTCGCGCCTGCGCCCCCGGCGGGGGCGCGTCCGCTACGTGGGGCGTCCCGGCGTCGCGGCGCCGCCGTCGCCAGGCCCGCCGATCAGGCGGCCAGCTGGTCCAGCGCGCTGCGCAGGCGGTGCATGTGCGACTCCAGGCGGGGACGCAACTGCTGGCGCTCCTGTTCGCTGCGCCCGGCCAGGCGTTCGATCGCCATCTGCACCTTGCCGATCTCGATCATCAGGTCGTGGCGCGGATAGACCGGCTGGAAGTCGAGGACGTTGTCCATGGCGGAACGGGAAAGTCGGTTGACCCGAGCGGGCTCTGCAACCGCCGTGCCAGAGCGTGAAGCCCGTCACACCCGAGCCGGGACCGCGTCGGCCGGCTGACGCTCAGCGTCAGCTGCCCTACAAAAAAAAGCCGCAACTAGTCACTTTTTATTCACGGCGGTACTGGGAATATCGCTCCCGCAGTCGCGAGGGAGCGCGACGGCGCCCGCGACTTTCCGGTTTCTGGCGCCCGGCAACACGGTCATCCTGGATTCCCCCTGTTCCTGAGACCGCCGGGCGCCAGATCTAAGCAAGGCCAAGCCCCGCCCGATGGCGGGGCTTGGCTTTTGTGGGGGCGGAAAAGGCGACGGCGCCGCGGGAAACCCGACGGCGCCGTCATGCTTCCTTTCCTGGTACGCGACCGGGCCCCTGTCTGCCCGGCCTCGGCGCGCGGCCTCGCGCAGCGTCTGTCCAAGGAAAGTGCACGCAGAGTGAAGCAGCATTCGTGCCAAGCTCTTGATTTTGCGCAGAGCTGCGCCATGAAGCGCTACCATACGCACGCTCTTTATCTGTCCGCACGCGACGCGACTCCGATGATCCATCCCACCCGCTACGACGTAATCGTGGTCGGCGGCGGCCATGCCGGCACCGAGGCGGCGCTGGCCGCCGCCCGCTGCGGCGCACGCACCCTGCTGCTGACCCACAACCTGGAGACCGTCGGCGCGATGAGCTGCAACCCGGCCATCGGCGGCATCGGCAAGGGCCACCTGGTCAAGGAGATCGACGCGCTCGGCGGCGCCATGGCGCACGCGGCCGACCGCGCCGGCATCCAGTGGCGCACGCTCAACGCCTCCAAGGGACCGGCGGTGCGCGCCACCCGCTGCCAGGCCGACCGCGCGCTCTACCGCGCGGCGATCCGGCGCATTGTCGAAACCCAGCCGGGGCTGGACCTGTTCCAGCAGGCGGTGGACGACCTGGTGATCGAGGGCGGGCGCGTCGCCGGCGTGGTCACGCAGATGGGCGTGACCTTCCGCGCCGCTGCCGTGGTGCTCACCGCGGGCACCTTCCTCGCCGGCAAGATCCACATCGGGCCGGCCCAGTACGCCGGCGGGCGCGCCGGCGACCCACCCGCCAGCACGCTGGCCCGGCGCCTGCGCGAGCTGCCGGTGGCCGCCGACCGCCTCAAGACCGGCACGCCGCCGCGCATCGACCGGCGCAGCATCGACTTCAGCGGCCTGGAGGAGCAGCCGGGCGACGATCCGGCGCCGGTGTTCTCCTACCTCGGCTCGCGCGAGGAGCACCCGCGCCAGGTCAGCTGCTGGATCACCCATACCTCCGAGCGCACGCACGAGATCATCCGTGGCGCGCTGGACCGCTCGCCGCTCTACAGCGGGCAGATCGAGGGCATCGGCCCGCGCTACTGCCCCTCGATCGAGGACAAGGTGGTGCGTTTCGCCGACAAGGGCTCGCACCAGGTCTTCATCGAGCCCGAAGGGCTGGACAGCCTGGAGATCTACCCCAACGGCATCTCCACCTCGCTGCCGTTCGACGTGCAGCTGGAGCTGGTGCACTCGATCAAGGGCTTCGAGCGCGCGCACGTCACCCGGCCCGGCTACGCGATCGAGTACGACTACTTCGACCCGCGCGGGCTCAACCCGTGGCTGGAGACCAAGGCGATCGGCGGGCTGTACTTCGCCGGCCAGATCAACGGCACCACCGGCTACGAGGAAGCCGCCGCGCAGGGCCTGGTCGCGGGCCTGAACGCCGCGCGCATGGCCCGTGGCGAGGCGCCGTGGTACCCGCGGCGCGACGAGGCCTACCTCGGCGTGCTGATCGACGACCTCACCAGCAACGGCACGCTGGAGCCCTACCGCATGTTCACCTCGCGCGCCGAGTACCGGCTGCACCTGCGCGAGGACAACGCCGACCTGCGCCTGACCGAGCAGGGCTTCGCGCTCGGCGTGGTGCCGCAGGCGCGCTTCGACGCGCTGCGTGCCAAGCGCGAGGCCGTGGAGCGCGAGACGCAGCGTCTGGCCGGCCTGTGGGCCGCGCCAACCAACGCGCTGGGCGCCGCCGTCGAACGCCACCTCGGCCTCGCCGTCAGCCGCGAGACCAGCGCGCTGGACCTGCTGCGCCGCCCGGAGCTCGACTACGGCAAGCTCACCGCCGTGCCCGAACTCGGCCCGGCGATGGAGCGCGAGGACGTCGCCGCGCAGGTCGAGGTGCAGGCCAAGTACGCCGGCTACCTCGAGCGCCAGCGCGAGGAGATCGAACGCCAGCGCCGGCACGAGCACACCGGCATCCCGGCCGGCTTCGACTACGACAAGGTGCGCGGCCTCTCCGCCGAAGTGCTGGCCAAGCTCAAGCACACGCAGCCGGCCACCCTCGGCCAGGCCGCACGCATCAGCGGCGTCACCCCCGCGGCGATCTCGCTGCTGCTGGTGCACCTCAAGCGCCGCACCGCCTGAACGCCCCCTGTAGCAGCGCGCTTGCTCGCGATGCCTTTTGCGCGGGAATTCGAAAGGCGGGAGCATCGTGAGCAAGCGCGCTCCTACAACGCCTGGCCACATGGCATGATCGGGCGTTCCGAACACGAGCGGAGTACGCCTGATGGAAGTGTGGATCGGCCGCGACGGCCAGCGCCATGGTCCCTACAAGGAAGAGGACGTGCGCCAGTGGCTGCGCGACGGCCAGCTCGCGCGCGACGACCTGGGCTGGTACGAGGGCCTGGCCGACTGGCAACCACTGTCTGTGCTGTTCCCCGACGCGCTCGCCGCCACGCCGCCCCCGTTCGGACCGTCCGCGGCGGTGCCGCCGTCGACCAACACTACTGCGGCACTGGAGGACTATGCCGGCTTCTGGAAGCGGCTGGTCGCCTACATCATCGACGCGATCGTCCTGTTCGTCCCCAACACGCTGATCATGAAGGCGTTCGGCGAGGGCGCCGCGCAGGCGCAGCTGCAGCAGGCCGTGCTGTCGGCCGGGCAGGACGTCGATCGCGTCTTTGCCGCCTATGGCCAGTACTACGAGAGCATGCAGACCGCCTACCTGCTCACCTGGCTGCTGGCCTGGCTGTACTTCGCCGTCTGCGAAAGCTCGGCCTGGCAGGGCACGGTGGGCAAGCTCGCGCTGGGCATTCGCGTGACCGACCTGCAGGGGCGGCGCATCAGCTTTCCGCGGGCACTGGGCCGCTACGCCGCCAAGATCCTCAGCGCGATGATCCTGCTGATCGGCTTCCTGATGGTCGCCTGGACGCGGCGCAAGCAGGGCCTGCACGACATGCTCGCCAACACCCTGGTATTGAACGGCCGCGCGGCCGTGTTCCGCGAGCGGGAACGGCGGGACGACCGCTCTTTCCACGCGTAGCCAGGTCGCCGGATCGGCCGGACCGCCGGACCGCCGCACGGCCCGACGGATCGTGCGCCGGTTGCTATGATCGACGGCTTCCTGCCTCACCGAAGCACGCTTACATGCTCAGCATCGAACACCGCATCGCCCAGGACATCGCCGCCAAGCCCGAACAGGTGCGCGCCGCGGTGGCCCTGCTCGACGAAGGCGCCACCGTGCCCTTCATCGCCCGCTACCGCAAGGAGGCCACCGGCGGCCTGGACGACACGCAGCTGCGCCTGCTCGAGGAACGCCTGCGCTACCTGCGCGAGCTGGAGGAGCGCCGCGGTGCGATCCTGGCCAGCATCGAGGAACAGGGCAAGCTCACCGAGGCACTGAGGGCCGACATCCTCGCCGCCGACACCAAGGCGCGGCTGGAGGACCTGTACCTGCCGTACAAGCCCAAGCGCCGCACCAAGGCGCAGATCGCGCGCGAGGCCGGCCTGGAACCGCTCGCGACGGGGCTGCGCGAGGACCCCACTCGCGCGCCGGAGGCCTTCGCCGAGGCGTTCGTCGACGCGGACAAGGGCGTGCCCGACGTGCGCGCCGCGCTGGACGGCGCGCGCGCGATCCTGATGGAAGCGATCGCCGAGGACGCCCAGCTGGTCGGCGAGCTGCGCGACTGGCTGTGGACCCACGGCCAGATCCGCGCCAGGGTGGTCGAGGGCAAGGAGCAGGAAGGCGCGAAGTACCGCGACTACTTCGACCACGTGGAGCCGATCGCGAAGATTCCTTCGCACCGCCTGCTGGCCCTGATGCGCGCGCGCAACGAAGGCATCATCGAGCTGGAGCTGCAGCCGGCGCTGGAGGCCGAGCTGGGCCACCTGGAAGCCGAGGGCCGCGTCGCCGTGCATGCCGGCATCCACGACCGCGGCCGCGCCGCCGACGCCTGGCTGCGCGAGACCGTGCGCCTGACCTGGCGCGTCAAGCTGCACCTGCACCTCACGCTGGACCTGTTCGGCCGCGTCCGCGAGAGCGCCGAAGACGAGGCGATCCGCGTGTTCGGCGAGAACCTCAAGGACCTGCTGCTGGCCGCGCCGGCGGGCGCCAGGACGGTGATGGGCCTGGACCCCGGCATCCGCACCGGCGTCAAGGTGGCGGTGGTCGACCCCACCGGCAAGCTGCTCGCCACCGAGACGATCTATCCGCACGAACCCCGGCGCCAGTGGAGCGAATCGCTGGCGACGCTGGCCAGGCTGTGCAAGCAGCACGGCGTGGACCTGATCGCGATCGGCAACGGCACCGCCTCGCGCGAGACCGACAAGCTGGCCGGCGAGCTGATCAGGAAGCTGCCGGACATGCAGCTCGCCAAGATCGTGGTGAGCGAGGCGGGCGCCTCGGTCTACTCCGCCTCCGAGACGGCGGCGAAGGAGTTCCCCGACCTCGACGTGAGCCTGCGTGGCGCCGTCTCGATCGCCCGCCGCCTGCAGGATCCGCTCGCCGAGCTGGTCAAGATCGAGCCCAAGGCGATCGGCGTGGGCCAGTACCAGCACGACGTCAACCAGGTGAAGCTCGCTCGCGCGCTGGACGCCAGGGTGGAGGACTGTGTCAACGCCGTCGGCGTCGACGTC
Organism: Fulvimonas yonginensis; assembly: GCF_037137055.1. Taxonomy (NCBI): domain Bacteria; kingdom Pseudomonadati; phylum Pseudomonadota; class Gammaproteobacteria; order Lysobacterales; family Rhodanobacteraceae; genus Fulvimonas; species Fulvimonas yonginensis. The sequence goes on from NZ_JBBBNY010000004.1 coordinate 311,217, forward strand.
AACACCGCCTCGGCCGCGCTGCTCTCGCGCGTGGCCGGCCTCTCCGCCAGCGTGGCCGAGAACGTGGTCAGGCACCGCGACGCCCATGGCCCGTTCCCCAACCGCAAGGCGCTGCTCAAGGTGCCGCGGCTGGGCGAGAAGGCGTTCGAGCAGTGCGCCGGCTTCCTGCGCATCCCCCACGGCGACAACCCGCTGGACGCCAGCGCGGTGCACCCGGAAGCCTATCCGGTGGTCGAGCGGATCATCGCCCGGTGCGGCCGCGAGGTGCGCAGCCTGATCGGCGACAGCGGCTTCCTGCGCGGGCTCAAGCCGGAGCAGTTCACCGACGAGACCTTCGGCGTGCCGACCGTGCGCGACATCCTCAAGGAACTGGAGAAACCCGGCCGCGATCCGCGCCCGACCTTCGTCGCGCCGAGCTTCGCCGAGGGCGTGGAGGACCTGAAGGACCTCCGGCCGGGGATGATCCTGGAGGGACGCGTCACCAACGTGGCCGCGTTCGGCGCCTTCGTCGACATCGGCGTGCACCAGGACGGCTTGGTGCACGTCTCGGCGCTTTCGCACAGCTTCGTCAAGGACCCGCGCGACGCGGTCAAGGCCGGCGACATCGTCAAGGTGAAGGTCATGGAGGTCGACATCCCGCGCCAGCGCATCGGCCTGTCCATGCGCCTGGATGACGAGCCGGGCCAGCCCCGCGGTGGCCGCCCCGCCGGCGGCGAGGCCCGCGCCGCCCGTCCCGTGCGCGGTGCGCCCGCGCCCAAGCCGTCCACGCCGCCGGCCAACAACGCCTTTGCCGAGGCGCTGCGGCGCGCGCAGCAGGGCAAGCGCTAGCGGCATCGGGCGCGTGGAGAGAGGAAGGTCCGCACCGCGGCCGCAGGGCCGGTGGGGCGGACCGCCCGCGATGCGCCGCAGCATGCGCTTCCGTATGGAGTGCATTAACGTAACGCGCAAATAACGAGGCCATCCCGGCCCTTCCCAGGAGCGTCACCGCCATGCCCCGTACCCGTCTCGCCGGCGCCATCCTCGCCGGTCTGTTGTGCAGTACTGCCGCCACCGCCACGGATTTCAGCCAGGTCGTCGTGTTCGGCGACAGCCTGAGCGACGCCGGCAACCTGTCGCTCGCGCAGGGCTCGCCGGTGCCGTTGCGCTTCACCACCAACCCGGGCACCACGGCCGCCGAGAACGTCGCCGCGGGCCTGGGCCACACGCTCGCACCCTCGCTGGCCGGGGGCACCGACTTCGCCTTCGGCGGCGCCGGCCTGGTCCAGGGCGTGGCTCCGGTGCCGACGCTGCCCCAGCAGATGGGCCTGTATCTGGCCGCCAATGGTGGTGCCGCCGATCCGAACGCGCTGTACCAGGTGTGGGGTGGCGCCAACGATATCTTCTACCTCACCGGCGCGAGCACCGACCCGAACGTGCTGGCTGCCGGCACCGCGGCTGCGGCCCAGGCCGAAATCGGCATGCTCGGCCAGCTGCAGGCGGCCGGTGCGCGCTACGTGGTGGTCTACAACCTGCCGGACATCGGCAAGACCCCGGCCAGCGCCGCCGGCGGGCCGGCCGCGCAACAGGGCGGCACCCAGCTGTCGCTGGTGTTCAACGGTGTGCTCAACAGCGGCCTGGCGCAGCTCAGCGCGGGCGGGCTGAACGTGATCCCGGTGAACACCTTCGCGCTGCTCAACGAGGTGATCGCCGACCCGTCCGCCTACGGCTTCGCCAACGTCACCGCGCCCGCCTGCAACGGCAGCTCGGTGCAGTGCGGACCGGTCGGCTCGGGCCTGCCCTACTCCTACGCGGCCGGTACCGACCAGACCTACCTGTTCGCCGACGGCGTGCATCCCACCACGGCGGCGCACGCGATGCTCGGCCAGTACGTGCTGTCGGTGATCCGTGCGCCTGGGCAGATCTCGCTGCTGGGCGAGGCGCCGCTGGCGGCCACCGCCGCGCAGTACCGCGCGATCCGCAACGAGATGCTGGCCGACGGCCAGGGCAGCGACACCCGCTTCTTCGCCAGCGTCGATTACGGCCGCCAGCGTTTCGACGCCACCGACGCCTCGCCCAAGACCGACAGCGACAATGTCAACCTGACTCTGGGCACCGACGTGCGTGCCGGCGAGCACGTCTCGGTGGGCGTGGCACTGGGCCTGGGTCAGCACAACGCCGACTTCGCCGGCGGCATGGGCGGCTACAAGCTGCAGGACATCTCCGGCCTCGGCTACGCGCTTTACCACAACGGCGGCGGCTACGTCGGCGGCTTCGCCAGCTTCGGCCAGGCCAACTTCAAGGACATCAACCGCCGCGTCCAGCTGGGCACCGCCGTGCGCAACGAAGGCGGCAAGGCCGACGGCTCGCACCTGGGCGGCGGTCTCGAGGGCGGCTGGTGGTTCCAGGCCGGCGGGTTGCAGACCGGCCCGTTCGCTCACCTGGAGTGGCAGACGGTCAAGATCAAGGGCTACACCGAAGACGGCAACGACAGCACCGCGATGTGGTTCGGCAGCCAGCAGCGCGACGCGCTGGTCGGCTCGCTGGGCTGGCGCCTGCAGGGTCACTGGCAGGCCGGCGGCGCCACGCTGATGCCGTACGTGGAGCTGGCCTGGAACCATGACGACAAGGCGGATCCGCGCACGGTCCGTGCCGGCCTGGTCGGCATGGCCGGCAGGTTCGAGTTGACCGGCTACGTGCCGGACAAGACCTGGGGCAGCGCCGACCTGGGCCTGTCCGCCCAGTTCAGCCAGAACGTCACCGGCTGGTTCGGATACCACGGGCGCTTCAGCGACCGCAACCAGAAGGACGACAGCGTGAACCTGGGCGTCAAGATCGGCTTCTGAACCCGCCCCGGACGAAAAAAAGCCGCCAAACGGCGGCTTTTTTTTTGGACGTCCAGACGGCTGGACGTCCGAGCGATACCGCGGCTTTACTTGCCCTTGCCGCCGGTCGCCAGCTTGAGGATGTCCTGCGCTTGCTGCTTCAGGCTGGCCGCCTCCTCGTCGCTGAGGCTGTTGTCGGTCTTGCTGCCGGACTGCACCTGCTTGAGCACCAGGTTGCCGTCCTTGTCCCAGCCGGCGCGCTCGATCGAGCTGGGCTTGGCGTCCTGGCTGGCCTTCTTCTGCTGCACCACGACCCACGGCTGGCCGTCCTGGTAGGCGTAGTCGGTACTGGTGAAGCCCTTGTCGCCGTAGTCGGCGCGGGCGCGGATGAACTGCACCTGGCCGTTCTTGCGGAACACCTGCCAGGCACGCGAGACGTCCTTCTCCAGCTTGGTGCCATTGCTGATCTTCATGCCGCCGATCTGCTTCTGCACCGCCTGGAACTCGGCCAGCTGCTTCTCGGCCGGGGTCTGCTCGGGTACCAGCTCGATCGACACCTGGCTGGGCGCACCCTTGGTCAGCACCGGCGCCTGCAGCGGCATCTTGTACTGGCGATCGCCGTCGGTGAGCTGGGCCTGGACCACGTACAGGTCGGCCGGGTTCACGTCGGCCGGGTTGAAGTCCAGCTCGAACGACTGCGGGATCTGCACCGGCGCGATCGTCTTGCTGGCCAGCGGCACCGTGCCCGCCTGGGCGTTGGAGGAGACGTCGACCAGGCTGACCACCAGCTTCGCCTCGGGCGAGAGCGGGTTGTCGCCGCGCACGTTGACCGTACCGGTGACCTTGTTCGTCTGGGGCGCCGTCGCGGCGTTGTCGCCGCCCTGCTCCGGCGCGCTGGAACCGTTGCAACCGGCCAGGGCCAGCGCAGCTACCGACATCAGGGACCAAACCAACCTGCGCATGGGGAAACCTCGTTCGGGAAAAACACCGGGGACTGCACGGAAGTCGGAGGGCGCCTGGCGCCGCGTTTTCCGCGGGGGAAGTTCCAAGCATAGCGGAAAAAAGTCGCTTCGCGCAAAAAGTCAAGCCATCGCAGGACACCTGACGGCTCGGTCGGCTGCCGGGCCAGACCCCCGGTCGAGCCCGCTGCGGCCAAAGCCAACGATAAGCGGCGCCGCGCTAGGATGGAGCCCGGCCGGCGGATTCGCTTTCCGCCCTTTTTCCGTTGCCCCGGGGTTCGCCCATGAACCATCCGACACCCATCTCCAGCGCCGAAACCGGCAACACCTTCGCGGACCGCATCAAGCTGCTGATCCAGCGCGTCGGCAGCGCCACCGAGATCGCGCGCCTGTGCGGCTTTTCCGAGGGCGTGGTGCGCAGCTGGCGCGACGGTCATACCGACCCCTCCCGTGCGCGCTGCGTGAAACTGGCGCGCACGCTGGGCATTTCGCTGGTCTGGCTGGTGGCCGGCGAGGGGCCCATCGTCCCGGGCAAGGATCAGGGCAGCGGCGAGGAGCAGCTCACCACCGAAACGGCGCGCCGATTGAAGGTGCGCCTGAACGGCGTTGCCGGCCATTCCCTGATCCCGCACGGACCCGGGGTCGACAGCCAGCGCCTCAACGCCGCCATGCGCATCCTGCAATCGGAGCTGGATCTGGCCGACAGCAACCTGTCGCTCGCCGACAATACCGACCTGCTGGCCGACCTCTACGAGGCGCTCGGTCCGGGCGGAGTACGCGTGGACACCTCGGCGATGCTGGCCTTCAACCGGCAGTTGTCGGAGCGGATCCACCGCGCCCGCACCGCGCCGGGCAGCCACGCCCTCACCGAGAGCGCCTGACCGGCGCGGTCCGCCTCAGAGCCGGCCGATGTCGGCGATCTGCGCGAACTGCTCGCGCAGCTGCGCCAGCAGCGCCAGCCGGTTGGCACGCACGCGCGCATCCTCGGCATTCACCAGCACGCTGTCGAAGAAGCTGTCCACCGGTACCTGCAACTGCGCCAGGCGCGCCAGCACGGTGGTGTAGTCGCCCGCGGCGCGCGCCTCGGCCGTGTCGGCCTGGGCATGCTCCAGGGCGGCGGCGAGATCGCGCTCGGCCGGCAGCTCGAAGCAGGAAGGATCGACCGTGCCGCTCACGGGCGTACCGGTTTCCTCCTCCGCCTTGCGCAGGATGTTGGCCACGCGCTTGTTCGCCGCCGCCAGGCTTTCCGCCTCGAGCCGGCGCCCGAACTCGGCCACCGCGCGCAGGCGGCGGTCGAAGTCCGGCAGCGTCGCCGGAGCCGCGGCGAGTACCGCCTCGAACTGTTCCGAGGTGAAGCCCAGGTCCGCGTAGTAGCCGCGCAGGCGGTCGAACACGAATTCGATCAGCTCGCCGAGCAGCGCGGCACGGCGCGCGGCCGCATCGAACGCGGGCGACTTGCCGTCCTTGCCGGGCTTCACGCCCGCGGCGAGCGCACGCTCGGGCAGCAACTCCAGCGCCTCGACGAAGGCGGCGCGCAGGTCCAGTTCCAGGCCGGCTTCGACCAGGGTGCGGGCCAGGCCGAGCGCGGCGCGACGCAGGGCGAACGGATCCTTGTTGCCGCTCGGCTTCATGCCGACGGCGAAGATCCCGGCCAGGGTGTCCAGGCGCTCGGCCACCGCCAGCACCCGGCCGACCGGGTCGGCGGCGATCGCATCGCCGGCGAAGCGCGGCTGGTAGTAGCTGTCCAGCGCCCGCGCCACCGGTTCGCCCTCGCCCTGGCGCTGTGCGTAGTAACGACCCATCACGCCCTGCAGTTCGGGGAACTCGCCGACCATGCGGGTCAGCAGGTCGCACTTGGCCAATGACGCCGCGCGGGTCGCCGCGCCGGCGTCGACGCCGACGCGCCCGGCGATCACGCGCGCCAGCTCGGCCACGCGCACGCTCTTGTCCCAAAGACTGCCCAGCGCCTGCTGGTAGGTGACGTTCCTGAGCGGTTCCTGGTAGTCGGCCAGCGGCGTCTTGAGGTCCTCGTCCCAGAAGAACTTGGCGTCGGCGAAGCGCGGGCGGATCACGCGCTCGTAGCCCTTGCGGATCTCGGCCGGATCCTTCGACTCGATGTTGGCGATGCCGATGAAGTGCTCGGTCAGCCCGCCCGCCGCGTCGAACACGGGCACGAACTTCTGGTTGGTTTCCATGGTGGTGACCAGCGCCTCCGGCGGCACCGCCAGGAACTCGCGTTCGAAGGTGCAGGCGATCGCCGCCGGCCACTCGGTGAGGTTGGCGATCTCGTGGAGCAGGGCGTCGTCCAGCCGCGGCGTACCGCCGGTCTGCGCGGCGACACGGGCCACCTCGGCGCGGATGCGCTCGCGGCGCTCCGCCGGATCGGCCAGCACCTTGGCCGCGCGCAGGGCATCGAGCCAGCCGTCGGCGTCCGTCACGTGCACGGGGTTGGGATGCATGAAGCGGTGGCCGCGCGACTTGCGCCCGCTCCTGAGGCCGAGCACCTCGCCGTCGATGATATCCGCGCCGTGCAGCATCACCAGCCAGTGCGCCGGACGGACGAAGGCGTAGTCGTGATCGCCCCAGCGCATCGAGCGCGGGATCGGCAGGCTCCGGAGCGCTTCCTCGACGATCTCCGGCAGCAGCGCGGCCAGGGTCTGCCCAGGCTTGATCGCGCGGAACACGAACCACGCGCCCTTGTCGGTCTCCAGCTTCTCCAGCTGCGCCACGTCCACGCCGCAGGACTGGGCGAAGCCCAGCAACGCCTTGGACGGCTGGCCTTGCGCATCGAGTGCGGCGTTGACCGCCGGGCCGCGACGCTCGACGTGCTGCTCGGGCTGGATGGCGGCCACCGCCGGCACGTAGACGGCCAGCCGGCGCGGCGTGCAGTAGGCGCGCGCCTGGTCCAGCGCCGCCTCGATGCCACGCTTGCCCAGCCCCTCGACGAGACCGCTCAGGAACGCCTGCGCGAGTTCGTCCAGCGCCTTCGGCGGCAGTTCCTCGGTACCCAGTTCGACCAGCAGCGACTTGGGCTGGCTCATGCGACCTGCTCCTTCGAAACGTTCTTGAGCCCCGGGAAGCCGAGCTTCTCGCGCTGCGCCACGTAAGCCTCGGCGACCGCACGCGAGAGCGTGCGCACGCGCAGGATGTAGCGCTGGCGCTCGGTCACGCTGATCGCCCGGCGCGCGTCGAGCAGGTTGAAGGTGTGGCTGGCCTTCATCACCTGCTCGTAGGCCGGCAGCGGCAGGCCGGCGGCGATCAGCTGGTTGGCGGTGGCCTCGCACACGTCGAACCAGCGCAGCAGTTCCGGCACGTTGGCGTGCTCGAAGTTGTAGGTGCTCTGCTCGACCTCGTTCTGGTGGAACACGTCGCCATAGGTGACGGTGCCGTGCGGGCCCTGCGTCCAGATCAGGTCATAGACGTTGTCCACGTTCTGCAGGTACATCGCCAGGCGCTCGAGGCCGTAGGTGATTTCGCCGGTCACCGGACGGCACTCCAGGCCGCCGGCCTGCTGGAAGTAGGTGAACTGGGTCACCTCCATGCCGTTCAGCCACACCTCCCAGCCGAGGCCCCAGGCCCCCAGCGTGGGCGATTCCCAGTTGTCCTCGACGAAGCGCAGGTCGTGCACCAGCGGATCCAGCCCCAGTTCCTTGAGCGAACCGATGTACAGCTCCAGGATGTTCTCCGGGTTGGGCTTCATCACCACCTGGTACTGGTAGTAGTGCTGCAGGCGGTTGGGGTTTTCGCCGTAGCGGCCGTCGGTGGGGCGGCGCGAGGGTTGCACGTAGGCGGCCGCCCAGGGTTCCGGACCGAGCGCGCGCAGGAAGGTTGCCGGGTGGAAGGTGCCGGCGCCGACCTCGGTGTCCAGCGGCTGCAGCAGCACGCAACCCTGCGCGCCCCAGTAGCGGTTGAGGGTCTGGATCACGTCCTGGAAGGTGCGCGCTGACATGGGCGATTGGCCTGCGACAAAGCGCGTTAGTATAGCCAAAGCCCGCGCCGGCACTGGCCTGGCGCAGGCTCGAACGCATCACGGGGGAGGCCGCCGGATGGCCGCAACACCGCAAATCGCTTCCCTGCTGGGCCGCCGCGGCCGGCTGGGGCTGGACGACGTGCTGGCCGCGCTGGTGGTCGACGGCTACGTGTCGGCCGAGGACGCCAAGAACGTGCGCATGGGCGCCCGCGCCGGACGCAGCACGGTCGAGCTGCATCCGCTGGTGCTGATCGCCAACGCCAAGCTGCCGAACCTGCGCGAGCCGGGCCGCCCCCTGAGCCTGGAGGGCCTGACCGAATGGCTGGCCGGGCAGGCCGCGCTGCCCTACCTCAAGATCGACCCGATGAAGATCAACGTGGCGGCGGTGACCCAGGTGGTCAGCCATGCCTACGCCACGCGCCATCGCATCCTGCCGGTGGCGGCCTCGCCCGCGGAGGTCACCTTCGCCACCAGCGAGCCGTTCGACGCGGCCTGGGCGACCGACCTGGCGCAGATGCTGCGCCGGGACGTGCGCCGGGTGGTGTCCAGCCCGCTGGACATCAACCGTTACCTGGCCGAGTTCTACGGCGTGCAGCGCTCGATCCAGCTGGCGCAGGACGCCAAGGGCGCCGGCTACGACAGCTCGGCGGCGATCCTCAACTTCGAGCAATTGGTGGAGCTCGGCAAGACCGGCGAGGTCGGCGCCGACGACCGCCACGTGGTGCACATCGTCGACTGGCTGCTGCAGTACGCCTTCGAGCAGCGCGCCTCGGACATCCACCTGGAGCCGCGCCGCGACGCCGGCCAGATGCGCTTCCGTATCGACGGCGTGATGCACAAGGTGTTCGAGCTGCCGCCGCCGGTGATGACCGCGGTGACCGCGCGCATCAAGATCCTGGCTCGCATGGACGTGGCCGAGAAGCGCCGTCCGCAGGACGGTCGCATCAAGACGCGCTCGGCGGCGGGGCGCGAGGTGGAACTGCGCATCTCGACCATGCCGACCGCCTTCGGCGAGAAGGTGGTGATGCGCATCTTCGACCCGGACATCGTGGCCAAGGACTTCGGCCAGCTCGGCTTCTCGCCGGAGGAGGGCGCGATCTGGCGCTCGATGGTCGAGCGGCCGCACGGCATCGTGCTGGTCACCGGCCCGACCGGCTCGGGCAAGACCACCACGCTCTACTCCACGCTCAAGCACCTGGCACGTCCCGAGCTCAACGTATGCACGGTGGAAGACCCGATCGAGATGGTCAGCCCCGAGCTCAACCAGATGCAGGTGCAGCCCTCGATCGAGCTGGACTTCGCCGCCGGCGTGCGCACGCTGCTGCGCCAGGACCCGGACATCATCATGATCGGCGAGATCCGCGACCTGGAAACCGCGCAGATGGCGGTGCAGGCCTCGCTGACCGGCCACCTGGTGCTCTCCACCCTGCACACCAACGACGCGCCCAGCGCGGTGACCCGCCTGCTCGACCTGGGCGTGCCGCACTACCTGATCCAATCCACGCTGACCGGCGTGGTCGCGCAGCGCCTGGTGCGCACGCTGTGCCCGCACTGCAAGCGCGCCACGGCGCAGGACCCGCATGCCTGGACTGCGCTCACCCACGGCTGGACGCTGCCGGTGCCGGAGCAGGTGTTCGAGCCGGTGGGCTGCCTGGAATGCCGCAACACCGGTTTCATGGGCCGTACCGGCATCTACGAGATGCTGCGGATCAGCCCGAGGATGCGCGGGTTGATCTCGGCCCAGCTGGACCTCGCCCGGCTCAGCGAGGCGGCCCTGGCCGAGGGCATGCAGCCCTTGCGCATTTCGGCGGCGATGCAGGTCGCCAAGGGCTTGACCACCGTGCAGGAAGTGCTCACCGTATTGCCGCCGATCGAGCACGAAAGCCTGTCCTAGCCGGCCCAGCAGACGCTCCCATGAAACCCGTCCTGATCATCCGCACCGGCCGTGCGCCGGACTCCATCCGTGCGCGTCACGGCGACTTCCCGCACTGGTTCCGGCTGTGCGCCGCACTGTCGCCGATCCGCCTGCGCGTGGTGGATGTCGCCGCCGGCGAAGCGCTGCCGCCGCCACGGGAGGTGGCCGGCGCACTGATCACCGGCTCGGCCGCCATGGTCACCGAGCGCGCCGCCTGGAGCGAACGCACCGCCGGCTGGATCCGCGACGCGATGGACGCGCAGCTGCCGCTGTTCGGCGTCTGCTACGGCCACCAGCTGATGGCGCACGCCCTCGGTGGCCGGGTCGACTACCTGCCCGGCGGCCGCGAGATCGGCACGCTGCCGATCGAACTGACCGCGGCCGCCGCGGACGACCCGCTCACGCAGCGTCTGCCGGCCAGCTTCCGCGCCCACACCACGCACGAGCAGAGCGTGCTCGAGGTCCCGGCCGGCGCCACGGTGCTCGCCCGCTCGGAGCGCGATCCGCATCACCTGCTGCGCTACGGCCCGAGCGCGGTCAGCGTGCAGTTCCACCCCGAGTTCAACGCCGACGTCATGCGCGCCTACATCCATCGCAAGCGCGAAGCGATGCGACGCGAAGGCAGCGACCCGCACCAGGTCTACCGGCAGGTGGCGGCGACGCCGGTCGCCCGCCGCATCATGCGCGGCTTCGGCCTGTGGCACGGCCTGAGCGCCGCCTGAGCCGTCAGCGCGGCTTCGGCGGCAGGGGAAAGGGCGTGATCTTCTGACCGTCGCCGGCGTCGCGGATCGCCAGCGCACCCTTGCGTTCGACTTCCTCGATGCGCACCACCGACTGCATCGGCAGGTGCAGCACGCGGGTGTCGGCGAATTCCTCGCGCAGGCGTTCCTCGCTGGGATCGACCAGCAGGCCGGAACCGGCCGGTTCGAAGACGAGCTGCCCCACTTCGGTGAAGCCCCACAGCGGGCTGGATGCCACGTGCCGCGCATACAGCTCGTAGCACTTGCCCAGGTGCAGGAAGGTAACCTTGTAGAGTTTCTTGGCTGGCATGGCGGGAAGTTTAGCCGCGCAACCGGCGGGCGATGGCCTCGCGCGAGAACAGCGCGAACAGCATGCCGAACAGGAAGCCGGCGATGTGCGTCCACCACACCACCGCGCCGTAGCTGGGCCCGGCGTAACTGAAGAGCAGCTGCAGCAGCACCCAGATGCCGATCAGCAGGAAGGCCGGCACGCGCACGAACTCCAGGAACAGGCCCAGCGGCAGCACCAGTCCCAGGCGCGCCCGCGGGAACAGCGCCGCGTACGCTCCCAGAACCGCGGACACCGCCCCGCTGCAACCGATGATGGGCAGGCGTACGCCGGCCAGCGTGAGCGCGCCCACCAGGTTGGCGACGATCCCGCCCACCACGAACAGCGACAGGAAGCGCGCGGAGCCGAGCGTGCGCTCGGCGGGCAACCCGAAGATCACCAGGAACAGCAGGTTGCTCAGCAGGTGGATCCACGCCACGTGGATGAACAGCGCGGTGAACAGGCGCAGCAGTGCAGGATCGGCCAGCTGCCGCCAGAACGCGGCATGGCCGTGGAAGATGTTGGCCGGAATCGTGCCCCATTCGAGCAGGAACGAAACGCGCTGCGGCGGCGGCATCAGTGCCAGCGCCACGAAGCTGGCCACGCAAAGTACGACCAGAACCAGCGTGGCCCACAGCGTGGTGGACCTCCGGCGTGTTTCGACATGGACGAACAAGGCGGCGTCTCCCTCACGCGCAGCCATCGCTGACCGCATCATACGGGTACGGCAAGCACGGTGTTCCAATGCCTGCCGCACGTTTGTCGCCTTCCGCACGGTCTACCGCCCGGGGCGCCGCGCGTCTGCCGTGCAAGTCGACGCGAGCGGCGCATCCGTCCAAAGAAAAACCCTCTCCCGAGGGGGAGAGGGTTTGGGTATGAAGCCCCTGGCGGTGACCTACTCTTGCATGCGAGGTGCACACTACCATCGGCGCGGC